>JBEKHI010000115.1:0-20109 GCA_050012355.1 Streptosporangiaceae bacterium | reverse complement strand
CCGTTCGCCGCTCTCTCCCCGTTCGGCGACCTCTGGCCGATCGGCGAGCCCCTCGCGTTCGGCGGCCCCCGGGCGATCGGGTGCCCCCGCCTGTTCGGCGGCTCCGGGCAGTTCAGCGGCTCCCACCCGGTCCGCGGTACCCGCCCGTTCGGCGGCTCCCGGCGGCACACGGGTCTCAGGCCGCGCGATGGCTCCCGGCGGTTCGGCAGTTCCGGGCCGTTCGGCAGTTCCGGACCGCACAGCGGATTGGTGCCGCACCGGAGTGACTCTCGCCCCCGCGGGGAGTCCCGTTCCGGTGGTGTGCGGCCCGACAGCCGAGGGCGACGCGAACGGATGCCATGATGGCGCGGCCGTTTCGGAAGGCGCCCCTCCCGCCGGGGACGGTGGTGGCGTTGTCCGGGACCGGGTTGCCGGTGGCGGGGCGAGCGTCGTCGGAGCGGCAAGGGGTTGCGCGGCGGAAGACCCCAAGCCGGGCGGCACATCCTGTTCCGATGGCGGTGGGTCGTCTCCGTCGAGCATCTTCAGGCCATGCCGGATGCGGGCCAGAACGGCTAGATCCTTACGCCACGATCGAGCCCGCCACCACGTTAATGTTCCGCCGTCACCCTCCGGGCGGCGCTCGTGGTTACCGTGCGTTAGAGGAAAGGCGGACATATCGTGGCGCTCTACCATCAAGCCTTCCTCTCCAAAGGCAGGGGATGTCGCGCAATGTGACTATTTGACGACTATTAATAACGATAACCTCGGCCACGATCACTGTTCAGGCGTTCAAAGTAAGTCGTCCACTTTAAGCCTATTTTCGCAATTTAACCGCCATAACACCTGTGCCCTGTTTCCACACCCCTTGAGGAACAGCATCCAATGCGGAGATAACCTACATAAAGGACATACCAGCAGACTGACGGCCTCCGGCCACCCCGTCGATGCAGAATGGCGGGCCTTCCCCAGCGCCATCGATGGGGTCGCAAGAGGATCGCCGCTGGTGGATGAATGCGGCATATCGCGCATTCAGGGCCATACGCGATCCGGGGCCGCAGACTAGGCACGGCAGTAAGCCCCGCCTCGCACGACAGTCGCCCATCGGGTTATGGCCTGGCGGTTTGGGTGGTCCAAACGCGCAGCCCGCCGCGCCCCAGTCCTGCCGCCGCGAGAATGGCCCGGTTCTAGCCGCGAGAATGGGCCATTCTCACGGCCGGGAACCCTGGAGCCCGACAAAACCGGTAAATAGCACATAACGGGGACGCTGGGACGCGGGAACGGCCGGGCTCGCGGGGTGTGCGGGCGAACGACTAATTGGCGTTGATGCGGGGGTAGACGCGCCGGGCGTTGTCCTCGAAGACCGCTGCGCGCTCGGGCTTGGACAGTGGCGAGGCCTCGATGTAGCGGCGGGTGTCGTCGAAGTAGTTGCCCGTCTCCGGGTCGATGCCGCGGACCGCGCCGATCATCTCCGAGCCGAACAGGATGTTCTCGGTGGCGATAACGCTGGTCAGCAGGTCGATGCCGGGCTGATGGTAGACGCAGGTGTCGAAGAAGACGTTGCCCATCACGTTCTCCGGGAGTGGCGGCTGGCCGAGCATGTCAGCCAGGCCGCGGTAGCGTCCCCAGTGGTAAGGCACCGCCCCGCCGCCATGCGGGATGATCAGCCGGAGACCGGGCAGGTCACCGAACAGGTTGCCCTGCACAAGCTGCATGAACGCGGTGGTGTCCGCGTTTATGTAGTGCGCCCCCGTCGCATGGAAGACCGGATTCGCCGATGCCGAGACGTGTACCATCCCGGGCACGTCCAGTTCGGACATGACCTCGTAGAGGGGGTACCAGCTCCGATCGGTGAGCGGCTCGGACGTCCAGAAGCCGCCGCTGGGGTCGGGGTTCAGGTTGCAGCCGACAAAACCCAGTTCGCTGACGATCCGGCGCAGCTCAGGCACCGATTCGGCGATCGGAACCCCCGGCGACTGGGGCAGCATGCCGACGCCAATGAACCGGCCGGAGAACAGCTGGGTGACCCGGTAGATCAGGTTGTTGCAATGCTCCGCCCATTCCCGGCTCACGTTAGCGTCGCCGAGATGGTGGCCCATCTGGGATGCCTGCGGGGAGAAGATGACGGTGTCAATGCCGCGCTCGTCCATCAACTTGAGCTGCCCGCTGACGATCACCTCGCGGATCTCATCGTCGGAGATCTCCGGGTAAGCCGGCGGTCGCGTGCCGGATTCCCAGGACTCCAACTGCTGCTCACGCCATCTGCGGTGCGCCTGCGGGACGGTCGTGAAGTGGCCGTGGCAGTCGATGATCATCGCGTTCCCCTCATATGCATACACGTTGCTGGCGCGAACACCGGGGCACAGGGTAGTGCCGTGACACTAGTACTCCTACCAGCGACGATAGTGGCGTACGTTCCCAGAATGACCAGTATGCCGGGGCTTGGGGAGCTTCGCGTATGCGATCACACGCGAAGCCCCGCCGGTATCAGCCTTCGTAGGAGACGGCGCCGCTGCAGTGCGTAGCGCCAAGGGACGATCCCCAGTCAAACTGGAAGCAGACCCGAGCCTGGTAACTCCCGCCGTCGTAAAACGGGCCGGTTTGCGTGCTGTTGGCTACGTTGGGGGTGCTCCCAAGCGCCGTAGTGCTACCGACCTGGTACCAGCCGGTGTCGTTGACGTCACGCTCGAACCAGAAGTGACACGTGTAGCCCGACTGATCGTCTACATACCAGGTCTCGGCGAAGGTACCGGAGGAATCCTCGTAACCAGAGCTGTTCGACTGCCAGACCGTCGCGGTGCATCCGTCGGAGCCCATGCTCTCGTACACCTGACATATGTCGTTGTAGCAACTCGTAGTGATATCGGCCCTAGCCGCCGTACTGGTGGCGAAGACAGCCATGGGCGCCAGCAGGGCTGGCAGTGCGAGCAGAGCGAGCTTTCGCAACGTTTGTTCCCCCTTGCGTAGTTGGTTGGTGAGGATCCATGGTCACATAGACCGTTACGCAAGAAAGCCGTGTTTCACCCGATGCCAGCCGTTCACCAGTGAGACACCAGTGGTTCGCCAGTGGTTCAGCCCTTCGGGCGGTACTTCAGGCGCTGGCGGGCGCGTTCGGAGATGCCTTCGCGCTCGTTGGCGTAGGCGGCGCGCAGCGCGTCGTCCAGGTCGGCCGGGGTGAGCAGGTCGTTGCCGATCAGGTAACCCGCCAGGTCGCGGGCGTGACCGCGTTCGGACCAGATGAGGCTCTGCAGGAGTTTCTTGTAGTCGGAAACGGTGCCCTCGCCGTTCAGGTCGAGGGCGACGACCACATCCATCATGGGAACCGGCTGCGGCGCGGGCAGTCCGCGGATGAAGTCCTGGTAATAGAAGGCCATCGCCAGGCGGGCCCGGTCATTCCGCTTGAACCAGGCACGTACCCGGCCCGCCGAGTCCTCCTCGGGCTTGGCCGCGCCGCGGCGCATTTGCTCGCTCTCCCGAGTCGTCACGTCGTTATGGTCCAATGAAGGTACCGCGGCGGTCTGCTCGGTCCGTTCGTGGCGCACTCGCACGACCCAGGTCCCGACGCTGATCAGCCAGCTGCCCGCCTCCATCGGGACCGGCAGCGCCTCGTAGCGGGCCGGGGCGACGGGGAGCACGTGGCTGGCCGACTGGCGGACCGCTTCCGGGCTGAGCGACGGGCCGTCGGGGGCCAGGTAGACCCGGTGCGTCGTGTCACGGCTGAACAACTCCCAGTGGTGGTTCAGGTACCGCAGGCCAGGGCAGCGCGGTGCCCGGTGCAGGGTGAGATCCTCGTTGCCGGACAGCAGCGCGCGGTCCAGCCAGGTGATTTCCTCAGCTGGGCAGTCGAGCCATTCTCCGCGCACGGCTGACCACAGGAACAGATGACTCACGTAGTGGACAATATCCGGTCATGCGATCTCAACCTTCGATTCCATCGCGTCCGGGCGAGTACCCCAGCGGATCGTGTCGCCATCGCTGAGCGGCCGTTCTTCATTCACCGTGGAGCCGTTCAGCATGATCCCGTTCAGGCCCATGTTGGAGACCCACCACTTGCCGTCGGAGTAGGTGAACCGCGCGTGCTCCCTGGAGATGGTCGAAACGTCGGGCAGCACCAGCTCGACGTTTCCCCGCCCGGCCCGGTGGCCTGAGGTGGTGGTCTCGGTGACCGAGTTGCCGGTGACCAGCCGGAGCACCGGCACCGGGGCGAATGTCCGCTCCATGACGGTGGGCAGGTCCCGCCCAGCGGCCGCGGCCTGGGGTTCCGCCCTGGTGAGGCCATCGCTCCAGGACCAGTCGGGTGCGGGCTGAGCCGCGCGAGCAGCGTCCTGCGACTCGAAGATCACCTGTGAGGCGTAGGCGTCCTGCAGCACGGAAGCTTCCTGCGAGCCAAAGGCGTCAGCCGGCTGGCCCTGACCGAGGCGAAAGCGCCCGCGAGCGACGGAATCGTCGGCGATCACGTACACGTCCGGGCGGCCCTGGTGAGCCATCCGGGCGTTCCGCTGGGTAATCGCCTGCTCGTAGGCCTCGGTCATGCTGAGGCTGATCGATCCGATGTCCATCCGCTGGCAGAGCTCGGCGAGATCGTCGGGGTTGAGCCGCACTTCGACGGTGACCGGAGCGATCGCCTTGCCGCTCGGCGTGATGATGAACACGTCGTCCAGGTGCCTGGCGGCGACGCGGAGCACATCAGGAGCGCTGCGCCACGGCCGGGACGCGAGTCGCTGGACCACCGGGTGATCCATCGTGTAACCCATGTGACGAGCGAACACCACCACGATCGCACCCAGCGCGGCGAGCGTCACGAGCAGCACGGTCGCCGAGAGATAGGAACCCGTGATGAGCTCGCACACCAGCCAGGTGCCCACGACCGCGCCGACGATGACCCAGCGCTTCCGGTTCCCCCTCGACGAGATTGGGCGTTGCGGCATCTAGCACCGTCCTTCTTTCCGTTGACTCTCGTGAGTGAGGATGTCGGCTGGGACCTGCGGCGGTCAACCGAACCCGGGGTCTTTCCAGGTATCTGGAAATCGGTCTTAGGCCAGGTTCCTGGTTGATGTGGCACCCATCAGGTAAGAGTCTGGTCAGTGCGGCACTCACGAGGAAAGAGGCCCCGAATCAGGCTCCGAAGCGCCACACCAGGCCGTGACGGAACCACAGGCCCGCTAGGACCAGTTCCAGGATCACGTCCGCTGCCCCGAGAGCGATCGCGACCAGCGCGACCGGCCCCGCCACGTGCCGCCGAAGCGCCGTAACGCCCAAGCCGATCGCGATCGGGCCGAAGACCAGGTTGAGCATGAACAGGCCCGCCGTCCCGAGCAGCGCTCCGATCCAGGCCGAGGAACGGGCCGCCCGCGCCTCAGGCATCACGCCGCCCCGGCCGCCGGACCAGGCGCAGGCACGCGATCGCTATCCACATAGCGAACGCGATCCCCGCGAGCGCGTAGACAGTTCCGCCCGCGAACGCGGCCGTGCCGTACAGCAACCCGCCGAGCAAGAGCAGGAAGACGATCATGGCACCCCTTCATTCAGTGAACAGTTGAGATAACATTCGTTCACTAAGAACTCTACTATGATCCGGTCATGGAGTGCACGACTGTTCACCGACGAGCGGTCTATGACGCGTAACACACGACAAGAGACGCGCAACACACGACAAGAACAGAAGCAGCGGACCAGGCAGGCCCTGCTCGACGCGGCCGTTAGCCTGCTCGAGGATCAGAACCTCAGCAGCCTGAGCCTGCGGGAGGTTACCCGCGCGGCCGGCATCGTGCCCGCGGCGTTCTACCGGCACTTCCGCGATATGGACGACCTAGGCGTCGCCCTGGTAGAGGAGTCGCTTGGCAACCTGCTGCCCGCCATGCGCGAGACGCGCCAGGGCCTGACCGACCCGGATGAGATCGCCCGCCGCTCGCTGGACCTGCTGGTCAGCTACCTGGACACATTCCGCGGGCAGTTCCGCGTCATCGCGCGGGAGAAGTACGGTGGCGTGGCCCTCGTCCGGGGGGCCATCAGGGACAAGCTGGAATTGGCAGCCGAGGAACTTGCCGACGACATGGCCGCGATGCCCGAGTTCGAGCGGTGGCAACGTGATGACATCAGGATGCTGGCCGACCTGTTCGTCAATCACATCATGCTGCTCGCCGCCGCCCTGCTGGACGTCCCGGCGGATCAGCCGGCCGAGGCGGAGCGGATCGTCACGACCGCGCGCCGCCAGCTCAGCCTGATCATCGTCGGCCGCAAGCACTGGCTCGACGCGACGTGATCATGGTGAGTGCGGAGTTGCCCAGCTAAGAGTCGGGGTAAGGCCGCACTCACCAGCAAAACCGCCGCGAGCGGGCGGCGGCCCCGGCCGCAGCGGGGAACGGCCGGGGCCAGACCTGGGGGTGACGCTAGTTCACGTAAACGAGGGCATCGCCCTGAGTGGTGTCCTCGATGGGCGCGTAGGAAGCCGTGAAGTAGCCGTTGCTGAAGCACAGCGCCGACCCCGAGATCAGGTCGAACTGCTGGGCGCTGAAGTCGATTGAGTTGTCGGTGTTGCTAACTGTGCCGGTCAGCGTGTCGCCGTCCGCTTCATAGACGCAGCTGATCGTCCCGAACAAGGTGTCCAGGTCCACGGTGCTCTCGATCGGGGCGGACGAGGTCCCGGTGACCGTGATCGAGTCGGTGCTGTCGTCCACCGACGCCGTGAATGGCAGGTTCGAGACAGTGACGGAGTCAACACCAGTGACCCCTACGACGTTCGAGGAGCAGTCGCCGAAGGTCTGCGCCGTTACCGACTCGGTAGCCACACCACTGGCGGCCGGGTTGCCCGTCACGGTGGACGTGAACGTGGAATCCGTGCACGAGACGCCCGAGGTGCCAGTCGAACTCGAGTAGAAGTCCGCGTCAGTACCGGACGCGAGTGCGGCGGAAACGGTGTCGCCCACGGCCACATTGCTGCCGCCGAGGCTGCCGTAAGTGAGTACGTCCGTGGTGTCAGCCGAGGCCGGAAGCGCGATAGCCAGGCTAAGAAGGCCGGCCATTACCGCGGCTGTGAAGTACAGGTGCTTGCGCATGAACTTGAACCCTCCATTGGGATATCAAGACAATGGTTAGCTGACCCCGTGACCCCGGTTATTAGGTTATTGAAGGCACTCCTTTCGAACACGCGCCTTGAATAAGCGCGCGTGGTTCGTGGATAGTTGGGGTATGTACACGCCGAGTCGGGTTGGATACTCAAGGAAGTTCTAAACCCGGCAGGTTTCAAAGTCAAGAGGCATGGGAGAGGCAGTTGAATGCACAACAGAGATCGGGAACCCCACTATCCACACTAAGCTCATTCCTTCCCGGATCCCGGGCAGGACGTGATCCCGCCCGGGCCATCAAGCGCGGTCCGAGCCGGGTCTCTCCCGAGGTCGTGGCGGCCACCCAGCGCGACCGGCTCTTCGATGGGCTCGCTCAGACCGTGGCACGCAAGGGCTATGCCGCGGCCCGGGTAACCGACATCTGCCAAGCCGCAGGTGTCACGCGCCCCGCGTTCTACGCGCTCTTCGAGGGCAAGGAGGATGCGTTCATCGCCACCTACCGGCACGGGATCGACGTGGTGATGGAGGCTATGGAACGCGCATATGCGCAGGCAGGCGACTGGCAGGAGGGAGCAGGAGCGGCGCTCGCCGCACTGCTGAACATACTGGCCTCAGCCCCGGAGTTCGCGATGATGGCCGTCGTGGAGATCGACGCCGTCGGCCCGGCCGGACGACGGGAGCGGGGCCTGATGCTGAGCCGCTTCGCCCCGTTCTTCGACGACGCGCCGCTCCGTCCCGGGATGCCCGCGCTGGACGAACTGACCGCCTGCGTCGTCGGCGGCATCCACGCGACGATCTACCGCTACGTGGCGAGCGGACGGGCCGCCGAGCTGCCCGGCCTGCTCCCGCTGCTCACCTACTTCACCCTTGTTCCTTTTACCGGCCCTGACGAGGCGGCGCGGCCGCCAGCCCCGGTTCAGCAGCCTCCAACTGCTTGCCAGGGAATTAAAAACAAGCCTTGACCGAGACAACTACCGAAGAGTAACTTCATTTCGGGGGTGAGGAGTTTATAGCGATAGAGCGAGGAGCCTAAATGCTATTGAAGAGAACTCGCGCTGCCCGCAAACAAGATCGCGATCAAGATCGCGGCGGGATACGATGGCGCCGGTTCGGCGCAATGCTCATCGCGAGTGGCGCGATTACCGGCGCGCTGGTGGTGCTCACCGCCGAAGGCGCCCTTGGAGTGCAGTTCTCGATATCAGGCATCCCTTTCACGGTCACCGCCGACAAGCTGACCGGTGAAGGCTTCGAGCAGTTCGCCACGCTCGACAGCATGGCCCCTGGCAGCCCCAACGCGGGGACCACCGGCGGGCAGCTCGTGCTGATCGTGTCCGCGATCAGGTCGGCCACCTTGACCAACATGTGCCAGAGCATCGCCCTCGGCGGCGAGTACCTGAAGATCACCGCCGGCGGCGGCAGTACCCCGGTCAGCGCCGACACACTGGTGGTGGACTCGTCGTCGATCACCGGCGACGCGAGCTTCAGCAACATGAACGTCGGCCAGGACGCCAGCACGCTGAACGAGGTGCCTGGAGTCACCGGAGCCAAGGGCCTGTTCAGCCAGCAGGCGGACACCGTGACGATCAACAACCTGCGGCAGACCAACTACGCCACAACCGCGGGCACGTTCACGCTCCCCGGCCTCAGCATGAGCTTCAGCTCAACCGGGTGCTGAGCATGGTCGCCGAAACAGAATCCCCCGTGCACCGGCCGACCCGGTCTCGCCGCGGGTTCCGCGAGTGGCGGCGAAGGCGCCCGTTCTGGGGCGGGCTGTTCCTCGTCCTCGCCGGGGCGGAGATGTTCGCCAGCGGCATAGCCCCGGTGCACGTGATCGTGCACCTCGGGCTCGAGGGACTGGCAGGCCAGGTCATCCCGATTCTCATCGCCGTGTGCGGTCTGCTCGTGACCTTCTCTCCCGAGCAGCGCCCGTTCTACGCGGTCGTCGCGGCGCTGCTGTCGGTAGCATCCTGGATCACGTCCAACCTCGGCGGCTTCGTTGTCGGCCTGGTACTCGGGCTCGTTGGCGCGTCGCTCGTGTTCGCCTGGTCCGAGCCCCGCGAGCCAGAAACCGAAACTTAGCCCGCGTCGGACGTGCGGGCGATCGTCGCGCGAGCGCGCCGCACCCACAGCCGCCCCGACTCCGGCAGAACGTCGCTTATGAACCCATACGCCCCCAGCAACTCGCCCGCGTGGGCGGACCCATCGGCCGCCTTCGCCTTGGTGCGCGCCAGCCAGTCGATGATGTCGCCCCAGCCCGGCGCCGCCAACGACCCGCCGACGTACTGCACGGACAGGGCGGCGCACAGGTTGGAGAACGCGAGCCGCTGCCGCAACGGCCACCCGCGCAGCGTCCCGAGCACGAACGCCGCGCCGAACACGTCGCCCGCTCCCGTCGGGTCGTGCGCGTTGACCGGCAGCGACGGCACCCACTCCTGCTCCCCGGTGGTCGAGTCGATGGCCAGCGCGCCCTGTCCCCCGCAGGTCACGACCGCGACCGGCACCCGGTCGGCGAGCGCGTGCAGGGCGTCGTGCGGATCGTCGGTATGGGTATAGGCCATCGCCTCCACGCTGTTCGGCAGGAACCCGTGGAAATGCTCGAGTTGCTCAAGCACCGACGGCGACCACTTCTCGTCCCACCCGGTATCAGCGAACAGCAACATCCCGGACGCCGCCGCCGTGGAATACCACGAGCGCGGGTCGGCGTCCAGGTGCGCGAAACCGGCCCGCGCCGACGGCACCGAGACCGGAAGATCCCCGGACGGAACCGGGTGCTGGTGGGTGATCATCGCCCGGTCCCTGTCCACCACCATCGAGATCGTGACCGGCGAGTGCCAGTCCGCGAACCGCCGCGAATGCGACAGGTCAACGCCCTCCTGCGAGGTGAGCGTCGACCAGCAGAAGTCCCCGTACACGTCGTCGCCGAATGCGGCGGACAGCGCCGTCCGCACCCCGAGCCTGCTCGCGGCGATGGCCAGGTTCGCGATGCCGCCGGGACAGGAGCCCATCCCGTCGGCCTGGAGCTCGGTGCCGAGCGCGGGCAGCGAGCCGATACCGGTGAAGACAACATCGAAGAACACGGTGCCGCTCACGAACAGGTCGAATGTCTCGTCCATAAGTAGGCTCCCAACCGTGCGAGTCACCATTGTCGGCGGAGGTGGTTTCCGTACGCCGCTGATCTGCCCGGCGATCGCTGCTGCTGGACTGGCCGTCACCGACATCGTTCTGTACGACATATCTTGCGCCCGGTCGCGGGCAATCGGCGACGTACTCGCTACCGCCGCTCGCACCCTCGTCATCATTTAGGCTCTTAACGAGTATACCTACTGGAATTATAGGCTTTCAGTATGGTTACGGTACATAAGTGGCTGATGACTGCTGGCATTCTCGCGCTCGTCGCGGGATGCGGATCGTCCAGCCCGTCGGCTCACCGCCCGCCTCAGCCCCTCCTGCGACGCCAGCGATGGCCCATCGGTGGCGCTCCAGCCCCAGCGGTGGGCCATCGACGGCACCGTAGAAGTTCCCGCGCTCGGTCAGCTACGGGTTTGCTGGCCGGCGATCAGGGTGGCGATCTGGGTTCGTGAGGAGAAGCCCAGCTTGGTGAGGACGTGCTCGACGTGTGCGTCGACCGTTCGTTTGGAGACCACGAGACGGGCGGCGATCTCCCGGTTGGTCAGGCCTTCCGCGATGAGGGCCGAGACCTCGCGTTCGCGAGCGGTCAGCAGTTCCAGCCGCGAGGACTGGGCGGCCGACGGGTTGATGTCCGCGTCGACCGCGTAACAGATCGCCTGACGCAGCGCCAGTGCGGAGCCGGCCCGGAACTCCGCCTTCGCCCGCGACTCTCCGAGTGCTTCCACCGCGGCGGCCCGCGCCTTCCGGTGCTCCTCGTGGAGGACGGGTATGCCAAACCGCGGCTCGCTCGCCGCCTCGCGCCACATCCGGTCGGCGGCTCCCTGCAGCCGGGCTGTCCGGACGTAGTCTCCTGACCGCGCGGCGTCCCAGGCGAGCCCTTCCAGATGATGCGCGATCCCCATCAGGTCGTTCAGCGGTGCCTTAAGCCGCAACCCGGTGCGATGGCATTCGTCGAACTCGGCGTAGTCGCCGCGGAACCACAGCCCGATCGTCTTCAGCCACAAAGTGTAGGCGCGCGTCCAGCACTCGCCCTCCGGCAGCCGGCCCAGCGCCTCGTCGCATTCCGCGACGCACTCGTCGAACTGGCCGGCGAAGGCATGGAACGCGCCCTTGATCGCCCCGACGATGATGATCCCGGTCGGGTCGCCGAGCCGCTTCATCCGGCTCAGCGCATCGGCGTAGTCCTCGAGTACGCCATCCATGTCGCCCCGGATTCCCCTAGTGCAGGCGGCCATCTTGATCACCCAGGCGAGCCCCACCTCGTCGCCGAGGGCAATGGCCTCCTCACGAGCCGGCGCGAGCAGTGGTGCCCGGTCCCCTCCCTCGCCCTGAAGGTCAAGGAACCAGCTGGTCAGCCACTGGGCCCGGATTCGGTCGCGGGACGGCGGCGGCACCTGTTCCAGCCCGCGGCCCATCCAGTAGCGGCCTTCGGTGAGCAGGTTCATCGAGATCCAGAACCCCCACAGCCGCACCGCCATCTCCAGGCCCGCGGCCTCCTCGCCGGGGGCGGACAGGCAGTACTCCAGCGCGACGCGGAAGTTCGCCTGCTCGCTGGCTATCTGGTCGACCCAGTCCATCTGGTCCGGCCCGATGAACGCGGAATCGAACCGCCGGGCGATCTCCAGGTAATAGTCACGGTGCGCCGTGCGGTACCGGCTCGTTTCCCCCGAGGCGGCTAGGCGGTCCGCGCCGAATTCGCGGATCGTGTCCAGCATCCGGTACCGGTCGCCGAAGCGCAGCACGATCGACTTATCCACCAGGCCGATCAGCGCGTTGAGCACTCCATCCCGCGACAGTCCGTCGCCGATGCAGACGGCCTCCGCCGCGTCCAGTCCGAACTCCCCGGCGAAGACCGACAGCCTCGCCCAGAGCAGCCGCTCAGTGTCCAGGCACAGATCACTGCTCCACTCGATCGTCATCCGCAGCGTCTGATGCCGCTCGGCCCCGTCGCAACCGCCCGCGAGCAGCTGGAACCGGTCCCCGAGCCGCGCGACGAGGTCGGCTAGCGACAACGCGCGCAGCCGGACCGCGGCCAGCTCGATGGCCAGCGGAATGCAATCCAGCCGCTGGCAGAGTTCGAGAGTCAGCGAGCAGGCGGTGTCGTCAAGCACGAAGCCCGGTGCCACCGCGACCGCCCGGTCGGCGAACAACGCGACGGCATCCGCGCCATCGGACGGAAGCGGCGGCACCAGGTAGACGTTCTCCCCCGGCACGTCCAGCGGCTGCCGGCTGGTGGCCAGCAAGGTCACCCCGTCGGTGGCACGCAAGACCACATCGGTGAACAGCGCGCAGGCGTCAATCAGATGCTCGCACGTGTCCAGGATGAGGAGCAGCTTCTTGTCCTTGAGGAAGTCCACGACCAGTTCGATCGCCGGGCGCGCCGACTGCTCGGGCAGCCCGAGCGCGGTCGCGACCGTGGCGGGCAGCAGTCCGGGATCGCGCAGCGCGGACAGCGGCAGCAGGCATGCCCCGTCGGGCATCGCCCCCGCGGCCCGGCGGGCGGCCCGTACCGCCAGACGCGTTTTGCCGACCCCGCCAGGACCGGTGAGCGTCACGAGCCTGGCCCTGCGCAGCAGCCCTCCGACGTCGGAAAGCTCGGCGGCGCGTCCTATGAAACTAGTCGTTTCGGTGGGCAGTCTCACCGAAACCCCTCCCGGAAAAGACGCCATGCGTACACCAACCAGACAGACAGTAGCGCGATAATCGCAGATTGTCCGCCGGGCCGGCTCGTTCGCCTGCTAGACGCCCCGCGGTTGACGGCCAGCCGCCCGCGTGCACCACAATGGCGCCATGGCGGGGGCATGGCACGGCGAGTGGTTCGCGACCGCGATGGCGGCGGCAACGCGGCGGCTTCCGTTCGGCCTGTCGCGGACCGTTCCGCCCAGCCTGCTCGGCTACGCGATCATCAACAGCTTCACGTTCACCTGCGACCTCCTGCTGCTGGCCACCTTCCACGGGGACCTGGGCTGGCCGGTGCCGGTGAGCATCACGCTGTCCTACGCCGTCGCGTCCGCGCTCTCCTACCTGCTCAACCGGGTACTGAACTTCCGCTCCCGCTCCCCGGCCGGCCGCCAGCTCGGCGTCTACGCCGCGGTGATAATCGTCAACTACGTCGCCCTGATCCTCGGCGTCGGCGCCGGCCTGGCCGCGCTCGGCGTGAACTACGAGGTGGCCAGGGTGATCGCGGCGGCCTGCGAGGCGGTATGGCTGTACGTCGCCATGCGGTGGCTGGTCTTCCGCGACGCGGCCGGGGTCAGCTGAGGTCGGCGAGGTTGATCGAGTTGGCGAGGGCTTGGTAGCCGGCGTCGTTGGGGTGCAGGTTGTCGCCTGAGTCGTACCAGGGCGCGATGACCCCAGGGTCCGACGGGTCACGGAGCACCGCGTCGAAGTCCAGCACCGCGTCCGGGACTCCGCTGTGCCTGATCCAGGCGTTGACGGCTTGCCTGGCGGCCTCCTGCGGCGCACCGAAACCGCCACCGGTGTAACCGCCCGCCGGGGTCAGCGTCGCGCTGATGACACGGACGCCGACGGCGTGCGCCTGCTGGATGATCTGCCGCAGGCCGCCGGTGATCTGCTGCGGGTCCAGCTGGCTCGGCAGCCAGATGAGGTCGTTAATGCCTTCGAACAGGATCAGCGTCCGCACATTGGTGCGGCTCAGCACGTCCCGCTGCACCCGGGCCACCGCGCTCTGCCCGGCCGCGGCATAGCCCGGGGCCAGCGCCGCGCCGTCGAGCAGCACCCGGTTCCCGCTGATGCCCGCGTTCAGCACACCGAATCGCTGCTGGGGTGGCAGCTTGAGCAGTCGCCTGGCCAGGTAGTCGGGCCAGCGATCATCGGCGCCCACCGTGGAGGTAACCCCGTCGGTGATCGAGTCGCCCAGGCACACCACGGTCCCCCGCGCACCAGAGGAGCGCACGTCCACCCCGGTCACGTAAAACCATGAATCCGTCGTCGTGCTGAAAGCGGTGCCCGCCAGGTCGGCCGCGTGATCGTCACCGTCGGCCACGTAGTTCACCTGAGTGGCGTGCAGGTGGAAGGTCGCGGGATTGGTCCCGGCCGCTACCCCCACCGAGACCAGCAGGTCGCTCTCGGGAGCGACCGCTAGCGGAACCGGGTCGCTGATCACCTCGGCGCCGACCGGGATCGTGATCGCGAGAAGGCCGTCGAACGTCACCGGCACGATCTCCTTGGCCTCCGCGCTGCCCGCGGATACCGGGATTCCCACCGTGACCGCGGTGGGCGTGAACGTCGCCGTGCCGAACGCATTGCTCAGCCGGAGCCGGATTGCCGGGCCGCCGAGGCTGGTGTGCACGACGTTTCGCACGGTGAGGGCGGCGCTGCCAAGCTCGGTGATGCCGGAGCAAGTGGCCGCGCCCCAACTGCCGACCCAGCCATCTCCTGAGCCGGGCAACTCCGAAGCCGAGGCACTGCCGGGGAGCGCGGCGGCTCCCAGCATGGCGCCAGCGGCCAGCAATCCATTGCGTCGAGTGATCATGTCTGGTTCACCACCGGAAAGTAGACGCTGTACTGCTCATCGGTCACCTCATGCAGAGGCATGAATCGCAGGCCGCCGGCCTGCCCGCGGACCCGGTATCCGCCGTTCCAGCGGAACGGGTCGCGTTCATCATCCGGCCACAGCAACTCCTCCGGCCGGGTAACGTCGCCGGTCAGCGGCTGTTCCGCCGCGCACAGCCCAGCCAGCACCACCGGACCGTCCAGGAAGGCGACCGTGTCCGGCCGGTCGGGCAGCCGTTCCGCGGTCAGGCCGGACGGGAACTCAAGCCGGATCACCTCGCCCGTCCAGCGCCGCCGGATCTCGGCGAATTCGCCGGGCGCCGCCAGGATCGGGGAGCCGCCATCAATCTGGATGGACGCCTTACCGCGGACCCACCACGGGATGCGAAGCCGGAGAGTGAGCTCGTCCGGGGCGGCGACGGTCAGCTCGGTCACCCGGCGGCCGGGCCGCCGGATAGCACCGGTATCGGACGTCACCGCGATGTGGGTGCCGACCTCGCGATCGGGTCGCTGCTCGATCCGCACTCCGTCGGCGTCGAGGACCGAGGGGATGTACTGGGCGATCGATACACCATCCGCCGTTTTGAAATAGATAGATTCGTTGTGCTGGGTGTGGGCCTGCACCATGGTCCCCACGCAGCACCAGAAGCTGTCCGTAGCGGTGGCCCAGGTCTTGTGCCCGCCCGGGCACAGCGGCAGGTAATAGGTGACCATGCCGGTGCCGGGATGCTGCTGGGCCAGCATCCCGTTGTACAGGTTCCGCTCCCAGTAGTCCGCGTACGCCGGTTCGCCGGTCCAGCGCAGCAGCACGTCAGCCAGCCGCATCATGTTGTAGACCGTGCAGTGCTCCTGGGTGCGGGCGCCGAGACGAGCGGCGAACTCCTGCGGCGGCGTCCACATCTCGTAGCTGCCCTGGCCGCCGGTCGCAAAGTAACCGCGCCGGGTCACGGCGCAGTCCCAGTACGCCTCGGTGATCGCCCGCCAGCTTTCCTGGCCGGTGACCTCGTGCATTCGGGCGGCGCCGAGTACCTCGGGAATGGTGGTGTTGGCGTGCCGGTTGGTCAGCGGATCCTCGCGCGCGAGCAGCCGGCCGAAGAGCCGGTGCCGCACGTACCGGTGCGCAAGCTCGAGATGCCTGGGGTCACCGGTGACGGCGTACAGGTCGGCCCACGCCTCGAGCATGCCGCCGGTTTCGTGATCCAGGATGTCGTCCATGGACCGGCCGTCGGTCCACCGGAGGAACCAGTAAGCGGCGTTCGTCACCAGGTCGAGCGCGAGGTCGCTGCCGAGGTAACGGTGCGCGTCGAGCAGGCCCATCAGCGTCTTGTGGATGGTGTAGTGCGGCGCCCAGACGGGCTTGTCCTGGGCGATCCGGTGCAGGTATTTTTCCGGGATCGAGAAGACCCACTCGCCACCGTTTTCCCGCTGGCATTCCGCGAGTCCCTCGACGATCGTCGTCGCCCGCGCTCGGAGTTCGATATCGCCTAGTCGGCTGGCGGCCGACAGCCAGTGACCGAGGAAGTGGCCGCGTAGCTGCGACTCCAGCGCCTCCCAGCCGCCGTGTCCAGCACCGGCCGACGGCGCGGCGATCCCCGCCTCGAAACGGAACGGGCGCAGCAGGTTCTCGGGGGCCAGGCTCATCAGGTAGCCGCGCACCAGCGAGACGCGGTGCGCGAACGGGCTGACCTGATCCGCGTAGTCAATCCGGCCCAGGGTGGGCAGCAGCCGCACCTGGCCGGGTGGATACTGCCTCACGCGTTCTTTGCGGCAAGCGGCGCGACCGCGGACTGCACCTGCTGCAGCCCGTCGGGGACGCTCAGGCCGTGCTCCCAGACCTTCTGCCAGATCGGCGTGATCACGTCCGTGATCTCGGTGCCCTGCGGCTTGTAGCTGACGCCGTCCGCTGTGGCGTAGGAGTTCAGCGCGGTCAGGAAGTAGCTGGCGCCGGTCACGTCACCGGTGTAGTCCAGGTACGCCGGCCACGCCGACGTCCGCGCCGGGCTGCCCGCCCCCGTGGTGGAGAACATGAACGTCAGGCCAGCTGTCGAGGTGTACTCGTTGAGGTAGATCCAGGCCGCGTCCCGCTCCTTGCTGTCGGTGGTGATCGAGTAGCAGCTTCCATCGGACGCGGTGACGTGCGCGGCCGGACCTGACGGCCAGTTCGCGTAACCGAAGTCGATGCTCGTTTCCGATTTGAGGAACGCGGTCAGCCAGGTGCCCGCGATATCCATCGCCGCCTTGCCCTCGACAAACGCGCTAACCCCGGCGCTGGTGATCGCCAGGTTCTCCGCGTACGTCGGCACGTAGGGACCGAGCTGGTTCACCCAGAAATCCATGGCGGTGGCCGCGGCGGGGGTGTTCACCGTGCACTGAGTCTGCTCCGGGTTGAGCAACCGGGCGCCGAACGGCTGCAGGTACATCGGGCCCGCGTACGGGAAATCGAGCTGCGCGAACGAGCCGAAACCGAAGATGCGGTCCGCGCCGGACCCCGAGTTCAGCTTCTTCGCCTTCGCCAGCAGGTCGTCCATCGTCCATTCGGTCGCCGGGTACGCCTCGCCCGCCTTGTCGAAGAAGGTCTTGTTGTACACCAGGATCAGCGGCTCGACGTCGTAGGCCAGTCCGTAGGTGTTATTGCCGCTCTGGTAGAACGTCAGCGCCGGGCCGGCGAAGTCGCCTTCGTCGAAGCCGGGCTGGGCCGTCATGTAGCTGTCCAGGGCGACGAACCTGTTCGCCTGGATGAAGTTCTGCGCGAAGGCGTACTGCGCGTACATCACATCGGGCAGGCTCCCGGACGATCCCTCTACCGAGTACTTCGTCTGGTAATCCGCGCCCGGCGTGTTCTGCGCGGAGATCGTGATGTTCGGGTGCCGCTCCTGGAAGAACTTGTCGAACTGCAGCTGACGGACCCAGAAGTCCGGCGTCCAGGTGTGCGCCACTGTGATCGTGACCGGCTTGGTCGGCTCGTTGATAGCGGTCGGCCAGTGCAGGCTGTTGTTGAGCTTCTGCGCCTGCGCGAGCGGATACAGCTTGCTGGTGACCGGCCCCTGGACGGTCCCGGCGGTGGTGGTGGAACCCGACCCGATCGACGTGCCGCCGCACCCGGCGATCCCAGCCAGGCCGGCGCCCACGGCCGTGTAAGAAAGGAACTTCCGCCGGGAGAGTGTTCCCGGCCAGGGCGTCCGTGGCCGGGCGGGCCTGGGTGAAACGTTTGAATCGCGGATGTCGTTCACGCTTCGTTGCCTTCCGCTGAGTGGGTATATATGCGAGGGTCCACCCGGTGAACGTCCCGGGAAGAGGTGCGGTCAATCGTTATACCTACGCTTCATCGTTGTATACGGTGCGATGCACCGCGATGTCAAGACCCTGAGCGCAGGGGTGATCAAACGATTGATCATCCCCTGTTTGATTGTTAGGCTCGGTGCGATGACTGCCCCGTATTACGCTGACCTGACCCCCGGGACCGGACGCCGGGAACCGCGCGCCGCCTTCGGCTCGGACGCGGCCCGGCTCGACCTGAACGGCAACTGGCGGTTCCGGCTGTCGCCCTCCCCGCCCGCGGTCGACTTCCTCGAGGGCGCGCCCTCGGCGGCCGGCTGGCGGGACATACCGGTGCCCTCGCACTGGGTCCTGGAAGGCACCGCGGACCGGCCGGCGTACACCAACACGCCCTACCCGTTCCCGGTCGATCCGCCCCATGTCCCCGATGACAACCCGACCGGCGACTACGTCACCGTGTTCGACCTGCCATCCGGCTGGCGGGTGGCGGACTCGGTGCTCCGCTTCGAGGGCGTCGATTCGTGTTTCATGGTGTGGCTGAACGGCCACTGCCTCGGGACGTCGAAGGGGAGCAGGCTGCCAGCGGAATTCGACACGGGGCCGATGCTGAAGCCCGCTGGCAACGTGCTGGCCGTCCGCGTACACCGCTGGTCTTCTGGGAGCTACCTGGAGGACCAGGACATGTGGTGGCTGCCCGGCATCTTCCGCGATGTCACGCTGCTCTCGCGGCCGCCGCACGCCGTCGACGACTTCTTCGTGCGGGCCTCGTACGACCATCGCACCGGCGGCGGCACGCTGACCGTCTCGGCGGACGTTCCGGCGATTGTGAGCGTGCCCGAGCTTGGCATCATTCGTCAGCCCGCCGGGGTTCCCATCGGTCTGTCCCGCGTGCAGCCGTGGTCGGCCGAGGAACCACGGCTCTATGACGGCGTGCTCGCCACCGAGGGTGAACGAGTCCCGCTCCGCATCGGATTCCGCACCGTCGCGATCACCGATGGCGTGCTGACCGTCAACGGCCGCCGGATCCTGCTGCGTGGCGTCAACCGGCACGAGCACCATCCCGAACGGGGCCGGGCGCTGGACCGGGAGACGATGCTGCGGGACGTGCTGCTGATGAAGCGGCACAACATCAACGCGGTGCGCACCAGTCACTATCCGCCGCATCCGTACTTCCTTGAGCTGTGCGACGAATACGGGCTCTGGGTGATCGACGAGTGCGACATCGAGACGCACGGCTTCCACTTCACCAACTGGCAGGGCAACCCCGCCGACGACCCCCGGTGGGCGCCGATGATGCTGGACCGGATGCGCCGGATGGTGGAGCGGGACAAGAACCACCCGAGCATCATCATGTGGTCGCTCGGCAACGAGAGCGGCACCGGCGTCAACCTCGGTTCGCTGGCGGAGTGGGCGCGGGCCCGCGACCCCGGACGGCCGCTGCATTACGAACGTGACCCGTCCTACCAGCACTCCGACGTCTACAGCCTGATGTACGCGCCGGTGGACAAGGTCGAGAGCATCGGGCGGGGCGACGAGCATGCCGGGAAGCCGTTCCTGCTGTGCGAGTACGCGCACGCGATGGGCAACGGCCCCGGGTCACTCGCCGACTACCAGCGGCTGTTCGAGACCTACCGGCGTTGCCAGGGCGGCTTCGTCTGGGAGTGGATCGACCACGGCTTGCTCCGCGACACCGGGGACTTCGGTTACGGCGGGGACTTCGGCGAGCAGGTGCACGGCGGCAACTTCTGCATCGACGGGCTGGTCTTCCCCGATCGCACGCCATCCCCCGGCCTGGTCGAGTACAAGAAGGTCATCGAGCCGGTCCGCATCTCCGGGGACACGATCTCGAACCGGTACGACTTCGCGGATATATCGCACCTGTCGTTCCGCTGGGTGCTCTCGGAAGAGGGGATAACGGTCGCCTCGGGCGTGCTCGACGTGCCGGACCTGGCGCCCGGCGAGTCCGCGCAGGTCGCGCTGCCCCCGCTGCCCGCCACCACCGGCGAGTCCTGGCTCACGGTCAGCGCGGTCCTCGCCCGCGACCTCCCCTGGGCCCCCGCGGGCCACGAAGTGGCGTGGGGCCAGGTGAAGGTATCGGCGGGGGGTGCGGTCGATGTGACATCGACCGCGCTAGAGGCCGGTCGATGTC
>JBEKHI010000114.1:0-20125 GCA_050012355.1 Streptosporangiaceae bacterium | reverse complement strand
GTCCAGTGTCTGGTCGCTTTTCAGCTTGTACGTGATGGTGCTGGTCTTTCCCGGCGCGACGTTGGACGGCATCAGGGTGGACACCGGGGCGGGTGCGGTGGCCGCCGCGGCCGCTGCTTCGGCGGCCGCAGCCGCGGACGAACTCGGCGAGGCGCTGCTCTTGGCCCCGGCCTGGCTGGATCCGGCCGCCGCGTTCGCGTTCGCCGCCGCCTTGTCGGCCTTCGTCGCGGCCTGGCTGGCCTTGGCCGCGGTGGAGGCGAGGCTCTGGGTCTGCGCGTTCACCGCGTCGACGGCGGCGGACTGGACCTGCGGTTTGAAGACCAGGAACCACAACGCGATCAGCGCGGCCGCGGCGGCCACGCAGATCGCGACCAGCGGCAGCAGCCATTCCGGCATGATCTGCCGTTGCAGTACCGCGCCCTCGACGGTGACCGTGTCGGGGTCGCCGCCCGTCACGTACGCCTGAAACGGCAGGCTCTTGCTCGGACCTTTGAGAAACCGCTTGCGCGGGTCCGCGCGGAGCCGGACGAACGCGGCGGTGCCCGCCTCGACGAAGAGCAGGTCGGGCCGGAACCGGAACTCAAGCGCGTCGTCCTGATCGGCAGCCGACAGCCCGAGGTCGGCGCCGGTGTTACCCCGGTTCTCCACGATCAGCCGGTGCCGGCCGCGCCGCCGGGCGTGCGATGTTTTCGGCACCAGCTCGGCCTTGATATCGGTGAACGGCGCGAGCGTGACGGCGCCTTCCACAATGGCCGATCCGTCCGGATCTTCCTGCGAGTAGGCACGAACCGCGAACGGGAATTCTCCTGCATGGGGCGTGGCCGCGCGCGGCGGTCTGAAGACCACCCGCACCGCTGCGGCGGCACCCGGCATCAGGCTCAGCTCGGGCGGTTCGACGGCCGCCCACCCGCGGGCATCGCCCAGGACGTCCAGCGCGATCCGGTCCACAACCCGGCCCGTGTTGCGAACCTGCAGGTCGCAGCCGGACTGCTGGCCCGGCTGAACGCTGATGATCGCGTTGTCGAATACGACGCTGACGGCCATGCGGGCAGGTTCGCACGGCGCGCTGGCCGGAATGTTCTCAGCCGCGAAAACGGTGGAGCAGACCGCGTTGCCATTCCGCGCAACCGATCCTGCTCGTTCCGGCGCTCATCCCGGCCTGCCGTGGCGGTGGCCTAGCGGACAGCCTGGGAAGATGACGCGATACGTCGGGACGGCGGCTGCCGCGGTGGCGTTGCTGGCCGGCCTGGTTCTCGCGGTGCCCGGCGGTGCCGCGGGCCGTGCCGCCGGCGGGCTGACCTCGCTGACGCTCACCTCGGTGGGGACGGCGGGGCCGAGCACGCAGGCGGCGATCGCGGCGGACGGCCGGTACGCGGCGTTCGTATCAGGCGCGGTCTCCGCGGTCTACCTGCGCGACCTCGTCAGCGGGAAGACGACGCTGGTCAGCGATGCGGCGGACGGCAGCGCCACCGCCCCGGACATTTCGGCGAACGGGCGGCTGATCAGCTACGAGCAGGACGGCGACGTGTTCGTCGCCGACGGGCCGACCGTGCACCAGGCCACCGGGAACTCCGGCGAACCGCGTTACGCGCAGGTGGTGCCCTGTCCCGCGGCGCTCGGCAGCGGGCGCGTCACGCCGTGCGGACCGCGGATATCCGCCGACGGGACCACGCTTGCTTACCCGGCTGAGCTCACCCCGGTGCCGCCGGAACTCTCGATAACCGCTCTCGACAGCGGGGTACCGCTGCGCGGCGACATGCTCGATCTCACGCCTTACTCACCTGGGGACCCCTACGGGTTCCCAGGTGGCGGCGCCGCCGTCAGGTACACCGATGTGGCCGCCTCCCCGATACCGTTCACCGGCGTCGCGATCACCGAACCGCCGGGCTTCTCCGCCGGGGAGCCGTTCCATCTCGGCCACCTGACCTGCACCGGGACGCTCAGCAGCGGAAGCTCCTGCACAGCCATCGTCAGCGTCGACGAGGACGCCTGCGACGCGTTCGCGAACACGGGCCCGCGACTCATTACCGGCAGCCTGGTCACAAGCTCACCAATCCCGGCCGGGCAGTCCGTCATCGAACTGACCGCGCTGTGCGATCTGACCGAGCAGACGAGTGCGGTTACCACTGCTTATCGCACTGGTACGGCGGCGTCTGGTTGCCCCGCACCACCGGCTGACCTGTCACTGACCGCCGCGCCAGCCACGACCAGCGACTCCGCGGGTGCTCCGCTCAGCGACGTCGGTAGCGCGGAGGCCAGCAGACCGTACGTGATCTGGATGCCGGTGAGCGCGCCCGCCACCGCGGACGTGTCTTTTGCCGCTGCTAACGGCGACGACTGCGGCATCCAGCTCGTCAACCCAGCCACGCTGAAGCTAGCCGATCCGCTGCCGACCAGCGCCGCGGCGCCGTGCAGCGAGGGTGAGCAGCTCACGCCGTCTCCAACCGAATCGCCCTCCCCGTCTGAATCCCCGTCTCCCGTTCCGGCGACTTCATCCCCGCAGCTCTCCGCGCTCACAGCATCGCCGTCCTCGTGCACCGCGTACCTGCTGATCAACCCGGGTCCGGTGACGGCAGACGCCGCGTTCCTCGGCACGGTGTCCGGTTCTGACCTCGCGCCGACTGCGTACATCACCGTGCAGGGAGTCCGGCACGTCATCCTGGCCAGGCATGACCCTGCCGCCACTGGAAACTTCGCCGCCTCGCCTGCCACCGTCGTGAGCGTGGCCAGCGACGGCACCGAGTTGCCGGACGCGACCGAGCCTTCCCTGTCGGCGGACGGGCAGTATGTCGGGTTCGCCGCCCCGGTGCCTGACGGAGCCAGCGAGGTGTGGCTGCACGACATCGGCTGGTCCGCCGTCCGGCCTGGTAGTACGACGATGGTGTCCTGCCTGCCGCAGCCGCACGCTGGGCACTGTCTTGCCGCGCCGGACGCGGACTCGCCTTCGCTGTCCGGCAGTGGACAGCAGGTCGCCTTTGCGACCGTCGGCGTGGCTCCCGGCAACGGCGCGGTGTATGTCCGTTCGGTGCGCGCGGGAAGCACCGTGCTGGTGTCGTCGTCGGCGTCCGGGCGTGGCTGTGACTCGCCCAGCTACGCGCCCGTGATCACCCAGGACGCGACGGCCGTCGCCTTCGTGTCACAGGCCTCAGGTATGGCGAATCTGTGCCTCAGCAGCGCCCAGGGCGGGAAGGCCGAGATGGTCTCCGCGTCCGGCACCGGCTTCCCGGCTGGCACCCTCGTCGGCCTGCCGAGTGTGGACGCGATCGGACGGCTCGTGACGTTCCCCGCCAGCGCCTCGTTGCTGCCCGCCGCTCCGGCGGGCAGCGTCTACACGTTCAGCCGGCTCCCTCGGCTCTCACCGTCGCCCGCGGACGCGGCGTTCGGGCGGGTTTTCATCGATAGCGGCACCCGCCGCGGCGGCGTGACGGTGACCGACACCGGTCCCGGTCCCGGAACCGTGACCGGGGTGTCGGTGACCGGTCCGTTCCAGGTCACTGGCGACGCCTGCGAGGGCACGCTGCTGTCTGCGGGCAACCGGTGCACGGTGACGGTGGTGTTCACGCCGTCCGCGGCTGGCCGGGACACGGGCGCACTGACTGTGACCACCGAGGACGACGGAGAGCCGCCAGTCAGCGTCACCGTGCACGCCGCCGCGGACGTACCCGCCCCGCAATTGTCCGTCTCCCCCGGCGTCGCCACCTACGGGGAGGCGGTCCAGGTGACCGGTACCGGGTTCCCGCCCGGCCGGAGCATCGCGCTGACCTGGAACATCGGCCTGGGATCGGCGACCGCGACGGCGACTGGTTCCGGGACGCTGAGCGCGACGATGGTGATCTTCCCGGACGACATCATCGGCCCGCGCACCCTGCTCTCGGCCGCTACCGCACAGGTGCTAGCGACGGCAGCGTTCCTTGTGCAGGAGCCGTCGACGGAGCCGCCTTTCTCTTCGGGCTCGCCGCCGTGACGGGTGCTGCGCGAGACCGGCGTCGCCATATGGGACATATCGACAGGCCTGGCTCTTCTACAAGGCTGTCGATGGCCCATCCCAGGGACTGGGACGCCATCGATGGCCCACCGCTGAGGTCAGAAAACGGGCGCTAGGCCTCGGTGATGCGGTGCTCCGGCCGCGGCGGCCGTTTCTCGTCTGTTCGCGCCTCGTCCGGGTCGCGGCGCGCGCCGAGGTTGACGCTGCGCACGGCGGGCGACAGCTCCGCGGTCACCGGCGGGAGCACCGGTGCGACGACCATCAGGTCGAGAGCCGTCCGGGGGGACACGCTCGGGTACGGCCATATCCGCGCGGGTTCTTGCCCGGCGCAGGTCAGCGCCACCGGCTCGCCCGCCTCGGCTAGCGTGCCGTGCAGGCAGTCGTCCGGGATGGATCCCGCCGTCGCGCAGCCGGTCAGCACGGCACCGAGAAGCTCGTGCTCGTTGGTGCCAAGCGGGCCAGCATCCGTCCAGGCGGTCAGCAGGTAGCTGACCTGATAGCGGCGGACCGGAGGCTGCCATCCGGTAGCGCGGCCGTCGGCATCCCTGGTCAGAGTTCCGACCAAGGCGGGCGGCTGCGTCTCGCGGATGTCGTACATGAACGCGGCGAGCAGCGAGCCGTCGGTCCACGACGCGTCAGGCGGGGCGAAACGGATTTCGGTCCCGGCCGGTAGCAGACGCGCCAGGAACGCGGCGACGCTCCGGTCCAGGTCAGCGAGCATGCGGGCATCGTGACGCATCTTCGCGCGCGACGGCGGATGCGCGGCGCATCAGAAACCGCATGATCGGGTGCCGGTTCCGGCAGGTAGAGGTGCCTGAATCGCGGAACAGATGCCACCTGGCTGGCCATGCCGGGCCTGCGACGCTGGTTTTGTCAGTTCCAGCGCGTGTGGAGGGCCGATGCCTACCTACCTCTCCCCCGGGGTCTATGTCGAGGAAACCTCGTCAGGCAACAAGCCGCTCGAGGGTGTCGGGACGGCGCTGTGCGCGTTCGTCGGCTTCACCGAGAAGGGGCCGGTAAACGAGCCCGTGCTCGTGACGAACTGGACCCAGTACACCAGCGCCTTCGGCGCGTTCACCGAGGGCGCGATGCTCCCGCATGCGGTCTACGGCTACTTCCTGAACGGCGGCGGCGCGACCTACGTGGTGCGGGTCGCGGACGGCACCCCCAAAGCGAACGGCGGGGACTCCGCGCGTCCCACTCCGCCGCAAGCCGAGCTGACCACCGGCGGGGAGAACGCCAGGCCGGCGTTCCGGGTATGTGCTGTCGAGGGCGCGGGACCAGGCGTGGCCGTCGAGGTCACCGACGCCTCGGAACAGGGCGATGACACCTTCAAGCTCGTGGTCATCTCCGGCGGCGAGATCGCGGAGACCTTCGACAATGTGACCGTCCGGCGCGGCCCTAGCAATGTCGTCACGGCGGTACGGCAGCGTTCCAAGCTCATCACGATCGAGGAAGCCAAGCCCGCGCCGCTAGCGATACCCGAGAAGGGGGTCAGGGTCACGCTGAGCGGAGGTCTGCCAGCGGTTCCCGGCATCCAGCCAGAACAGTACGTCGGCGATCCTGGCGCGCGTACCGGCTTTGGCGGGCTAGAGGCGATCGACGACATCACCATGCTCTGCGTGCCCGACCTGATGAGCGCCTACCTGGCAGGCGCACTCGATGATGACGGGCTCAAGGCGGTACAGCTGGCGATGATCGCGCACTGCGAACTGATGGGTGACCGGCTTGCCATCCTCGACCCGCCGCCAGGCCTCAGCCCGCAGCGGGTGAAGGAGTGGCGGCAAGACGTGGCCGGATACGACTCCAAGTACGCGACGCTCTACTGGCCCTGGATCAAGGTGATGGATCCGCTGACCGGCAAGCCCATCATGCTGCCGCCCAGCGGACACGTAGCGGGCGTGTGGGCGCGCAGCGACGAGACGCGCGGCGTGCACAAGGCCCCTGCCAACGAGGTAATCCGCGGCGTGATCGACCTGGAGTCCGGGCTCACCAAGAACGAGCACGACCAGCTCAACCCGATCGGGGTGAACTGCATCAGGGCGTTCCGCGGCCAGGGGATCAGGATCTGGGGCGCCCGGACGCTCAGCAGTGACCCGGAGTGGCGCTACGTCAACGTACGACGGCTGTTCAACTTCGTCGAGAAATCGATACTCAACGGCACCAACTGGGTCGTGTTCGAACCGAATGACATGCGCTTGTGGGGCACCATCGAACGCACCGTCACGATGTTCCTGCGGCAGGTATGGCGCAGCGGAGCACTGTTCGGCTCGACACCAGACCAGGCTTTCTACGTCAAGTGCGACGAAGAAAACAACCCACCGGAAAACAGGGACGTCGGCATTCTCACCGTCGACATCGGGCTCGCGCCAGTGAAACCCGCGGAGTTCGTAGTCTTCCGACTATCCCAGTTTGCCGAAGGCGGTGACCTTGAGGAATGACCGTTCCTTTATCACGGACGGAACGGCCAAGAAAGGACGATGACATGCCAGGTACCGCAATGCCCACTCCGATACTGAGCGCGCCCAGGTTCTACGTCCAGCCAGCCAACTCTCCCAGGCCGGGCTGGAACTTCTCAGAGATGACGAACATAGTCAGCGAAGTCGAGCCGCAGGAATTCATCTACTGCGATGGCAATGGCGCGGTTATCCACACTAAGCAGTACGGCAAGACCAAGCCACCGACGGTAACGCTGAAGAAGCCGATGGACGCCGACAGGACGCTGTGGGCCTGGCATATGTCCGTCCAACTCGGCAACCAGCAAGCGAAGATACCGTGCACGCTCAGCGTGTTCCTGCCGGGCTCGCCGCTGATGCCGCCGATGAGCGCCCCGATGTTCCAGTGGACGATGACTGGTGCCTGGCCGTCCAAGCTCGACGTCTCCGGTATGAAGGCGGGCAACACCGAGGCCGGGGTTCTCACCGTCACGTTCGCGTGCGACACGATCGAAGTCCTAGGGGCAAAGGGCAGTGAAGGCGGCGCGGCATGGTGAGCCTGAGGGGCGGTAGACGATGAGCGGCAGTGCGGCCAGCGTGCATACCCGGCCGGACGCGAGCAGCGGGGTACTCACCGATTACCCGTTCATCCTGCCGCGCGGCTACGTGGATGAGCGCGGCGCCGTGCATCGCGAGGGCGTCATGCGCCTCGCCACCGCGCGGGACGAGATCGGCGCGCAGTCCGACCTGCGGGCCCGGCAGAACCCGGCCTACCTGACCGTCCTGCTGCTCGCGCGGACCGTGTCCGCGCTGGGCTCGGTCTCGCCGGTCGACGAGTTCGTGATCGAGAACCTGTTCGCCTCTGACCTGGCGTTCCTGCGAGACCTGTACCGGCGGATCAACCAGGAAGGGCACACCGAAGCCGACGTGACCTGCCCGGCTTGCGGGCACGAGTTCGCCGTCGATGTGGCGGGTGATGCCCAGGGGGAATCCTGAGGTACTCGGCCGACCAGCTATGGGAGGAAGCCGCGTACCTCGCCTACTACCTGCACTGGTCCCTGGACGACATCCTCAGCCTCGAACATCCGGTGCGCACCCGGATGATCGAAGAGGTCGGGAAGATCCACGACCGGCTCGCCGAGGAGTCAGGTGACCAGCCATGACCGCCAGCTACCGAATCGGGGAGGAGGTGTGAGATGCGCTGGGACCTGAGGCTGCCGCGCTGGACGAAGCGAGAGGAAAGCGTGCCGCTCCGGTCCGGCGAACGGGCGTGGCGGACCGTTTCCCCGCTACGGGTCACATCCGGTCCCCCGCCAGTTCTGAATGACCTAACGGAGCCATTGTGCGAGTCCGGGGATGACTGGGCTTTCGTGGTGCCCGGAATGCTGGCGCGCGAGCCGGTCGGACGGGTGCGCGGGCTCATCACGGTACCAACCGCCGTTCGGGTACGGTCCCGTGGCGTCCGCAGGCTGCGCTGGTCTCCTGCCCGGCTTTACCGCCGCGGCCATCGTGATGATGGCACGGGGCCAGCGGAAGAACCGGCCGGGTTGCTGCCGCCGACATCAGTCGAGGTCCCGGTGATGCCCCGGGTGCTGGCCGCTCGCGACCAGGCTCCCCGGCCCGGCCCGCTCACCAGGGCGGCTGACGAGTACATCGGCCCGGCCCGCGAATCCGATCCGCCGTTCCAGGCGTCCGCGTGGGAGCGGCAGATCTCGCTGGTCACGGAAACTCCTCCATGGCTCCCGCCCGAGTACCAGCCGGAGGACGACGTGCCAGAGACGCTGCGGCGAGCGTCGGGGCTGTCGCCGTACCTGGCTACGACGCTGCGCGGCGGCCCGCCGCGGTCCGACGCGCCGACGAGCGGGGACCGCGCGGTTCAGGACCAGGCCGGTGACGCGCCGACGGGCCTGGATCGGCCAGGTGACGTGCGGGAATTCGCGGCGGCCGAGCGGGAACCAGCGGCGGAGGGGCTCCCGGAGCCGAACGCCCAGGAACCCGGGCCGACCGCGGCTCGGCTGCGGCTTCCGCCAGGTACCGAGCAACGACGACGGCGCCACACGATCGGTGAAGGCCGCCGACTGGGACTCGGGCCGGCCAGGAAGGATGCCGAATCTCCTGACGCCGGAGCTCGTGAGGCCGGATCTCCTGACGATGGATCTCCGGTCAGCAGATCTACTGACGCCGGGTCTGATGATGCCGGTCGGCATGACACCGGACGGCATGACGCCGGAGCACGCGAGGCTGGACTGGGCGCAGGCGGCTGGCCGGACGAGGCAGCGGCGGCTTCGGTCACGCACCACGAGCGTCGGCTAGGGCTCGGCCCTCCGATCTCGCGGCCGGGACCCCTGACCAGCACAGAGACCTCCGTGCCGACACCTCCGGTCATGCCCGCGCCCCAGACTGCGTCGGAACCTCCGACCGCGTCCGCACCTCCGACTCGGCCTGCGCCTAGGCTCCGGTCTGCGCCGCCGACTCCACCTGCGTTCCCACCATCTCCGACATCGCCAGATGCGCTGACGCCCACAACCGTGTCACCACCTGAACCCGTGGTCACGCCTGAACCGTCGGCGCTTCCGGAAACGCCGACGTCAGACACCCGGCCGACGTCCCCCAGTCCGGCCAGCTCGTGGCCATCAGAGGCTGGAACGCACCGTCGCGCGGCCGGTCCTGGCGGGCCCGGATTGCCGCTGGCGACCGCCTGGGTAGCTCAGCCCTCCACCTCACGTGCCACCGCCGTGCGGCGGGCAGCTACCGCGAACCGACCGCCAGTCACGGTCCCGGCCCGTGGCTGGCGACCGTCCCCGCCCCCGATTAGCACCGGGCTGGTTAGCACGGCACCGGTTAGCACGGCGCTGGGGAGCCACACCGAATCGGTACCGGCAGATATGGCCGCCGCCTTTGGCACGCTCACCGGGCTGGACCTCGGTGGAGTCCCGGTACACAGAGGCCCCTCGGTAAGCGAGCAGGCGCGTGTCCACCAGGCTCGCGCCTTCACCCGGGACGGCGAGATCTTCCTGCCCGATGAGGCCGGTCCGCTTGAGCACGGCGAATCGAGGGCGCTGGTCGCTCACGAGCTGGCCCACGTCGTCCAGCAGCGGATCCTGGCACCGTCGCTGCCCGACGAGGATTCCCCCGACGGCCAGCAGCTGGAAAGCGAGGCAGCCAGCGCCGAAAGCTGGTACCGCCACGGCGGGAATCCCCCTCCTCGACTAGCCCATCTCCCGATCGCGGCCCTGCTTGCCAAGAATGCCGGGCGGACTGCGGGCGGCGGCTACGGAGTCCAAGGCCCGGGTGGCAGCACCGGCACCGGATCAGCCAGCCCCGCGACCACGAGCGGCGTCCAGCGTCAGGGCGGAGAAGCTCAGGCCGCCACCGCCCCGGTGGCCCCCCACACGGTGGCGGCCTGGCCAGAAGTCGGCGGTACCACGGCCCTCGGTACCGCCGAAGCCGGGGGTCCCGACGCCGGGGGTGGCGGGGGCAGTCACAGCGCGGTTCCGGCCACAGCCGCTGGCCATGACGGCACGAACGGGCCGGTAGCAGCCCACCCGGACGGCCACGCTGAGAGCGCCCAGGAAGGGCCCACCAACCGTGAGGAGAAGCCAGGTAAGCGCGTGGCCGACCTCGACGACCCGGTCTCACTTGACGAACTGGCTCGCAAGGTCTACCCGCGGCTGCGCCGACTGCTCCGGGTTGAGTTGCTCGCCGATCGTGAACGGGCCGGACTGCTTGGCGATCTTAGTTAGGAGAAGACATGGCGAACATGGGTTCCGGCGGCCGCCAGGAAGTCCCTGCGGGCGTGATCGGCATGTCGCATCGTTTCACCATCGTCATTGACGACGCCACCAGTTACGATCTCGGATTTTGGCAGAAGGTCTCAGGACTGAGCGTCAAATGGGAGCTATGTCCGTACCGAGCAGGCGATCAGGGTAATGCACTCTGGATTTACCCGGGCACCACTAAGTACGAGAACATCCAACTGACCCGGCCCATCTCGCGAGCTTCGAATAACACGCAGGCGTGGCTGTCAGATACATCCACGCACATGATACCGCGCAGCGGCGTGATCACCTTGTGGGCGTCCAGTAGCGTTGCCATTATCACCTGGAATCTCTATAATATTTTCCCAGTAAGCTGGCGGATCGGAGAACTCACCACAGAGACAGGGAAAGTCGTGACCGAGACCCTGGAACTCGCGCATACCGGCTTCCTAAAAGATCAGCAGACTGCCCTCAATTAGCAGCCATAAAAAGGAGTGACGGGAGATGGGGAACGACTCCGGCGCCTATCCGAGTCTTGGCATGTCGATGCGCTTCAGAGTCCGCGTCGAAGGGCTTGGGTCTGGCGGCACCTCTAGCCCAAACCTAGACCTCGGAAGCTGGCAGAGTTGCAGCAAGCTGGAGATGGGTCTCTCTTACAAGGAGGTCTCGCAGGGCGGCGGGCATCTCGTGGACGGCTGGCTACCGGACAAGCTTACGTATCCACCGGTCACCCTCGAGCGCTCCATGGAAAAGAACTCCTCGTCGAAGGTGCATGAATGGCTGAAGGAGCTGATAAAAAAATGGGATGGATACCCCAACGGCGCTCCGCCATCCACTTCCGTCATCATCACGTTGCTCGACTACCAGCTGAATGAGGTAATGAAGTGGACTCTCATCGAGGCACGTCCGATCAAATGGACGGGGCCATCACTGAGTGCGAGCGACAATAAAGTCGCCATCGAATCGCTCACGATCGCCCATTCAGGATTTATCGATGTCTCGGCATCTTCCGGACATGAAAAGGCAAGCCTGTCGCCAGAGAACGCGGCCGACGGAGAAGCCGTCGCATTCGACTTCAATCCGAACACGGTGACGATATCCCATAACTCAAACACAGTCAACAGCGGAAAGGATCAGACGATAATCGTTTCCGACCCTAACGACCTTGGGATGCTTTCATTGTCACTGTCGAAACTGACCTTCGACGGCCGCGACACCATCAAAAAATGCGAGCAGCTGATTGACTGGAGCATCGAAAAACGACCACCGGGAGCCGATGAGTCGGTTAAGACATTGCTACCGAACCTTACTTTCAAATGGGACAACTTCACGGTCAGGAAAATGACCAGCATCAAGGTGACGCTCACCAAGGTCGATATTACCTACGAGCGGTTCGACACCTCCGGGAATCCGACGCGAGCTAGCGTCACGCTTGGTCTTAAGCCCGTTGACCCGGAGACGGAAGAGAAAGAGCAGCAGAACCCGACGTCCGGTGGTCTTCCGGGCCGGGGCGGCCACCTGATGGCGGCCGGCGACACCTTGCCGGGCATCGCGCTTGGCACCTACGGCAGCCCGGCCGTCTGGCGTCCGCTGGCGGTGGCCAACGGGATCGATGACCCGCTGCGTACCCGTCCGGGCTCGGCTCTGTACCTGCCTGACCGTACCGAGTTGCCGGGACTCCGATGAGCAAGGAAGCAGCCCCGGCGACTACGACCGTCACGGCACCCGTGATCAGCATCGGCGCTGACGATGGGCGGCCGCTCAGCGGTAAGGCTAAGAAGGCGATACAGCGCGCCGTGATCGACACCCACCTGCACCTGCCAGACATGTTCGAGGTCACCTTTCTCGACACCACGGGAACGCTGCTGACCGACGCGGGTATCTCGATCGGCACCAGGATGCGCTTGAAGGGCATCGCCGCCGATAGCGAGACCAGCCAGGTTCTCATCGACGGTGAGGTGACCTGTCTGGAGGCAACCTGTCACAACCTCGATAGCTACAGCATCGTGCGCGGTTACGACCTGTGCCATCGTCTGCAGCGGACGCGCCGGACCCGGGCGTTCCATCAGAGCTCCGACTCCGAGATCGCCGAGCAGGTCGTGAAGGCGGCGGGCCTCACGCAACTCGCCATCGAATCGAGCGGCACCATCCATGACTTCGTCGGCCAGTGCAACCAGACTGACTGGGAATTCCTCAGCCAGCGAGCCAGAGAGATCGGTTATGAGGCCGGGATCTCGTGCGGGACCTTTTACTTCCGCCGGGCCTCGTCGGTTGCGACCGCCGGCAGCAAGCCCGTCGAGCTGACCTTCCGGGAGGATCTGCGGCGATTCCTGCCCCGGGTCACGGCCGGCAACCTGGCGCAAGGCGTGGAAGTACGGGTATGGGATCCGCTCCAGGCTAAGGTCATCTCCCAGGTTAAGGACATAAGTACCGGTACGGCACGGCCGGGTACGGCCGAGCCGGAGTCGCTGGGTAAGCAGTTCGTCAGCGACACCCCGCCGGGATCGACCGCCCAGCCCGTAACCTCGTCAGCCGGCGACGAAGGCCCTCCCCCGAGCAGCACCGCTCACGTGGTCTGCGACCTGCCAGTGGCCACCGGATCCGCGATCGACGGGGCAGCCACCGTCGCTGCCACCGCCCTCGCTGACCAGGTCGCGAGCACGTTCGCCGAAGCCGAGGGAGAGGCCGTCGGCGATCCGGGAATCCAGCCGGGCACGGTGCTGAAGATCTCAGGAGTGCCCCACGCCTTCGGCGGATCCTGGCTGGTCACGAACGCGCGTCATGTCTTCGACCTGAGCGCGGGCGGCTACGCGACGGAGTTCGTGGTGAGCGGCCGGCACGATCGCTCCCTGCTCGGTCTTGCCTCGGCTTCCCGGGCCCGGACGCGGGAAGCCGCCATCCCGGGAGTCTGCTGCGGCGTAGTGACCAACATCGACGACGGGAAGGGCCGCGTCCGCCTCGTGCTTCCGTGGCTGTCCCCGGACTACGAGACCGACTGGGCGCCGGTGATCCAGTTCGGCGCGGGGAAGCGAAGCGGCGCCATGTTCCTGCCCGAGGTGGGCGACGAGGTGCTCGTCGGCTTCGAGTTCGGCGATCCACGGCGCCCGTACGTCATCGGCGGCATCGTCAACAACGCCAGCGGCTACACCCTGGGCGGGCCCGCGGTCGAGAAAACGGGACAGATCGCCGCGGTCGCCCGCCGCGGTTTCGTCTCCGCGGCCGGCAACAGGCTCGTCTTCGCCGACAAGATCCCGCCAGGCGACGCGGGCGGGCCACCGGAAGTATCAGCCATCACCCTCGGGACCGGCGACGGCACCTTGTCCCTGTCCATCGACCAGGTGGCGGGCACGGTAACGCTGAGCTGCAGCCCAGCTGCCCCCGGCAGCAAGACGGAGAAGGGGACGCTGAACATCCGGTGCGGGACCGCCGGGACCATCAACGTCACCGCCGGCCAGGGCGGCACCGTGAACATCGACGGCGGCGCCAACCTCAACCTCAAGGCGGAGGGCTCGATCTCGATCCAGAGCCAGGGCTCGGTCTCAATCCAGGGATCGGGTCAGGTCTCGATCAAGGGCGCCCAGATCGCACTCAACTGAGAGGCCGGGTATGGAGCACGATTTCATCGGAGCGGGGTGGGCGTTCCCCGTCGGGGTGGACGCCCGGGGCTCCATCGCCCTCGCCCGCGGGACGGAGGAGCTGGAACAGGCGATGCGCCTGATCCTGATGACCTATCCCGGCGAGCGGCCCATGCGACCGAAGTTCGGCAGCAAGCTACGTGACTTCGTGTTCGGCGGCGCGACGTGGGAGAACGCGGCCGCGATCGGGCACGAGGTCCGCATCGCCCTGCTGCGCTGGGAACCCCGGGTCGACGTGACGAGCGTCGACGTCACGCCCCGTAACGACGAGGCGATGCTCTACATCGACATCGGATACACCATCAAGGCGACGAACGACCGCCGCAATCTCGTCTTCCCCTTCTACACGATCCCGCTCGAAGAGGGCCCGATGGACGAGGGAGCTGAGTACTGATGCCGCTCCCCGCGCCGAACCTCGACGACCGACGGTTCCAGGATCTGGTCGATGACGCGAAACGGCTGGTCCAGCGGCACTGCCCGGAGTGGACCGACCACAACGTCTCCGATCCCGGCGTAACCCTGATCGAGACGTTCGCCTACATGACGGACCAGCTGCTGTACCGGCTCAACCGGGTTCCCGACCGGCTCTATCTCAAGTTCCTCGACCTGATCGGGCTACGCATGCTGCCACCGTCCCCGGCCAGCGTGCCGGTGACATTCTGGCTGTCCGCTCCGGTCGTCACCCCGCTGACCATTCCAGCGGCCACCCGGCTTGGCACGCCGCGCACGCAGTCGCAGGATGCGGTCGAGTTCAGCACGACGGAGGATCTGGCGCTGCCGCCGCGCAAGCTCGCGGCGATCCGCACGACCGCCGTCGCGGACACCGACGCCGACCCTGACGCCGGGACCTCGGACCGGACCCAGCAGCTCGCCGCCGGCACAACGTTCCCCATGTTCGGTGACCCGCCCGCCACCGACGACGCCCTGCTTATCGGGCTGGAAGGCCCGGCCCCCCGGTGCGCCATCAGGATCGACTTCGACGGGCAGGTGGAGGGCATCGGGGTCAACCCCGAGCGCCCGCCGCTGGCCTGGGAAGCCTGGTCCGGACAGGAGTGGGAGGCCTGCGACGTCACGCTCGACGAGACCGGCGGGTTCAACCGGCCGGGCGCGGTGATCGTGCACCTGCCGCCCGGCCACGACGTGAGCGTGATCGACGGGGAGCGGGCCGGCTGGCTGCGGGCCCGGGTCACCGAGCCTGACGAGGGCCAGCCGGCCTACACCAGCACGCCCGGCGTGCGGCGGCTCAGCGCGTGCACGGTCGGCGGCACGGTAACCGCCGTGCATGCCGAGCTGGTGGAACTGGAGGAGCTCGGCGCCTCGGAGGGCGTGCCCGGCCAGAACCTGCCGGTGGCCCGGACCCCGGTCCTAGCCGGTGCCACCAGCCCAGTCGTGGAGGTCAGTTCCGAAGAGGGGTGGCAGGAATGGACGCAAGTGGAAGACTTCGCGGACAGCGGACCCGATGATCCGCATTTCCTGCTCGACGCCTGCTGCGGCCTGGTCATCTTCGGTCCCGCGATCCGGGAGCCCAGCGGCACGCTACGTCAGTACGGCGCCGTGCCCCCGGCCGGCAGCACCGTCCGGATCCGCAGGTACACAATCGGCGGCGGCCGCGCGGGGAACGTTACCGCCGGCGCGATCAGCGCACTGAAGTCGTCGGTTCCCTTCGTCGCCAGCGTCGAGAACCGGTATCCCGCCCGCGGCGGCGTAGATGGCGAGACCCTCGAAGAAGCCAAGGCCCGCGGCCCGTTGCTGCTGCGTACCCGGGGCCGGGCCGTCACCGCCGAAGACTACGAAGTCTTCGCCCGGCACGCGGCACCGGAAGCCGCCCGCGTGCACTGTGTCCCCGCCGGAGAAGCCGGTGCTGTGCGAGTGCTTGTCGTCCCCGCCGCCGCGAGCGAGGACGGGCGCATCCGGTTCGAGAACCTCGTGCCTGGCCCCGAGACGCTGACCCGCGTCGCCGAGGCGCTGGACGAGGTCCGGCTCATCGGTGTCCGGGTGAGCGTAGAGCCGCCGCTGTACCGGGGCATCACCGTCATCGCCCGCCTCATAGCCCGGCCACGAGTCAACAAGGACCGGCTACGCGAAGCGGCACTTCGTTCTGTCCACGAATTCCTTTGTCCGCTGCCGGGAGGTGGGCCAGGTCAGAAGGGCTGGCCATTCGGCCGGCCAGTCCAGGCCGGTGAGATCTTCGGCTTGCTGCAGCAGGTGCGTGGCGTCGACCTGGTCGAGGACGTACGGCTCTTCTCAGCCGACCCGGTGACCGGCCGACGTGGCGACGAGGCCCACCGCATCGACCTCGCGGCCAACAGCCTGGTGTTCTCCTACGACCATCAGATCCGCATCGAGGAGCACTTATGCGCGGAACCGTCACCGGCCTGCGGATGCCGTACCCGATCGAGACGCTGCTGCCGTCGGTGTTGCAGGAAGACTTTTTCACCCAGCGGCTCACGGCTAGCCTCGACGAGGTGCTCGCGCCCGCCGTGTCGACGCTTGACTGTCTGGAGGCGTACCTCAGTCCGCTGCTCGCGCCCGAGGACTTCCTCGACTGGCTGTCCAGCTGGTTCAGCGAAATGGTCGATGAGACCTGGCCACCGGAGCGCCGACGCCAGTTCGTGACCCACGCCGCCGAGCTGTTCCGCACCCGCGGCACCCTCGCCGGGCTGCGCCGGGAACTGGAGCTCTGCACCGACGGGCGCGTCGAGGTCAGCGACTCCGGAGGCGTCACCTGGTCGATAAAACCCGAGGCCCAGCTACCCGGCGACCCTGTCCCGCAGTTGACCGTACGCGTCGAGTCGGACGCCGACGAGGCAGGGCTCGACGCCATCATCAGGGCGGCGAAGCCCGCCCACGTCCTGCACCGCCTAGAGGTGGTCGTCCCATGATCGTCTGCCGCAAGTGCGGGTTCCGGAACGGCGATGCGGACGCCTTCTGCGGATCCTGCGGAAGCTTCCTGGAGTTCACCGGCGAAAAAACCGCTCCAGCGGTGTCCGAGGAATTCCGTCAGCAGGTCGAGGAGGAAGCCACCGCCCCGGTAGCGAAACGCGGTCTGCTTGACCGCCTAGAAGGCGCGGTCATGTCGGTTCTAGGCCCGACACCCGCGGACGTCGCGTCGGCTGGCTCCGCGCCCCCGAATGCCGGGCCCGGTACGCCGCCCCCGCCGGGTGGTGCGCGGCCGGGTGCCCTCGTTCCGCCGCCGCCACGCCCGCCAATCCCCGGAGAATCCGGACCGCCCCGGCCGCCAGCACCACCCGCACCGCCCGCACCGCCCCGGCCGCCAGCACCACCCGCACCGCCGCGGCCGCCAGCACCGCCGCGCCCGGCCGCACCACCGCCACCAATGGCAACACCGCCGCCGCCATCCACGGCTGTACCACCACCGCGACCAACGCCTCCGTCAGCACCGCCACCGCCGCCAGCACCACCGAAGATGCCCCCGCCGCCACCTCCTCCGGCACCACCGCCAGCCGACGCTGCCGTCAGCGACCTAGTCGCACCGATCACCCCACCGGAGCCCAGACCTGCCGACGCCCCGGCCAAGCCGCCAGAACGAGCACCGCAGACCACCCGCGAGCTCGCGGCCGCCGTCACGAAGACCAAGCCGACCCGCAGGCTGCGGCCCGGCGACCTTATCTGCGGGCAGTGCGGGGAAGGCAACCCGCCGGTGCGCAAGTTCTGCAGCCGGTGCGGCAACTCGCTGCTGGAAGCAGAACACGTCAGGACATCGTGGTGGCACCGGCTGACCCGGTGGTTCCGGCCCCGCCCGCGAGTAGTCGATCTGTCCGCCGAAGACGACGCCGCGGTCGCCGGTGGCCCTCGCCACGCCGCGAGCGAGGCCCAGCTCCGCAAGGCCATGACGGCCCACGATCCGCGGCAGGCCCTCCGGAAGTTCTACCGGAGGGGACGCATCGGCCTCGGCATAGTCTTGGCGATCTCGGTCATTCTGTACGGCAAATGGGGTTCATTCCGCTTTCTTGTCGACAGCCGGGTCGATTCGACCAGGAACAGAATCACCGGAGCGATCGACATCCATTACGTCCCGGTACACGCGGTCACGGTATCCGCCAACCTTCAGGAACCGGGAAATCCTGGTTACGACGCTGTCGACGGGTTCCTCAACACGTACTGGCTGGCCCGCTATTCGGCGGCTGACTACCCGACGCTCACCTTGACCTTCGACGCGCCGGTGACGCTGGGACGCATGATCATCTACTCCGGGGCAAGCAACAATTATCTCGCGCACGGCAGGCCATCGCTGATCGTGCTTGTCTTCTCCAACGACAAGTCGGCGACGCTTACCCCGCAAGACACGCCGAAAGAACAGGTCCTGGACATCGGTAACGCCATCCAGGTAACCAGTATGAAGATCGAGATCGAAGGCACATACCCAGGCACCAGCAACCCGGCCGACGTCGCGATCAGCGACATCGAACTCTTCAAGCTGGGGTAGCTCAGCCAGCCATCACAGTCTTGTCGGCGGGCATGAACTCGGCTGTCCCCGGCTTAGCGACCACCGGATCGGGCACCTGCGCCGCGGCAACCGTCCGCGTAGCCGGAGTCTGCACGGTGAACAGCGCGATGAAAACGCCACCCTTAATCAGGATTGCTTTGCCGTTCTTGGTCAGCAGCGTCTGGTTGTCGGGCGACAGGGTGAGCGTGAGCTTCCCAGTCCCCGGATTAGTGAACGGCGGCGCCGTGTAAGGCAGTGGCTCCCTCAACTCCACCGGTAGCTCGTCACCAACCAAGCAAACACAACTACCAGCGACCATAACGTCGGTGCTCGATCCAAGCAGCGGAACCGGCTCCTGCAGAAACGGGACGATCGCAGGAGGGTCGATCGTCACCTTGATCAAGTCGCCGGTCTTAAGGACAACATCAGTCATACCCGGGCCTCCTAGCAACGAACGTACTGCGCGCGTGTCCGTTACAGTGCCGCCACCTGCTGCTTCTTTCGCCACGATCCGGTGCCAGAAAGTGCTCACGCCTCGAATCTCGGGCGGTGGACACATGCGCTCAAAGGCATACTCTGCAGCCTCGCACGCTGCTAGCTCCCAGTGCGGCAGGAAAGTGGGCACCAGATGCCACCCATCACCGCGCGGGTGAGCGGGCCGAATGCTTACGCGAAACCGTACCCCGAATTGCGCTTAACGCTGCGCTTTGCGGCAGTCCACGAGTGGTGGCCATGTGCGACGCTCAGGTTATCCGGCCTCCACAGCAGAGGACTATCTAAGTGGACGATTTCACCGATGTCGTACTCAGCGCTCAACTCTCCGATATCACCCAGGCCGACCGGTGGTTCGCGCTCGTCTGCGAGACTTATGAAGCACTGGCCTCGGAGGATGACCAGAGCTGGGACGAGTTTTGCGGACGACTGACTGGCGCGGCGGCCAGTGAAGGCTTTCCCACTGAGGCGGAGAAATTCACTGAATACTTGGCGTCCGTCACGTCAGCACCGCTGGACGTCGTCGCTGCTGTGAGCGATCAAGGCCAACGCGGTCTGGCCGAGATGTACAGAGAGGCGATCGCCGCGGCGCAGGAGGATGGGGCAGGTCAGCCGGAGGAAGATCCCGCTGCCTGGAATGCTTATCTTGCGGCCAACGGGCCGGCTTGGGATGGCACGGAAGGTTCGTGGCAGCCGTACCGCGACTGGTTTCTTTACTACGCGGTTGAAGCAGGCGTACAAGGGGCCGCCGAGAACTTCCTCGAGTACGTCGATGGACAGCAAGACAAGATCGCGACGTTCGCTCAGTACGGCATCACCGTTGGCACTCAATCCTCCACTGACGACTCTGCCGAGTCTACCGAAACCATCGACTCAAGTTCTTTCCCGGAACTATCCGAGGGTGATTCCGGGGAATGGGTCGATTACCTCGACAGCATGCTACGCAGTCGCGGTTTCTGATGAGAGATAGGAAACCAAGATGGCAACATTCGATGATGCGATGACCGCGCGGATCAAGGCATTCCAGCAAGCCAACGGATTGGCGGTGACCGGTGCGGTTGGTCCGGAGACTTGGGAAGGCCTTGTCCCGCAGAAGACTCCAGAATCCCAAGTGGCAGGCCCTGAATCCGCGGTGCAGGAAGTCATGCTGGACCCGGAGGAATTTCCCCTGACCTATGAACTCGCCACGCTGACGACCGAGGAAGCGGTCGTCGCGTTCCTCAACCGACGCGGGATCGATCTCGAAGCGATCGTGGCGTACCGCGAAGCCACCGCTGAAATGTCCGAGTCTTAGTTAAGGAAAGCAGCACGCTATGGGAACTCCTCAGCAGCCTCAGGGCGGCGCACCGCAGAACCCGGCACCGCAGAACCCG
>JBEKHI010000113.1:0-24056 GCA_050012355.1 Streptosporangiaceae bacterium | reverse complement strand
GCCCGGTCTACTCGTATCTGATCCAGCGGAGCACGCAGCAGCGCCTGAACACCGGACATCGCGACGACCCCGTTGACTGCGGTCATCCGGGCAGCGAGCAGATCGTCCGGCTCCCTGCCGGATCCGGACCCAATCAACAAGGCAACCACCGCTTCTCATGGCGCTATCCGCGCCGGCATCCGGCGCATGCGGGCGATCGGACGTTCAGCCTACGGACATAATACGTCACAGTCGACATATATGTCGACTTGCGCCTTCTGTGATCGGAGCCTTCAGGACGCTGCCTCTCAGCCCTGTGGCCACTGGCCGCCCCCTTCCCTGGTGATGGGGGCAGGTCACCAGGGGTTTCCGCACGACGTGGTTACGGAAAGATACATTCTGATTACTCTATGACTGACTCATCCACACCAAGGAGGACTTCATGTCTCGGCGGTTTCGCGTCTACCTTTCCCTCGCCCTAGCCCTGCCCCTGGCAGTCAGCGGTACCGTCGCCTTCGGCGCGACCGCTTCCGCCGCTGTGGCGGCGCCCGCCGCACCGGCCGCCTCGTGTACCGCGGCCACGGCGCAGGTGCAGCAGTTGACCAGCGCGGTGACGAGCCTCGGCACCGCACTGTCGGCCATCCCGCCCGACCCGGTTAAACTCAGCCAGAGCGCCGGCAGCCTGATGGCCGCGGTGATCGCCGCGGTGAGCGCGGGCTGCCTGCCAGCACTGCCCACCCCGTCCGGCCCCCCAACGCCGACGAACGCGCATCAGTGTCTGGTCGACGAGGTGCAGTTGCGCCAGGCCACGCTCGACGTCATCGCCGCCGGGATCGCCACCCCGCCCGACCTGTCCACAGCGCTCCAAGCGGCTACCGCGCTGGCGACCGCCCTGACCGCGATCAACTCCAACGCCTGCCTGCCGGTCTCCCTGCCCGTACCCACCGTGCCGTCCACTGCGCCATCGGTCTGAGGCCCGGGGCCCGATAGCCCCAGGTATCGACACCAATTCAGCATGCGGTCCGGAAATGACCGGCACTCTTCTGACAATGTGGACACAAGAACGGGCCGCTCCCACGCGCGAGCCGAGCGGCCCGACTTCCATGCACCGCGTCCGGAAACCGCACGTCAGGCCACCCCGTTCGTCGGTGAGGTGATCAGGGCGCGCTGCGGCCTGGATTGCGGCGGTTCTGGAGCTGCCGGTGTGCCCTGTTCCGGGGCGTAGGTCAAGATAGTGGAAGTCTCTTATCGGCCGGCGACGGGAGATTTCCACTATCTTGCCGCAGGGCTCGCGACCGTTATTAACGGCCGCAGACCCTGACTTTTCCGGGTCCTCGGGAGAGGCTCCGGTGAACTTGCCCGCCGGCCCTGCGTAGCCACCCCCACAAAATTCGCGCAAGAGCCGGAATTCATGAGGTTAAGCGAGAACACCCGGGCCGCGAACTACTCCACCGCTCAGTACCTGGTCTGGCCCTACAAGCCTGAATAGCCCGCGATGAACGGCCTGGTGCGCCGGATAAAGCACATCCGGCGCACCAGGCCTCTTAGCTGACGATCGCCGGTTAGTTCGAGTAGACCTCGAACTCGGCTATCTGCGGGGCGCCCTGGACGTTGTTATTGCTGATGTCCAGGCGAATGTAGTTCACCGTGGTGTTGGGAACGGGGATGTCGACAACGTTGTTGCCTGCTGCGTTGTTCGCACTGAACAAGTAGACCGTCGGCGCGACCAGTTGGGTCCAGGTCTGGCCGTCGGTGCTGCCGTCGACCTCGATGGTCTGGTCCCGGTCTCCCCAGCCCTGAGGAAGCTCCAGGACGAGTCTGTCCACCGGGGCCGGCTCTGCCAGCTGCAGCGTGAGTACGCCGGTGCTGTTCGCCGCCTGCCAGTAGGTGGCCTGGTTGCCGTCGTTGGCGTTGCTCGCCGGGAACCCGGCAAGGGTGTTGCTGGCCGAGGCGGTGGCCGTCAGCGCGAGGTTGCCGTTCGGGTTGTAGACCGCGGCGCTCAGGCTGACCACGTACGGCGCGAACGGGTTATTGGCGGGGTTGGCGTCGAACACCAGGCTGCCCTGGTATTGCTGCACGGAAGTGGGCGTGATGGTGACCGTGGCCGTGCAACTGGCCCCGACGGCGAGCGTCGCCGGGCAGTTGTTGGTCTCATCGAACCCATTGGTCGCGTAGACGGAGGAGATGGGCGCCGCGTCCGGTCCTGGGTTGGTGATAGTGACCGACTGCGACGGACTCTGGGTGTTCAGGTTGACCAGGCCGAAGTCCAGCGACGAGGTAGACGTGCTGAGGATGTTGAACGGCGGGAATGTGCACTCCGAGCCGCTCCACCCGCTGTTGCCCGGCCCGTAGGTGGGCGTGATGCCGTAGGCGCAGGCCATCGTCCCGTCCAGGCCGACCCCGGTGGCGGTCACATTGGAGATCGTGTCGTCCGACCCGGCGGACTGGAGCTGGAACACGAAGGTGCCGACATTGTGCACGATGTTGTCGTTGATGTGGACATTGTCGATCGCGTAGGCGGGCGGAGTGGCGTTGGGAATGTAGTCGCCGACGAACCCGAACGCGTCGTACGGGCTGTCGAGGATCGTGTTGTGGTCGACGTTGATCGTGCCGGTCATATCCTCGCTATCGGAGGCGTAGAACCAGATCGCGCCCACGCCGAACTTCCAGTTCGGGTCGAGAGTGCCGGTACGGACCAGCGTGTTGTCGGCGATGGTGGTCGTCCCGGACAGCGGCACAGCGGAGAACCGGTTGCCGACCTGGATGCCGCCACCCTGGGTGATTGTGTCAGTGCCGTAGTCGTTGACGATGGAGTTGTCGCTGCCGCCGTAAATAGCGAAGTTGTTCGCCAGGATAGGCAGCACGACGGTGTCGTGCGAGACGATGTCATTGGCGTCGGCGACACCGTTGGACCACAGCGCGATGCCGTCGTCGCCGGTGTTGCGGATGTAGGTGTTGGTGACGGAGGAGTCGGTGATTCCGCCGTCGAAGTTGATCCCGTCGGCGACTGTGTCCTGGATCCGCACGTTGCTGATCTTGAGGTTGGTGAACGGACCGGTCATCCAGATGCCGGCCTGGACGTGCTGGATCCACACGTTGCTGATGGTGGAGTCTTGCAGCCCTCCGCCGATGCCCATGAAGTCCTCGGAGTCGACCCGGACGTTGACCTGGCCGAAAATGGCGAAGTTCGACAGGTGGACGTTGGTACTGGGGTCGGGTGGCAGGTTGCCGAAGACGCCGACGCCATTACCTCCCAGCACCGAGTACCACTCGCCCGCACCGATCAGCGTTACGTTGTTGACGATCAGGTGGGCGGTGACGAGGTAGTTGCCCGGCGGGATGTAGACCGCCTTGCCTTCCGCACTGCCGGCGTTAATCGCGTTCTGTATGGCGGTTGTCGAGTCCGTCTGGCCGGTCGGATCCGCCCCGTAAGACAGCACCGAGATCGAGCCGGGCGGCTGCGGCGCGGGCGGCGCGACCTGCTGGAAGTCCGCGACGTTGATGGTGACCGGGATCGACGGATTGGCGATCTCGAACCGGACGTGCGTCCCGGCTGGCAGAGTCCTGCCGAACAGGGTCCGCACGTCGTCGTACATGTGGTGACCGTCTAGGTCGGCCGGGTCGTTGGTGAACGGGTAAACGCCGTAGAACCAGTCGTACACCGAGGAGAGAGTCAGGTCGGGTCTCTCGCGGCCGTTCACGAACACCTTCAGCGGCGTCGTCAACCCGGTGCCGTCGGCCGAGTCGGGGATGGAGTAGTGGATGTCGACCGCGTTCGCCGGTTTGGCGAGGGTGAAGTCGACGTACTGGCCAGCCCCGCTGAGCGTGACCGCGGTGCGGCCCACGGCCTCGGCGGCCAGCGTGTAGAGGTTGTAGGAGGGGCCGATCACGGTGCCGTTGCTGTCGGATCCGACTGCCGAGTACTCGGTGAATGGGACCTTGGCACCGTGCCCGTCGCCGGAGGTTGGCACCACTTGGCTGTGACTAGGAACAGGTGCTGGCGAAGCGCTTGCTGCAACCGCGCCAGCGGTGCCTGCCAATGCTACGAACATGGCCACGACCACGCCCGTGGTGAGGCTTCGTGCGAACACGGCCCACCGCCTTCCATGGACTCAACGAACGCGGAGACCTCGATGTCATGACACTTCCCGCGCTCATTCGTTCATGTAACACGATCACGCCGGTTCTTACAATGATGAATCCGGTAATTGTATATTTTCAGCAAGTTATTGCATAGATCTGTCGTTTACATTGCAGCATCATGAAAGCCGTCGTGGATGATCACCAGCTCGCACGAACCAACCAGCGCCGCCGCGACGCCGGCACCGGCCCACTAGAGTGAACGGGAATCTTGCTGCTCCCCAGCGGGCGCGGCCCGAGGTGAGGAACGATCATGTGCCCCCTGCCAGAAGGTGATGTGACACCCTCCGTCATTCCAGCGGCCCGGCCCTCCCATCACTCCGGACCTGGCTATGTGGCGAACCCCAAAGCGCGCGACTTCGAGCTGGACGCGCCACTGAGAGAAGCCGCGGCCCGGTGGCTTAACCTGGTTCCCGCCGGACACCGCCATGACGCCCGGGAATCGGCGAAGGATGTGCTGGAGACGCTGCGTGAACACACCCGCAGCTGTCCCGATCATCCACTTGAGGCCCTGTGGGTGGCCCATCGCCACCTGGGAGATACGGTGCCCGCGGTGCGGATCGCGGCGCTCGTGCTCGCCTCGGAGTCGCTGTGGTGGCTTGGGCATTTTGAGGATGCGCGCCGGGCCGCCCAGGCGGCGGCTGACACCGACCCGGCGTCCGCCCAGGCGCTGTGGCGCCTCGCGGTCGCACTGTACCGCCTGGGTCGATTCGAGGAGGCGGGCGGACACCTCGATGACCTTCTGGAAGTAGCCAGCCGGTTCGCCCCTGGGTGGGCGCTACGCGGCCAGGTCAAGGTCTGGCTCGATGCGGGCAACCCTGAGGCGGGACGGGCCGACTTCGCCGCGGCGGCGGCGCTGACCTCCGGTTCTGGCACCTGGGTGGTGCCGTACCGGATGGCGGGTGCTGACTTCGAAGCGCAGGCTAATGCGGAGATCAGGGTTCATGACTCCGAGACGGGCGGCTCAGCCGGCGCCCTGGCGGACGTGGTGTTGCTGCCGGACAAGTCGCGGGTCGAGCAGGGTGTGGATCCGGATCGCCGGTGGCATCTGGAAGGGCCCAGCACTGGGGGCGGCGATTCGGACAGTCTGTTTGGCGGGCTGGGCGGAGACTTCGCGGCGGGAGCACGCTCGCGAGTCCCCTTCGGGATGAGGTTCGTCCTTTATCAGCGGAACATCGAGAACCTCTGTGGAGACAAGGCAGCTCTGCGCGAGGAGATCCGAAAGTCGGTGGCCGAGCTTTTCGACGCGGCTCTCGAGCCCCACGCGGCGATCGCGATCAAGGGTGCGCCCGAGCAGCACGCCGAGGGGGCAAACGTCCCAGGGGATGACGCCTAGCTCTCGACCATGAAGTACTGCCAGACACTGTCGTTGCTCAGGTTAGACGTGTCGCTTCCGCGCAGGTAGTCGATCCGGATCCGGTACGGCACGCCCGTGTCCGCGCCGCTCAACGTGAGGCGCCCGGAGATCGTACTGGACTTGCTCAAGTAGCCGCAGGCGCTCGTCTCGTCGTACCAGGTGCCCTCGTAGTATTCCTGGAGCTCCAGTTCCACGCACTCGCGGTACTTGTTCGGCGCGACGCTCCCCGCGACATCCAGGTCTGACGACGAGTGATACAGCAGATACTTGCCGTCGGTCCCGTAGTAGCCGGTGAGCTTCTGCGACACGCTCGCCCGCACGTACACCGCGCGGGTGACCGTGGCTGGCGCGTAACGTGCGTCGCCGGCGAACACCGCGCTGAACGTCGTGCTGTGCGGTGCCCGGTAATCCACCACGAGTCTTCCGGCCGCGTTGACTTTCCCGCTCTTGATCAGCGTCTTGCTCTTGCTGCCGAACGGCTGGGCGTAGACCGAGACCACGCGGTTGGTGTACGTGGCGCCGAGGTGCACGGTCACCGTGACGGTCGGCTCATAATTGAACGTGGACCCGTTCGCCGCCACCGTGAGCGAGGTGGCTGCCCGGATAACCTGCACCACCTCTGACCCCGTGGCCGCTGCCACGGTGGCGGTGCCCGCGTACGTCGCGGAGTAGGTATACGTGCCGGCGGACGTCGGGGTATCGGTGAGACTGAACTCGCCGTTAAGTCCAATGGTAGTGGTGAATGTCCGAGCCGCACCTACCCCCGAGCGGGTGATGGTGATGGCTGTGCCGGCGGCCGGAACGGCGCCGGTGCTCAGCGTGACCTTTCCGGTCAGGCTGATGCTCTTCGACAGGTCAATGCTCGATGCGCCGGAGAGGGTCAGCGTACTGCGGGTGATTTCCGGGCTGTCCAGCACGCGAAGCGCGTACGTCATCGCCCCGGTGTCTACGTTGAACTCATCGGTGACCAGGTAGAGCTGCGAACCGTCCGCCGACCAGGCCACGTCCTGGGTGTTGCTGTCGAGGAACGATTCGATCCCGTCCTGTTCCTGTGACGGGATCGCGATGATGTTCATCAGCGTGCCATCGGGATTGTAGATGTATACGACGGGCGGGTTCTCCTGGTCCGGATCCGACATCCCGCCAGCGATCGTCCCGTCCGGGGCGACCGCTACCCCGACCGGGTCCTCTCCGGTCGGGTAGTTACGCAGCGGGGTCGTCAGGTTCGTAGTGCTCCAGACCTCTTGCGTCTGCGGGCCCTTGCACGCGGTGATGAACTCGGTCCCTTGCGTGCCGGGCACGAACGCCACCTGACTCTCGAAAGCGCAGGTGGCCGTCGTGCCGAAGCCGCCGAGGTACGTCTGGGCGGTAAGCACGGTCGCTGGATCGGTCGTGGTGCTGAACGTAGCGGCGCTGGCCGCCGAAATTTCCGGCAGCACCGCGACCAGGGCACCATCGTCATCGGGGTCGGCGGCGAGGTCCGGCGGAGCGGACCAGTCGGCCGATCCCGCCGTGTCCGCTTCGAAGGCGCTGGACGCGCTTGACGCTGACAGGTTGATGTCGCCGATCGCCGCGTTGCCCGTCGTCTGGTACGCGTTCGCCGGCACGTAGCTGACCCAGATCTTGCCGCTCTGCACGGCCACGCTGTACGGGACGTCACCGCTGCCCAGCGGATACACAGTCTCGGTCGGGGTCGGGTCCTTGATCGTCGCGACGTCGACCGCCGCGATCTCGGTCTCGTCCGCGACGGCCACATAGAGCGTGCCGTCGTCGAGGGCCAGGCCCTCCACCCCGTCCCCGCTGTACAGCGTGGTCACGTAGGCTCCGGCCAGGTTCGTCACTACCAGTCCGCCGGGCTCGGAGGTGGTCATGTTCAAGTCGGTGCCGCCCTCGCTCAGGAAGACGTAGCCGTCGGCGCTGTCCACCAGGATCTGGTGGAAATTGGTGAGCTGGGTCTCGGCGACGACGCTGTCCGCGCGAGCGATACCCGGGCTGGCGGGGATGGCGAGCAATCCGAGGGCGGCCAACGCTGCGGCGGTGAGTCGTCTACGCACGTGGTCGACCCTAGTTATGCATGCTCTTCACAGGAGACATTAAGGGGCATTTCGTGATGCAACGGTGCCTCCGCCGCGACGGTTGCCGCCGTCACCGGCCAGCCGGTCGAAGCAGCGGACCGATTCTGGGCGGTGCGACGCTGACGAGCAAAGAGTGCGGGCACTGCCGCACCGCCCAGCAACGGCACATCCAGGCCGACGGCCTTACCGCGCCCATGAACACCACCAGCACCACCAGCAGCACCCGACCCAGAGCAGCCGGCCCCGGCCGCCAACGGCCCGCAGCCACCCGGCTTTCACGCCACCGCGACCGCCCCCCGGGACGAGGCAGGCTTTGCTGGTTGGTGTAGCACCCACCAGGAACGCTGCCACGCACCCGGTTGACACGCCCGCACTCTAATCATACGTTCATACATAATCCGTATGAATAGGTGGTTACCGAATGCGGGGCAAGATCGCGGTCGTGCTGGGCGGCAGTGTCGCGGGGCTGTGTGCCGCGGGAGTGCTCGCGCGTCACTTCGACGAGGTGATCGTGCTGGAGCGCGACCAACTGCCACCGGGTGCTGAGCATCGGCGCGGGGTTCCGCAGAGCAAGCATCCGCACTTCCTGCTCAACTCTGGACGCCGGGCGATTGGTCAGATCTTTCCCGGTTTCGAGGAGGCGCTAATCGCGGCCGGTGGCCGGCTGCTGATGCCATCGATGGACGCGGCGTACTGCGACAACGACGGCTGGGCGGCGCGCAAGCGAGGCTCGATGACAATGATCTACAGCTCCCGGGTGCTCATCGAGCGGGTCCTACGCGACATGGTGCGCGAGATACAGCCCATCCAGATCCGGGAGGCACACACGATAACCGGGCTGCAGACCACCGGCGATCCGGCAGCCGGGAGCAGGGTGACCGGGGTGACCTTCCGCGATGCGGACCGGCATGACCTCACGCTCAAGGCCGACCTGGTGGTTGATGCCCTCGGGCGTGGTTCGCAGGTGGCCGGCTGGCTGCACGCGGCTGGCTGGGCCGCGCCGCCCGAGAAGACCCTCGATGCGAAGGTCACCTACATCTCGCGGTGGTACGACCTGCCGCCGGCCGACCGGCGGCCCGGTACGTGGTGGTGGAAGCACCTGGTCATCACTCCGACGCAGCACAACGGCAGCCACCCAGTCGAGCACGACTTCCTCAGCAACTTCTTCCCGATCGACGGCGAGCGGGTCATCGTGTGCATGGGCTCGTGGGGGATCGAAATGCCGCGTCAGGTTGACGATTTCGAGGCGGCGGCCGACCGGGTCCGGGCGGCCACGTTCGGCGAGGCGACCCGCGCGTGCACGCCGACATCCGAGGTGCACCTGACGCGGTCGACCAGTAACAAGTGGCGTCGTTACGACCAGATCGATCCGCCACCAGTCGGCTTGGTCTCCATCGGTGACGCCATCTGCGCGTTCAACCCCTTCTACGCGCAGGGAATGAGCTCGGCGGCCCGGTCGGTGCTCATCCTCGCCGAGCTGCTGGCCAGCAGGAACGTACTCGATGAGACGTTCTTCCGCGATTTCCTCACCCGTCAGAAGTCATCACTCAACGTCCCGTGGATGCTTGCCATGGCCAGGGACCAGGCCTACGACTTCGCTACCGGTACCGAGGTTGTCGCGCCCTGGCGCCGCAGGCTAGCCGCCAAGCTGAGCTGGCCGGTGTTCAACGCGATCAACGCCGCGAGTCGCGAGGACGATTACGTGGAGCAGACCTTCGCCCAGGTGTTCAACCTGGACAGGTCGATGAAGGAGATGGCCACCGACCCGCGGTTCTGGTTCGGGATCGTGCGCTACAAGGTCCGCCAGCGGCTCGGTCGCACAGTTATCCCTGCTGGCTTCGACCAGAGCCAGGATCCGCCCAGCACCGACTACACGAGTTACGGGGCTGTTCACGAGGGCAACCTCACCGGCGACTGAGCCTGGACGGGGACGACGATGGACCACACCTGCGACTCGGCCGCCGAGCGTATCGCCGAGAGGCTGGGCTTTTCGTGCCGCGGCGCCAACCCGGTAGTCACCTTCCGTAACCCGTTCCACCTGGAGAACGGCACGATGCCGGTCCTCGAACTCCTGATCATCGCCGGTGCCGTGTTCGCCTTCGTGCATGCCTGGCGCCGCTGGCGCCGCGACGGCGACCCGGTGAACATCTCCTTGTGGTTCGCCTCGGTCGTCTACCTGATGGTGACCGAGCCGCCGTTGTACTTCCCGGAGTGGTTCGGCCTGGAGAAATACGTCGGGTTCATATTCATGCACAACGTGTTCACGGTGCAGTTCATGTTCGATCGGCTACCGCTGTACATCGTCGCGTTCTACCCGGCGATCTCGCAGCTCGCCTACGAACTCGCGCGGACCCTCCGGGTTTTCGAACGTCGGGGCATCCTGGCGGGTTCGCTGGCAGTGGCCTTCGCCTGCCAGGTCTTCTACGAGATCTTCGATCAGCTTGGCCCGCAACTGAAGTGGTGGGCGTGGAACCCGGCCAACAAGGTGGTCAACCAGCCGATGTTCGCGTCAGTCCCGATGAACAGCATGGTGCTATTCGCGTCGGTCTCCTTCGGCGCGATGACCTATCTCGTCGTCCGTCTGGTCGGCGCCCGCGGCAGTCGCGGAACTCTGCGGGGCCGGCAGATCGCATGGCGCACCTTCGTCGCCGGGGCCCTGACACCGCTGGCGATGATGATCGTGAGCGTCCCGAGCGGCCTGTTCGTGGAGAACGGGTCGGACATCGACGTCCGGCGGACGATACTCGGCGTGGAACTCGCGCTCATCTGGATCGTCGGTCTTTACCTCCTTTTCGACGCGGCGCGGGCGGTTCGTAACCAGGACGAGGCCACGGCAACGACCTCGCCGATGTTCGTTCGCACCTACCCGGCGGCCTACCTAGTCGTACTTGTCGCACTGTGGCTGGTCGCTCTGCCAGCCTTCCTGGGTGCTATCGGCGGCATCACCAAGGACGGCACACCGATCGGCAGCTGGTGGTACGTCATCGCGTGCGTCGTTGTCTCGTCGGGATTCATCACGCTGGCGCTGCGAGCCACGAGACCACGGCCGACCGCCGAGGCTGTGGGAACATAGCTCCCATGGCGCACCACGGCTGGGGAGGCCGGCCACCCGCATCTGCCACTGAGGCCCGCCAGCGCATCGTCGACGCGACGGCACGCTGCATCGACCAGTACGGAGTCGCCAAGACGACTCTTTCTGACGTAGCGAACGAGCTCGGCGTCACCCGGCAGACGGTCTACCGCCACTTCGCACGGGTCAGCGACATCATCAGCGAGGTGGCCGCCCAGGGGGCTGAGTCCTTCGTCGACCGGATGCTCGAACACCTCGAAGGCGTAGCGAGTCCGAGTGAAGCAGTCGTAGAGGGCATCATCTACTGCGTCCGCACCATACCCACCGATCCGCAGATGAGCCTGCTCCTCCAGGCCGGCGACTCCGCCGCATTCGGGCGCGGAGTGACCGCCCGCGATGCCCTTCGCTACGGCTCGCAGGTGCTGCGTCGCTTCCCGGTCGACTGGGCGAGCGCGGGAGTGGGCGAGGATGAGCTCGACGGCCTCGCGGAGATGATCATGCGAACCTTCACCTCGTTGCTGCAGCACCCTGGAAGCGATGAGCCCGACGATGACGAGCTGCGCGGCTGGCTGAATCGATGGATCGCGCCCGCTCTGGCGGCTGGCCGCGCGTTGTGAGGGTATCGGCGCCATACCGACGGTTACGGGGCCGTATCAAAAGAAGTCCGGGTGGTGGTGTCGGATCGGGGCAGGGGCGTTCGTAGCAGGGGTGAGCGGCCGCCCGCGGGGGCGTCCCCAGAGCACAGGAGATGATCGGGATGCAGTACCTGGTTTCCGTGATCAATGACACGGCCAGCCTCGCCACTCCGGAGGAGATGGCGGCCATTCACGTGTTCAACGAAGGGCTCCAGGCCCAGGGGCACTGGGTCTTCGCTGGTGGCCTCGCGGCGGCCAGCTCGGCCACTGTGATCGACAACCGGGGCGGGCAGGCATTGGTCACCGACGGGCCCTTCCTGGAGTCGAAGGAGCATCTCGCCGGCTTGTGGATCCTGGAGGCCGCCGATCTCGACGTCGCGCTCAGGCTCGCCACCGAGGGGTCGAAGGCCTGCAACCGCAAGCTCGAGGTGCGGCCGTTCCTGTGAGCCTGATCGACGTCCGGGAGGCCGTCACCCAGGCCCACCACGAAGAGTGGGCGCGGGTGGTCGCCTCCCTGACCAGGCGTTTCGGTGACCTCGACATCGCCGAGGAAGCGACTGCCGAGGCGTTCGCGGCCGCTGTCGAGCGGTGGCCGGCCGACGGCGTACCCCCGAATCCCGGTGCGTGGCTGACCATCACCGCCACCCGCAAGGCCATCGACCGGATCCGGCGCGAGACCAAGCGCGGCAGCAAGCAGCAGGAGGCTCAGCTGTTGTATGACGACGACCCGGCCGGGCCTCCCGGCGCCATCGAGGACGAGCGGCTCCGCCTGATCTTCACCTGCTGCCACCCGGCGCTGGCGATGGAGACCCGGATGGCGCTGACGCTGCGGATGGTCGGCGGCCTGACCATGCCCGAGATCGCGCGTGCTTTTCTGGTGCAGGAGGCCGCCATGGGGCAGCGGATCACCCGCGCCAAAGCCAAGATCAAGGCGGCTCGCATCCCGTACCGGGTGCCGTCCCAGGAGGATCTCCCGGCCCGCGTCACCGGCGTGCTCGCTGTCCTGTTCCTGATCTTCAACGAGGGCTACCTGGCGACCGGCCCCGGCACCGATCCCGTCCGTCAGGACCTGACCGGCGAGGCGATCCGGCTCACCCGCCTGATCCGTGACCTCCGGCCGGACGACGGTGAGGTGGCCGGGCTGCTGGCGCTGATGCTGCTGATCGAGTCCCGCCGCACTGCCCGGGTCTCGGCCAACGGCGAACTGATCACCCTCGGCGAGCAGGACCGCGGGGCCTGGGACGCGGCGCTGATCGCCGAGGGGCACCAGTTGGTGCGCGAGCGCCTGGCCGCTGGGGTGGCTCCGGGGCGCTACCAGATCCTCGCCGCGATCAACGCTGTGCATACCTCCGCCCGCGACATACGCGACACCGACTGGCCGCAGATCCTCGCGCTCTACGACCAGCTGGTCCGCCTCGATCCGTCACCGGTCATCGCCCTCAACCGGGCCATCGCGGTCGCCGAGCTCGACGGCCCGGAAGTGGCGCTGGCAGCCGTTGACCGCCTTGAGGACACGCTGGCCGGTTATCACGCCTACCACGCGGCCCGCGCCGATCTGCTCCGCCGCCTGGGCCGCGGCCAGGAGTCCCGCGCGGCGTATGACAAAGCCATCGAGCTGGCGGGCAACACCGCCGAGACCGCCTACCTCACACGCCGCCGCGACCAGCTGGGATAGTCAGCCACCGAAGCGGGCAGCGAGTTCGGCGATCCGTTTGCGGTGGTGCTCGGGTCGCATGCGCCCAGCGCGCTCGAGCAGGCAGAAAATCGTTAGAGGATCCCGACAACTTTCCGCGGAGCGGAAGCATCTAGTTGGTCATGAGACGGGCAGAGAACGCGTTGAACAGCCGAGACGAGGAGTTCGGCGAGTTCATGCGGACCCGCGCCTCGCTGCTGCATCAAAGCGCTTATCTCCTGTGCGGTGACTGGCATCTTGCCCACGATCTCGTGCAGGACACGCTCGCCAAGGCCTACCAGCACTGGCCCCGCGTCCGGCAGGCGGACAGCCCAGACGCCTATGTCCGGCGCATTCTGCTGAACGAGATGCGCGGCCGATGGCGCCGGCGTGAGCGTACAGCGGCTGTCTCCCGATTTCCCGAGGGGGCCGAGCCAGTTACGCCCGACGCGGCCGACGACGTAGCCCGACGGGCAGGGCTGCTGCAAGCGCTGCGGACCCTGCCGCTGCGGCAGCGCGCCACGATCATCCTTCGTTACCTGGAGGGGATGAGCGAGCGCGAGACCGCTGCCGTGCTCGGCTGCAGCGAAGGCACCGTGAAGAGTCAGAGCGCCCGGGCACTTGGCACCCTGAGAAACTATCTGGATAGAACGGAATCCACGCTATGAACTCCCCACAGGAGACGCAGCTCAGTCACGACCTGCGCCAGCTCGCGTCCGGTAAGCCCTTCACGCCCGACCTCGCGAAGATCAAACAGCGTGCCCGGCAATGGCACCGCCGTAGCCTCATGCGGCGCGGCACGACCGCGGCCGGAGCGGTGGTCCTTGCCGCTGGTGGCGTGTCCTTCGGTGTTCACGGCTTCTCCGGCAATCACGCCACGGTCGGCGCCGCGGCTAGCGCGGCGCCTAGCCGGAGCGCCACCGCCGCCCCGACCGTGCGCACAGAAACGGTGGCCTACGTGGCCGAACGGGTCGAGGCGGCGCTCGCCAACGTGAAAAATGACATCATCCGCGACGACCAGGTCCAGACCGCACCCGTAAATGTCTCTGGCACGAACTGGACAGATTCGCGCACCGGAAACGAATTCGAGATCCTGACCAACAGCACCACCGGCAAGTCGCTCAACTGGCTGAGCACCTCCTCCGTGAACGGGGTCCTCACCGCGCACCAAGTCGTAGCCGACTACTCCACCCGTACCTGGTTCGCCATCTCCCTGCGTTTGGCCGCCGCCCTGCCCCAGGGATCGTCGGTCAACGACAGTAGCCCCGTCATGACTCCGGCCGAGATCAAGACGTGGCTCGACTCGGGCAAGCTCGCGATCGTCGGCCATCAGAGCATCAACGGGCAGGACACCATCGGGTTGCGGGGTCCGTGGGTGAAGGGTTACCGGGAGCTGTGGGTCGACTCGCAGACCTTCCTGCCGGTGCGAGTCATCGTGGACTACTACGCCAACCAGAGCGGCCCGGAGCAGGACATGAAGCTCATCGGTAACTTGACGTGGCTGCCACCCACGGCGTCGCTGGTCAACATGGTGAACCAGGTCCACATCCCGGCCGGCTTCAAGCAGGTCGCGCCGCCCCGGTGAGTCCCGGGGGACGAATCGCTGGGCTCAGCCCGGCATCAGCAGTTGCTCGGCCGAACACCACCAGGTTGTACGCCCGTCGATCTTGCCGGTAGTCATTGGCGCGTGATCGCGTGGACAAGCACGCCCTCTACGCCGGTACGGAATGATCGTCAGCGCATGCACGCCGCCGTCGCGCAGGGCTTCCCTGATCGCGTCGCGGCTGGCTCTCAGCAGTCGGCTCTGCTCTTGCGAGGTGAGGCTGCTGGCGACCCGCGCCGGGTGGATCCGGGCGCGCCACAGGATTTCATCGGCTAGCAGGTTGCCGATGCCCGCGATCTTGTGCTGGTCCATGAGCCGTGCCTTGACGGGCGCCGTGCTGCTTTCTAGTGCCGCCCGGAACTGAGCCGGCGTGATCCGCTGCGCATCGGGGCCTAGCTGCTCGACGGGCGGGTTGAGCCTGATACGGCCTAGACGCCGCGGATCGACCAGCATGAGCCGGCCGCCGTCGTCGAAGATCAAGGTGAATCGAGCCCAGCGATAGTCTCCCGGCTTGCGGCCGCGTTCCCAGTAGTCGCCACCGTCGATCTCGGTCCCGTCGGCGTCAGCGATTACGATCTTGCCCGACATGCCGAGGTGAATGCCCAGCGTGACCCCGTCCGACGAAAGGCACCACATGCTCTTTCCCTGTCGCATCGCCGTGATGAGTTCACTCCCCAGCAGCGCGTGACGGATTTCCCCCGGAGCATGAGGACGGCATACAAAAGTGTCCGAGTCATCGACGTCCACGATGCGCCGCCGGAGCCCGTGGCGCTCGATCACCGCCCGGGCTGATTCCACCTCTGGAAGTTCAGGCATCTAACTTCTCCTGTTGCTGGTGTGCGAAACCGGACGGTGACGCTCCGATATGCCGCGGCAGTTAGGATAACGCCGCAGCATAACTCCGCCCGGCAGCACGCTGCTCGTCCGCGGACCGGCCCTATCCGAGCAGCGGACGCGGGACCGCTGGCGAAATACTGGGGAAACGCTGGCAGAACGCTGGCACCATCCCGATTTACCTACTTTCGAATTTCCCCGCCGAAGGCGGATTCTGTAGCTTTGCGATCATGTCCCCAACCTCTGTTACACGCCGTCGTTCGGTACTTGCCGGTACGTTCGCCGGCGCCGCCGGGCTGGCGGCCGCGGCCGGAATCCTGCCTGGCACCTCTACCGCTGCCCGTGCCGCGACGACCACATCGGAGGACGGCACAACCGACTGGATCAACGTCGTCTCCGATTACGGAGCGGATCCGAGCGGCGACGCGGATTCCACCACCGACATCCAGAACGCCATCGAAAACTGCCCCGTCGGGGGTGTGGTGTATTTCCCGGCCGGGACTTACACGGTTTCCTCACCGCTGCTCATCAAGAGCGCTGGGGTCCGGCTGCTGGGAAGCCATAGCGGGAACAACGGCTTCGAAGGCGGCGGCTCCAATGCCGCCATCATCAACGCCGCGTCGGGGTTCTCGGGTGACGCGATCCTGGACACGAACGGGCAGTCGGACTTCTCCGCACGCGACCTCAACGTCCACGGGCACAACATGACCACCGGGACAACCATCGGGATCAACGTCAATGGCGGAGCATTGCTGGAGGACGTGCTCGTCGCCTACACGGTCGGCACCGGCATCAAGATCCGTAACGGAGTCACGGTGATGCACCAGGTCGGCGTGTTCCACGCGGGAAACTCCACCGGAACAGGCAGCGGGTTCGACATCGACGAGGCCGACTGCTGGTACACCAACTGCCTGTCGTCGGGCCACGCGACCTCGGGCTGGGCGATCAGCGGCGCCGACAACACCACGTTCACCGCCTGCCGCTCCGAAGATGGCCTGCCCGGGAGCGGCGCCCAGGGCTTCGTCCTCACGATGACCGAGATGTATGGCGGGATCAGCTTCAGCCAGTGCACGACGGACCTGAACGACGGCGACGGATTCGTGATCGACGGCGTCACCGGCAACGGCTGCATCCAGCTCAACGGCTGCGAATTCCGCCGTGACGGCGGCAACAACACCGCTGGCGGCGGCGGGTACAGCGGCCTCAAGGTGGTGAACACGACCGCCCCGGTGGTGATCGACGGGACAACCGTCACCGCCCGCGAAGGCGATAGCGCTAGTACCGCTTCACCGGTCTACGGGCTCACCATGACTGGCTCGGCATTCGTCTCAGTGAACGGCGGATATCTCAGCAGCGCCACCGGCGGACGCCCGGTCAACTGGGACGGCTCGGGAAAACTCCTGGTCACTCCCGGTCTGCTGACCGCTACCGTGTCCGGCGCGACCGCCACGCTCAACCTGCCCGCACCGTCCGGCGACAACGCGTCTCCCCAGGATCAGAACCTGCTGGCCTGGTCCTACGATCCCGTGCTACAGACCGACAGCAGCATCCCGGCCGCGGGCGTGCTCACACTGATCAAGGTGCCGGTCTACCGCGCGTGCTCGGTCACCAACATCCTGCTCGAAGTGGCGACGGCCGGAAGCGGACTGACCAGCGGCGAGAACTGGGCTGGCCTGTACACCGCCGACGGCGCCCTGATCGGGAAGACCGCGGACCAGTCGTCGGCGTGGGAGTCATTCGGCCTGCACACCGCGGCGCTGGCCGGCGGCCCGTATTACGTGTCCCAGGGCTGGGTGTACGTGGCGATTCTCACGAACGGGACGACCAGGCCGGCCTTCGGCCGCGCGACCGTGCAGGGCAGCGGAGCCGTCAACGCGGGCCTGACCGTCGCCGCGGCCCGGTACGCGGTCAACTCCTCCGCCCAGACGACCCTGCCCTCCTCGATCACGATGAGCAGCAACGCGTTCAGCGCGACAACGTACTGGGCAGCGCTTAGCTGACGAGCGCTTTTTTTCGCAAAACGAGCGCTCTACATCTCAGCGCTCACCGGGTACGCACCGCCGTGGGCGTAACCCCTCACGACCTGTTCTCCGTCGGCTATCTCGAAACGCGCTCGCCAGGTCCGGCGATCCCGCGCATATCTACCACACCGGCAGCTACCCGGTCCTGGTCCGGAACAAAAACACCCGCCCTGACCTGGCCTTCGTCTCGCCCGCATAGGCGGGTACACCGGGTCCCTGGCGTCTTCTGAGCAGCGCCCACTCGCACTGCAGCCGAGCACACCGAGACCAGAGGAAACTCGTGTGACTACAGTTACACTCCGTGATGCCCAGGTTATCTTGTTACTCATGAGACAGTAGAGCTCACAGGGGGTGTTCAAGGCAGGCCCCGGCAAGCCGTAGACGCCGGCGTGACGACAGGCCCGCGGGTCGCCGGGCCGAGCTGGCGCACGTGTCCAGGTCGCAGCGGTATCTCAGATTCCGGGCCGCTGGAGGCATACACGATGGCGCACGCGGCACCCGCATACTCGAAACGCAGAGACATGACGGACCGCCGCCTCCATCGGGGCCGGCATCGGGGCGTGGCTGGTCGCCGGACCGGGCAGCCGACCGCGACGACCGTCGCGGGCGTCGCGGCAGTGGCACTGGCCATCGGAGTAGCCAGGTTTGCTCTCACACCGGTGGCGCCGCTCATGCTCGCGAGCGGGGCGCTGCCCGGGATCGGCGCGCTCGCCCGGATGGCCATGGCCAACTACCTGGGAAACTTCGTTGGCACCGTGGTGTGCGTGACCCTCATTCCGCGCGATGTGCAGCTGCGCGCGCTGCGGGTCGCGGCGGTCGCGATCGTGCTGGTCACGGCGGCGATGGCGTGTCCGGCGGCAGTACTGCCATGGCCGCTGCTCCGGGCCCTGGCCGGTCTCGCCGGAGCCATCGTGTTCGTCTCCGCCACCAGCATCGTGCTCAGCGGGGTGAACCCGCGCAACGCGGCCGCCGGCACGGCCCGGCTCTACCTTGGCATCGGCACCGGGATCGCACTGGCCGCGCTGGTGGTCATGCCGGCCACCGGCTGGCGGTCCGCGTGGTTGTACATGGCGGCGCTCGCCGTCGTTCTCGCCTTCACAGCCTGCCGCTGGCTCCGCCAGCCGCCGGCCGTCATCGGGACCCGCGGCCTGAATAGTCCCAGGTATCGGCCACACGAGCCGCGGCGCCCGTCGGCGGCCGCGATGACCGCGCTGTGCGCCGCCTTCTTCCTGGAGGGCCTCGGCTACATCGTCACTGGCACGTTCCTGCCCGACCTGCCTGGCCACGCGCTCCCGGGCGGGCAAGTCTGGCTGATCGCTGGCGTGGCCGCGGTGCCGAGCTGTTCGTTGTGGGGCAAACTCGTCAACCGGCGCGGCCTGGCACGGGTGCTTCCGGTCGCGTTCGCCGTGCAGGCAGCCGGGATCATCCTGCCCGCGATGGTCGCGTCGCCGGTCGCGGGGCTGCTGTCCGCCATCCTGTTCGGCGGCACGTTCGCGGCCATTGTCGCGATGCTGTTCGCCCGGGGCGGCATGCTACCTGGCGGCCCGTCTCCCCGCTCGGTCGGGATGATGGCCTGCTGTTACGGTGCCGGCCAGGTGCTCGGGCCGCTGCTGGCCACCAGCGGCGTTCATACCGCGCTCATGCTGGGCGCCGCTGCCGTCGCTTGCGCCATCGCGCCCCTGCTCTTCCTGCGTTGGCACACGGCGAAAACGAGCCGGGCACTCCAGGCGGTGCCCCGCCGCCGCGCCGAGCCCAGCTTCGGCGCCGGAGGCGGGATTCCCCGTGATGCTCGCGGTGTCGCTGCTGACCGAGCGGTGCTCGTCGGCAATCGCGGGGGATACCGGTTAGTTGGAAAGGGTGCTGCGCTGGCCCGCCGCGTCATCGAAGATGGGGTTGTCGGGGTACATGAGCTCGCCGTCGGCGCTCAGCGGGAACGGGCCGGCGGCACCCGACGGGGTGAACATGCCGTTCAGCCGGACGACGAAGCCGAGCACGTCGCTTTTGTTGGGGGTATCGGGGGCAACCGCCTGGTAGGCGGGCTGGATGGCCGCCCAGGCCGCCATCATCGCGTTGTAGGTGGTTGCCATCCACGAGTCGCCTAGGCCAGAGTCGCCCGGGTCGAGATCGCCGAGCGTCTGCTCGTAGGACTGCTGGAATGCCGAGGTATACCTGTTCTGGTTGAACAGGTCGGTATAGATGACCGATACCTGGCCCGTTCCCGGCGCGGAAGCCGTGACCGATGGGGCAAGCCCGTCCGCATCGCCCCCGCTCAGCATGGTGATCTTCTTGCCGCGGCAGTTGCCGTCGTCCTGGAACTGCTGGACAAGGGACGCGAGCACGGCGTTCCGCCCTGCGTAGAGAACAGTGGGCGACGGCCCGGACGTGTAGCAGACCTCGTCCGCGATCGCCTGGAACTCCACGTTGGTGTCGCTAACACCTGGCATGTAGGGCTGAGCTTCATCCGTCAGGCTCTTAGCGAAGTCCTGTGTGAAGGCGGTGCGCAGGTCTCTTGTGTAGTAGTCGGTCGCCTCCTGGTCGTAGACCAGGACCGCGGATTGCGGGGTGGGGAGCTGCTGGGCCAGCTGGGTGACCTCCTCGGTCACGTCCGGCACCATCTGCACCATGCCGTTGAAAGAACTCGTTCGCCGCAGTGTCCGCCGCGAACATCGGCATTCCATCGCGGGAAAGCGTGCTGGCAACGGCAGCCGTCTTCGCGGTGCTCACCCCGAGGCCGGCCACCGCGATCACGTGATTGGGCGCCCCCTCCATCGTCACGAGTTGCTTGACCGCCGGTCCCTCGTCAGCTTCCGCGCTGGTGCCCTCGTCGTCGAGGAGGAGCTGGATTCCCAGGGTGCCCGCGTCGTTCATGGTGACTTGCGCGAGATAGGCGCCTCGCAGAATGTCGACCATCCGGGTCGGTGTGAGGTCACTGCCCACTCCGGGCGTCATCGGATTCAGCAGCATAATGCTGACGTAGGGCCGTCCCTTACGTGCCCGGACGGCGACGTTCTCCTTGCCGATGGCGGCAATCACCGCGCGCATGGCCTGGTCGTCTCCCGGGAACGCGCGGGATCCGTCGGAAATGCATGACAGGCACGGCGGTTGCGGTGCCTTGGGAGTCGGCCGGGTGAGGTAGAGACCGGCGCTCGTGCCCGCGACGACCACTACGACACCGAGCGCGCCGACGAGTATCTGCCGCGACCGTCGTTGTCTCCGCTCCCGGTTAAGGCCCAGCTGGGACTTTTCTTGCGTGAATGCGAATCCGCCTCTGGAATTCACGTCAGTTGCCATGGATCTCTCCCTGACTCGGTTCCATATCACCGGCTGAGTCCATCCGCTTCACCCAGAAGTCCTCGATGTCTCGCCAGCTTCCGTCCGCGAGGTTCCGGTAGCGTTCTGCCTCAGCCCGCAGCACGCTCAGCCCTCCGTCATCGCTGTAGCGAGATATCAGGTCAAGCTCGCCTGCCATCTGGCTGAGCAGCCAGCTCCAATGCGGAGCACTTAGCGGGTCGGCGCCGAGCCAGCAATAGACGACGTAGCGCGCTACCGGCGCGAGGGGCTCCTGCCGCTTGTCGACCCACTCCGTGAGCATCACCGCCTGGTCTCGCGGCTTCTGCGCGAGGTCGAGACGCGTTGGCGACGAGGTGATCCTGGCGACCCGGCGCAGCCACGTGTTCGCGTCGCTCTTAAGACAGCTCGCGAGCTGCCGCGCCACGTGCTCCAAGGGCTTCTGGAATTCAAGAGGGTCTGCCTTCCCAGCGGCGCCTGGCTTCTCGTGGGCACCGGCCTGCTCGCTGGCCGAATTAGCCGAGTGGCTGGCACGGGCTGCTTTCTCCTCGACCTCGTCCGCGACCGCACGTCCCAGCAATTCGGCGAGCTCATCCTGGTACGTCCCGGCGAGGGCGAGCGTGTGGTACAGCGCCGTATCCGTTTGCCCGTCCCGCAGCGCGCGCTGGCGTAGCCATAGGTGCACGCGCGCCCAACTCGCCGTGGCGTCCGCCTTGCGCTCGACCAGTCGCCGCAGCAGTAGCCTGCGCAGCAGCGGGTGCAGAGCGGCACGACCGCTGGCCGGGTTCACGGGCCAGTACTCCGAGCCGAAGATGGACGTGACCTCGCTGGGCAGTTGCTCCAGCAGGCTGGAATCGGTGGCGAGCCGGAGTGCGACCTCTTTGTGCCGTGCGGCGGCGCAAGTGGCCAGGTCGTCGGCTGGTGCCTGGTCTCCGATCACCGAGGGCATCAAGAGGCCATCAAGCAGCGCGTCCTCGACGGTGCCGTCGTGCTCCGCGGTTTCCCGCAGATCTTTTCTGGCCAGCAGGGCCGATGGGTTCACTTCCGCAGCGGATCCCGGGTCAGCCGCGATCGCGGCGAGCAGCGTGCTCGTCGCGGCCGGGTGCCCGCAGCTGAACCCGTGCACGGCGGCGGTAACCGCCTCTACGTGGGCACCTGCCAGCCCCAGTGCGTCAACCATCGTGCTGGTCTGCGACCAATTCAGCGGCGGGAGCAGTATCGGGTACCACCAGGCCGTGGTTCCGGTGAGCGCGTTGTAGTGCGCCCAGCCGGCCTCGTCGAGCGGGGTCAGGCCAGCCGCGGAAACGCGTGAGGTAAGGCCGCCGCGGCTGGTGGCGACCACGGTGAGCGGATCGGGCTCGTCACGTTCACGGTCCTTGCGCACGCTGACGAGTTCCTCGAGGAAAGCGCGGGCCGCCGGGGTGTCCGCATTGTCGAGCAGCAGCACACAGTTGCGGGTCCAGTTGATGGCACGGCGCCGGTCACCGAAATTATCCCGCAGGTCGGCGAGGAATGCGGCCCAAAGACGCTTGGTGACCATCCTTCGCGAGTCTCCGCCTTCATTCCGGCGTCCCGGTCCGTCGGTCTGGCGCTGCGCCCGAGCTCGTTCGGCATCCATCCGCAGGCTGATGAGCTCGTCGATGGGGTCGTTGTCGAGCCCCCGATCCTGATGGCCCCACCACTGCTGTCCGGCTCCGAGGAGGTCCGCCCGCTCGCGACGTTTGTCGGCCGAGGGGCCGAGCAACTCCTCCGTGACCGCGCCGTGCCTGCCGACCGCGGCCGCGGCCGGGCCGCGAGCCAGGACCGGGGTGAGGGCGCTCCGCAGAATCGCCCTGATGCTGTTTTCAAGAACGCCCTTGACCTTGCGGTGATCCGCCAGCGTGGCGGCCATCTGCTTTCTTGCATGGTCACGATCCAGCGGATCGATGGCTAGGTCAGGACGGATGACGATGGCGCCGGTGACCAGGCGAGGAAACGCCAGTTTCCCGTACCCGCGCTGCTGGTTCAGTTTGAAGGCGAGCAGCGCGAGCATATCCATCGCGGAATTAAATGACCATTCGCCATTGATATGCGCGTGCGGGAAGTTCTCACCAAGCAAGCCTCGCAGGTCGGCGAGTAGCTGGGTCTTCCCGCTCCCCCGCACCCCGGTGAACAACAAGATCGGGGTCCGCAAGCTGTGCAGCCCGTCAGCATGCTCCGCACGCGACATAAAATCCCACAAGAGGGTTGCCGCCGCAGAATCGCGCGGCGGCCGAGCAAGTTCATCAGGCACGTTGAATTCACCTCGTCTGCGACCGGAAGACGGGTAGAAGGGGTTAAGCCGGTCGGGGCGATCTTGATTCCGGCTCTATGGGGGGGACACTTCTTAGGCAGTGCGCCCAGCTTAGCTCCGGCACTTTCCGCAGACACGCAACTTTCAAATCCTGGGATTGTTTGCGAGAAAAGTTTAGAATTCTTTATTAGTTGCCGATGTGCCCTAATATTTGCGTCCATCTTGGGGGCATCGTGACCTGCTTTCGATCGGCATGTCGTAGCTCGTAGCGACGGCCGCAGGGTCAGCACGGGTGAAGCGATCCGCTCTGGCAGGTCCCTACCCGGCAGAGCGTCCTGCAGGACGGTGAGCCCGCCCTCAAATCCGGGGGCTGACCCTACTGTGTCGGGTGTGACAGGTCTGCCACCATCCCTAATGTGTCCAATTCATCGCGTTCTCGCGCGCATCCGGCGGTGGAGGTAACCAGCCTGAGCCGGGTCTACCGGACCGGCCCCGAGCCGGTTACCGCACTCGACAAGGTCGACTTGGCTATGGCCTTCGGCACCTTCACCGCCGTCATGGGGCCATCCGGATCCGGCAAGTCCACGCTGCTGCGCTGTGTCGCCGGAGTTGAGCCAATCGATGATGGCCGGGTCGCGATCGACGGGATCGACATACGAGGACTGCGCGACAACGCGCTAACCAGGCTGCGCCGGGAACGCATCGGCTTCGTCTTCCAGTCCTTCAACCTGATGCCCGCGCTCACCGCTGCGCAGAACGTAGCCCTGCCGCTGCGCCTGGCCGGGCTCAAGCCTGACCCTGCGCGCATCAGCCAGGCCTTGGCCGACGTCGGGCTGGACCAGCGCGCCCGGCATCGCCCGGCCGAGTTGTCCGGTGGCCAGCAGCAGCGGGTTGCCATCGCCCGGGCCCTGGTCACCGGCCCGGCAGTGGTGTTCGCCGACGAGCCCACGGGTGCACTTGACAGCACCAGTGGCCACGAGGTGCTTAGCCTGCTGCGCAAGATCGCCGATGACGAGCGGCGCACCGTGGTCATGGTTACCCACGACCCCATCGCCGCTGCCTGGGCTGACCGGGTGCTCTTCCTCGCCGACGGGAGGCTGGCCGGGGAAC
>JBEKHI010000112.1:0-20298 GCA_050012355.1 Streptosporangiaceae bacterium | reverse complement strand
AACCCAATCCTTTCAAGAAGCGGGCCGTCTTTCACGTAGGCGCGCCGCTAAACGGAAATTTAGGCACTAACATGACACCCCGCGTGAATAACCCTGACTGGACCATAATTACGTGGGTCCTGAGCATCTCCTGCTCGGTCTGATCCAGGAGGGCGAAGGTGTGGGGCCCAAGGTACTAGAGTCCCTGGGGACTGGCCTAGACGTGGTGCGGCAGCGCGTGGAGGACGCCATCGGCCGGGGCAAACACACGCCGTCCGGGCGCATTCCGTTCACTCCGCAGGCGAAGGCACTCCTCGAATTGACGCTGGTGGAATCCCGTGCTCTCGGCCATAACTACATTGGCACCGAGCACATCTTGCTCGCCCTCATCCGGCAGGGCGACGGCGCGGCCGGACGGGTGCTGTCGGGGCTGGGCGCCGACCTAGACCAGGCGCGTGAACAGGTGATCCGGCTACTGGAAGAGTACCGGCGCGGGCATCAGGCCGGATAATCCGCGCCGTGCTGTGACGAGAACCGCGGCCATACTGGCGCGGATCGGCCGCCCGAGCCGTTCATAAATGGCCTGGTGTTCACACTCAAGGGCTTGACGCTGGTCCGGCGAAAGCCGAGCGTAAGCCGACATCGTACGCACGATGGCGTTGAGTTTGTCAGGAGTGTGCTCGGTCAGCTTTGGCATGGCCGCCACCTGAACATCGCTAAACAGGCGGCCGGCATAATCTTGCCCTAGGTCGTAGCAACCGAGCCAGGACCACACCTCTGAGACGTTCCCGCTGCGTTGCTCCATCCCAGCGAGCGTCGTGTCGAGGTCCCGGTACGTCGGCCAGTTAGCGGCAATGTCGGGGGCAACATTTCGCAAGGCAGCGAGCACCGCGTCCTGATCTTGCTTGCTCCGCGGCTCCTCAAGTCCGCAGTACTGCACGAGGGCGAGCGTTCCGCCGGGAACGAGTACGTCAGCGGCCTTCTGCCAGCTGACCTTGGGGTCAATCCAGTGAAACGCGGACGCGGAGAACACGGCCCGGAACTGCTCGCGGGGAAGCGCTGCGTCCTCAAATTGAGCGTTCACAAATTCCACTGCACCTTCGAGGTTCTTCCCGGCCAGTGCTATGAGGTTCGCGCCGGGTTCAACCGCGGTGACCCGCAGGCCCCGGGCGACGAGGCTGCGCGTCAGCTGGCCGGTCCCGCATCCGACCTCAAGCACCTGATCGCCGCTCCCGATCCCCGCGACCTGACACGCTTGGTCGACGAGTTCGTCGGGATAGGTCGGACGATAACGGTCGTACTCAGCCGCCACTTCATCAAAAATTTTGCCATAACGTCGCGGGGTAGATTCTGGCAGCCGTGTCAATCCACTGGCCTCCGTTCCTGCTCGTTACCGTGCCCCTGACCTACTCCCGCGATGCTAGCCGTGCGGTCTTCGAGTCGGGGCGCCGATGAGTCGATAGATGCCGCCACGTCTATGACATGACGGGCATCAGCTCGTATGTGCCGAGGAGGCCAAGCTCATGACTACAGAGATCGCCGAGGAACAGATCCGGGCGCTGCTGGACGACCACGCCGCCGCGATAACCGCCAAGGACGCGCGTCGCGCGGTAGCCAACTACACGCCCGATGCCGTCAGCTTCAGCCTGGCACCGCCGCTGCGTTACGCCGGGGACGAGGTTCGCGACCCGGCCGGGATCGAGAGCTGGTTCCAGACCTGGGACGGCCCGATCGGCTACGACATCGGCAAGCCGGTCATCGAGGCGGGTGACTACGTCGCGTTCTGCCATGGCCTCACCCACCTGACGGGCACGAAGACGGACGGCGAGCAGGTGGACCTGTGGTTCCGGTCTACTATCGGGCTGCGCCGGACGGCGGCGGGCTGGCGGATCGCCCATGACCATGACTCCACGCCGTACTACATGGACGGCTCGGGCCGGGCCGCCACTGACCTGAAGCCGTAACTCGCCCTGGATCTAGCGACTCTGACGCTGAGCATCCGGCTCTCCGAGGAGGTCGCGATGGGCCCGCTAGCGACCATTGCGCTGGTGGCCGATCGCTAGTCCTGGTGTCCTCGCCGTCGCGCTTATGTGATCTTGACGGACCTTCAAGCACCTGTTTAGCATACAGCTGTATACAGCACGGTGACTACTACACCACCGACGACGGACCGTTCCCGGTGGGGCACGTGGCGGCGCGCCCGTGGCAGCAGGACGACAGCCTGCTCTCCCACACCAAGGGCGAGTACCCGCTGATCACCCCGAGCAGCCCCGAGGGCACCAAGCAGGTAGTCAGCTCGGTGCGGGTCCCGGTGGCTGAGCAGGACCCCGTCCCGTCCTCCCCGGCCGCCGACGAGTCCTGGGACAGCGCGCAGTGCATCGGAGGCTGCAACTTCACCGTCAACACCTTCATGTCGACATTCGCCATCAATGGGTCCGGCTACCGGCTGACCTCGGACGGAATCGAGGGTGTCGACTGGGCATCGTCGAACACGTCGGTCATCACCAACCTGGCCGGGGTGACGACGCCACTGCTCGTCATGTCCGAGACCGGCCACTACTGGGTCGTCCCGTCCGAGATGTATTACCAGGCCGCGACGCACTCCAAGGACAAGACGCTCGCCTACGTCTGGGGCGGGTCGCACAGCTTCACCCCGTGCACTCAGTGCTCCTCGGATCCAAGCCAGTACGGCGACACCGAAGGCGAGACCTTCAACTACATCACCAACTGGCTGGAGAGCCGGTACTAATCCCCTTCCCTCCCAGCGGGCGGGCCGGCAGCGCCGCCGGCCCGCCCGCCGCTAAGGCCTGGAAAACCTCTAGGGTGCGCTCGGAAGAGCGTGGTTGGATCTGCCCATGCCTTTGAAGACGAACTTCGCCGTCAAGCCCACGCTAACCGGCGAACTTGTTCGGTTGCGACCGGTTGAGACGGCCGATGCAGCAGGGATATTTGCCGCCGATCCCGAGACAGTACGGCTGACGGGGACCCATCACTTCGGCGAGTTCACCTTCGAACGCTGGGAAAACTGGTACGCCACCCGAGCCGAGCACGACGATCGCCTGGACCTGTCGATTATCGAGCGGGCCACCGGGGAGTGGGCCGGAGATGTCGCGCTTACCGAACTGGACGTGCCGAACGAGTCGTGCGCGTTCCGGATTGCGTTGCAGGGTCCGCGGTTCTACGGGCGGGGACTGGGATCTGAGGCAACGCGGCTAGTTGTCGGCTACGCGTTCAACGTGGTCGGTGTGCACCGCGTCGAGCTAGAGGTGTTCGACTTCAACCCGCGTGCCCGGCATGTGTACGAGAAGATCGGGTTCGTGCACGAGGGGACGAAACGGGACGCCCTCCGCTGGGATGGCAAGTGGACTGACTGCCACTGCATGGCGCTCCTGAATCGCGACTGGAACGGGGCCTAAGCTGGCATTTTGTCTGTGTAGAGCTAAGGGAGCGGGTGACGGGAATCGAACCCGCGCTGTCAGCTTGGGAAGCTGATGTTCTGCCATTGAACTACACCCGCGTCACAGGGGCTTCGCGCCGCTGTCGCGCACACATACTACCGGAAGCGGTAGGTTGCTTCAGTGCTGCTCTCCGATCGTGACATCAAGGCCGAGGTCGAAGCCGGGCGAGTGAAGCTCGACCCGTACTCCCCCGAGCTGATCCAGCCCGCCAGCATCGACGTGCGCATGGACCGGTACTTCCGGGTGTTCGAGAACCACCGGTACCCGCACATCGACCCTGCGGTAGAGCAGCCAGATCTCACCCGGCTGATCGAGACAAAGGCCGATGCCGCGTTCATCCTGCACCCGGGCGAGTTCGTGCTCGCGTCCACGTACGAGATCGTCTCGCTGCCGGACGACATCGCCGGTCGCCTAGAAGGCAAGTCCAGTTTGGGGCGACTTGGGCTGCTTACGCACTCCACAGCTGGGTGGATAGATCCCGGCTTTTCAGGACACGTCACGCTGGAGCTCTCCAATGTCGCGACGCTGCCGATCAAGCTCTGGCCGGGGATGAAGATCGGGCAGCTGTGCCTGTTCCGCACCAGTTCCCCCGCCGAGCACCCGTACGGGTCACCGGTTTACGGGTCCAGGTACCAGGACCAGCGCGGCCCGACCCCCTCACGGTCGTATCTGCGGTTCTACCGCACCGAGGTGTAAGGCCGCTGTTGCTGGTTGGTGCGACGCTGACCAGCAAAGAGTGGAGGCAGTGCCGCACCGGTCAGAATCGGCGCGGGGTCGGCTGCTAGGTCAAGGCGCTACGTCGGCCCGCGGAACCAGTAGTCTGTGCCCGTTAGTGAACAGCTTGAGTCGCCTGCTCCGCAGCTGACGTTGGCGCGTGGGTGCGGGGCGGGCGTCCGGGTGAACCACCGTGAGCTGGGTCAGCTCACCTTCTTCGTGGCTGTCGCGGCCAGAAAACGCCGCCAATCCTGTACCGAATAAGCAAGCGTCGGACCGTTCGGGTCCTTAGAATCGCGGACAAGAATCCCGTTCCCTGACGCTGCAACCTCGACACAGTCTCCGTTTCCAGCCATGCTGTAGCTGGACTTACGCCATTCTTGCTGAGACATTACTTTATCCTGTTCACTCGCCGAGGGCGGCAACAGGATTCTCATGAAATCCAAGTCAATCAGTCATCTCTATATGCTGAACTGATCTCAGCTGCCATTTCCAACGACTCTTGTGGGGTCAGCGCTATCTCTTGCAGGCGCTGGAACACCCGCCGATACCTCTCGGCGTCCTGCGGCCTGTCGAGGTACATCCAACCAGACAGCCCTTCCACATACACCACTGGTGGCTCGGGACTAGCAAAATGCAAGACGTTGAACGTGCTCTCCATCGCCGGGCTAGCGCCGGAGCTGAACCGGAGGACCTGGATGTCGATGTCCGTGTCCGGATGTCCGGCCATCTCAACCAGCCAGTCCAGTTGATCGGCCATCACCCTCGGGCCTCCCACCACGCGGCGCAAAACACCCTCGTCCAGGACGACACGCATCCGTAGCGGCGGTGACTCGGTCAGGCGCTGCTGCCGTTTCATCCGCACCTCCACCCAATCGGAGGTCCGCGCTGCCGGCGCGAGCGGGATGAGCTCCTCGTTCAGCGCTCCGACGTAGTCCTCCGTCTGGAGCAGGCCCGGAATCGTCAGCGCCTTGTAGTACCAGACCTCGGTCGCGGCTGTCTCCAGGCCGACGTACTGGGCAAAGTAGTCAAGTTCGTAAGCGGACCACCAGCCGGGCTGCCTGCCTTCGGCAGCGAGTTCCCTCATGGCTTCGCGCTGAGCCTCGTCCGTCACTCCGTACAGTTCGCACAGATCGCGCACATCCCGCTGCGTGGCGCCCCGCTGACCGGTCTCCATCCGGCTGACCTTCGATGGTGAGCACAGCAGGTGCTCGGCGACTTGCTCGACCGTCATGTCGCGTTCAAGCCGCAGCGTTCTCAGGCGACGACCTAGTTCGCGTCGGCGGAGGGTGGGACTACGCCGTGTTTCAGCCAACGGTGTCGCTTCCTTCCATGGGGGGATTTGGAGGAAACTACAAGTTCCAACCGTCGGGACTGTGCCAACGATACATGCCTTTGGCATTTGATTTTGGCACTTGCCAATGGCTAACGCCAGAGTCATCATCAAATCAGGAACGTAAAGATCCTCCAAGCGACCACCGACAACGGGGTCGTGCGGTGACCGGGGGGTCGCCGAGACGTGATCGCGGAGGGCACGGGGCCTAGCTCCCGCATATCTTCCGGCTGGTTCTGAGTCTGGCCGGACGAGAGGAGGAGTTTCCCATACCCCCAGAAACAAGCCGGGCCGGTGCTGCCACACCGACCCAGCGAAACCAACCCCTCGATGAAGGGCTAGCGACATGATCAACGCTACCAATGTCTTGCTGGAGCGCAAGGCCCACTGGCCAACCCTTAACTTCCCCGAAACCCGACTTAGACGCATCCGGGTGCCAGGCCCGGTGGCGACCCTGGCTGGTGTCGGGCACTTGCGGGCCGCAATTGCGTACGCCATCGGCGTTCATCTCTTCGCCATCAACGACGCAGAGGCGAGTTGGCGCAGGTGGCAGATCACCGAAATAAGCGGCGGGCTGGTCCGCCGCTACCGGGATGTCCGCTTCGAGCAGCGGGCCGTCATCGACAGGCCAAATATCACGATCGCGAGCGCCTGCCCGCACGTCGACCGCTTCCCGTCACGGGACAGGCGCTGCCGGATCGACACATGGGCAGAGCACCGGGCCCATCGCCACCACAGAGAGTACGGTCGCGGCGGGATGGGGCACCGTCGTTATGACTCCTTATGAATGGAACGGACGAGAAGCTGCGCGACGTCGATCACCTCAAGCGACTCCTTCGCCTCGCCTGAACTCTTCTTGGCATTGACCGCGTCGCCGAGCATCACCATGCAGAACGGGCAGGCTGTGGAGATCGTGTCGGGGTCGAGTTCCAGCGCCTCATCGATGCGCTCGGTGTTAATCCGCTTGCCGATCCGCTCCTCGAGCCACATCCTGGCGCCGCCAGCGCCACAGCAGAAGCCGCGGTCCTTACACCGGTGCATCTCCTGGGCCTGAACCCCGGGGACCGCGTCGAGGATCTCTCGTGGCGGGGTGAAGACCTTGTTGTGGCGGCCGAGGAAGCACGGGTCGTGGTAGGTGAGCTTCTCCTCGATGGTGTTGACCGGCTTGATGCGGCCGTCCTCGACGAGCTTCGCGAGCAGCTGGGTGTGGTGGATGACCTCGTAGTTTCCGCCGAGCTGTGGATACTCGCGGGAGATCGTGTTGAAGCAGTGCGGGCAGGACGCGATGACCTTCTTGACTCCGGCGTCGTTGAGCGTCTCGATGTTCTGCTGGGCGAGCATCGAGTAGACGAACTCGTTACCCAGCCGCCGGGCAGGGTCACCGGTGCAGGCCTCGGCCGGCCCGAGCACAGCGAACTTGACGCCCGCCTGGTGCAGCAGGGTGGCGATCGCCTTCGTGGTCTTCTTCGCCCGGTCCTCAAGAGCGCCGGCGCAGCCGACCCAGAACAAGTACTCCGCGTCGGTTGGCAGCTTCCCGTCCACGACGGGCACCTCGAAGTCGAGGTCGGTCATCCAGTCGGCGCGCTGCATCTCCGGCAGGCCCCACGGGTTGCCCTTGTTCTCCAGGTTGCGCAACATGGTCTGCGCCTCGGTCGGGAACGCGGACTCCACCAGCACCTGGTGGCGGCGCATCCCGTCGATGTGGTCGATGTGCTCAATGTCGACCGGGCACTCCTGGACGCAGGCGCCGCAGTTGGTGCAGGACCACAGCGCATCCGGGTGGATCACGCCGTCCTCGCCGACCAGCGGCTTCCCGGCCTCTTTGAGCACGTCCACGGACAGGTGCTCCCGCTCCTCCTCGGAGGCCAGGAGGTACGGAGCCGTGGCGAAGGCGTGGTCGCGGAGGTCGAGGATGATCTGTTTCGGGGACAGCGGCTTGCCGGTCACCCAGGCGGGACACTGCGACTGGCAGCGGCCGCATTCGGTACAGGTACCGAGGTCCAGCATGCCCTTCCAGCTCAGGTCCTCGATCTTGCCGATGCCGAAGACGTCCTCGTCAGGGTCGGCCTCCTCGAAGTCGATGACCTTGCCGTTGGAACGCATCGGCTCGAGCGGGCCGAGCGCGTCCGGGCGCCGCGAGAACAGGATGTTGACCGGGGCGAGCGCGATGTGCAGGTGCTTGGAGTAGACCACGATCACCAGGAAGGCGAGGATCACGCCGAGCTGCGCGAGGATGAAGGTGACTTCAAGGACAGAGTTCACCCCGGTGCCGAGGGGATGCAGCCAGTGCCCGACGATCTCGCTCGCGAACGCGCCGTGCTTGTACGGGAAGACGCCGGTGTTGATCTGGGCGCCGCGGTAGATCAGCAGGGTCACGATGACCGCGGCGATCATGCCGAGCACCACCCAGGCGGCGCTGGTGTGCGACCCGAAAAATCGTGACTTGCGGCCTTCGGTCTTCGGGTTGTTGCGGAACCGGATGACGGTGAAGGTGATGATGCCCGCCAGCACGCCGATCGCGAACAGGTCCTCGATGAACCCGATGGCGGCCCAGTGGCCGATGCCGGGGATGGCGAAGGTCCGCGAGAACAGCGCGCCGTACGCCTCGATGATCGTGAGAATCAAAACTATGAATCCCCAGAACGTCGCAGCGTGAGCCGCTCCGGGAACCGACCACCGCAGCAGTTTGCGCTGGCCGATGACCTCGGTGAGCTGGGTCTCGACCTCGGTCGTGGGGTGCCGCTTCGCGTACTCCAGTCGCTCAGGAGCCGGCTGGCCACTGAACGCCAGCCGCTTCAGCCACCAGACGCGCCGGCCGGCGATCGCGAACGCGATCACCGTCATGCCCAGGCCGACAACCATTCGCAGGACCACGCCAGAACCTCCTATTACCCGGTGGTACAGCGTAACCATGGGTACGTCTCGCGTTCGATCACGGACCCGTAAAGTTACGCTACCCACGAGTAACATACACCGCTACCCCTGCGGGATGTTCGTGCAGTGGCAGCTTGGGACGGGTACCCGGCGGAAACCCGCGGGCACCGTCGGCTGAAGTTGCGCCAGGTTCGCGCGCGTGGGCGGCAGGAACTGGTACGTGGTCACTACCAGCATCGACAGCTTTCCTATGGTGGCCTGCGCCCGCATCGGCAGGTAGGTCCGGGCGCTCACCCAGAGCACAAACGTCCCGGTCCCGGTCCCGCCGAGTGAACGAATCACCTTCAGTTCGAGTGCACGCTGCCCGTTCAGCTCCGGATAACCGGCGACCACCCATCCGTACTTCGTGATGTAGTCGCGGATGTCGTACAGGTTCTCCGGGTTCATCAGCGTGGTCGATTCGTTACCCACCGACCAGGTGCGGCTGCCATAGTCCACGTCCGTGGTCAGCGCGTACGAGGGAACGCCCGTGCGAGGCAGCGTGTAGGTCTGGGCTTCGTCATCCCATGACGTACCGCCGGGCTGCCCCATGGTGAGGATGCGCTGGCGCACCTGCTGCCCGGGTTTGGCAAGCCAGGGATACCACCACGACTCCTGAGCAAGCCCCGACTGCCCAGGGCCATCGTCATCTGACAACTTGGCGTACATGACGTCGCCAGCGGCCGAGCTTACGGCGCCCAGGATGGCCGTACGCAGCGACGTGTCCATGGCTTGGCCGACCGCGAGCCTGCTGTGCACTACCGGCGTCCTTGGCGCGACCAGCGTCACCAGGATCGCCGCGACCACGCCGACCGCGATGGCCCCGCTTCCTGCTAGCAGCCCCCTGGTGAGCCACCTCCGGCGTTCCGGTCGCCGGCGTTCTTGCCGCCGTCCGGGCAGTACTCGTTCTGCCGCCGGAGCGTGCCGCTCAAGGGTCAGCAGCGCCGCCCTCAGGTCATCTTCCGTCCTCATCTGCTTTTTCCTTCCGTGGTACCAGCGGGCGCTCGCAGCTCGATGCGCAGCGCGGTCAGCGCCCGGAACGCGTAGCCGCGAATGGTGCCCTGCGAGCAGCCGAGCACCTCCGCGATCTCGGTGTCGGGAAGCCCCTCGTAGTACCGGAGGACGAGCACGGCACGCTGCCGTCTGGGCAGCTTCGCGAGCTCGGCAAGGAGGGAATCACGCTCAGCGTGGATGAATGCGTGGTCAGGAGCCTGCCGGTCATCGAGTTCCGCCCCGGTACCCGACGGGATCAGCCGCCAGGAGCGGCGCCGCCAGGATAGGAACTCGTTGACGATCATCCTGCGGACGTAGGATTCCGGGTGATCGAGCTGGCCGATCATCTGCCAGCGGGAATGCGCCCTTATCAGCACTTCCTGCACCACGTCTTCGGCGAGGGCCCGGTCACCGGTCAGCACGCCAGCGAAACGCAGCAGCGCAGGCAGCCGGATGTCCGCGAACTCCTCAAATATCATCACGCCTCCAGTACGAGGGTCCCCGGCTGAAAGACGCTTCTCACCCTGGTATGTGTTGTCCCCGCAAGAACGTTGGTTGTATGAACGCCTCCAGGTGTGGCGCGCCGCACCAGTGGGACAAAAGCCTCATACCGCTCGACCATGCGGCCCGGGTTCGCGGCCATGCGGGCCCCGGTTCGCGGCCACGAGCCCCAGGCGCCCTGGCCGGCAGCAACGCGCGCCGCCGCGAGCGGGCCGAGCCGCGAGCGCGCCGCGAGCGGGCCGCCGCGAACCGAGCGCCGCGGCCGCCCGCGGCAGCCCCCGGCCGCCCGGGCCGAGCGCCGCGGGCATAAGAGCGGGGACCTGCGGGAATGAATCGGGGGGCAACGAAGTTGAGCGTACTAGACTCAAGTCATTTGACTGGCGGGCCCATCGCCTGGCAAGCTTGAGCCCGTACAACTCAACTTCAACACGAACAAGGATTGCTCATGGCTCGTGCGGTAGGTATTGACCTGGGGACGACCAACTCGGTCGTCGCCGTCCTCGAGGGCGGGGAGCCCACGGTCATCGCCAATGCGGAAGGCTCCCGGACCACACCCTCGGTCGTTGCCTTCGCCAAGAACTCTGAGGTTCTCGTGGGTGAGGTCGCCAAGCGGCAGGCCGTCACCAACGTTGACCGGACCATTCGTTCGGTCAAGCGGCACATGGGGACCGACTGGACCGTCACCATTGACGGCAAGAAGTTCAACCCCCAGCAGATCAGTGCCTTCATTCTGCAGAAGCTCAAGAGGGACGCTGAGGCTTACCTCAGTGAGACGATCACCGACGCGGTAATCACCGTCCCGGCGTACTTCAACGACGCGCAGCGTCAAGCTACTAAGGAAGCCGGGCAGATCGCGGGTCTTAACGTCCTGCGGATCATCAACGAGCCGACTTCGGCCGCGCTCGCTTACCACCTGGAGAAGGAGGGCGAGGCCACCATCCTGGTCTTCGACCTTGGTGGCGGTACCTTCGACGTCTCCCTGCTGGAAGTCGGCGAGGGCGTCGTCGAGGTGAAGGCCACCAGTGGTGACAACCACCTCGGTGGTGACGACTGGGACCAGCGGATCGTTGACTGGCTCGTCCAGGACTTCAAGAACGGCTACGGCATCGACCTGTCCAAGGACAAGATGGCGCTGCAGCGGCTGCGTGAAGCGGCGGAGAAGGCCAAGATCGAGCTCTCTCAGTCCAGCGAGTCGCAGATCAACCTGCCTTACATCACTCAGGGTCCTGACGGCCCGTTGCACCTCGACACCCGGCTCTCCCGCGCCGAATTCCAGCGGATGACCTCAGACCTGCTCGACCGGTGCAAGAACCCGTTCCAGCAGGTAATCAGGGACGCTGGTGTCCAGATCGACGCCATCAACCACGTGGTGCTTGTCGGTGGTTCGACTCGCATGCCCGCGGTCGTCGATCTCGTCAAGTCCCTGACCGGCGGCAAGGAGCCCAACAAGGGTGTCAACCCCGACGAGGTCGTCGCGGTCGGCGCCTGCCTGCAGGCCGGCGTGCTCAAGGGCGAGGTGAAGGACGTCCTGCTTCTGGACGTCACCCCGCTGTCGCTTGGCATCGAGACCAAGGGCGGCATCTTCACCAAGCTGATCGAGCGGAACACCACCATCCCGACCAAGCGCTCGGAGATCTTCACCACCGCGGACGACAACCAGCCGTCCGTGCAGATCCAGGTGTACCAGGGCGAGCGTGAGATCGCGGCGTACAACAAGAAGCTCGGTCAGTTCGACCTGACCGGCATCGCGCCCGCGCCTCGCGGCGTGCCGCAGGTCGAGGTCACCTTCGACATCGACGCCAACGGCATCGTGAACGTCAGTGCCAAGGACCTTGGGACTGGCAAGCAGCAGTCGGTGCAGATCACCGGCGGCTCGGCGCTGCAGAAGGACGACATCGAGAAGATGGTCCGTGATGCCGAGCAGTACGCCGAGGAGGACCGCCGTCGCCGCGAGGAGGCGGAGATCCGCAACCAGGCGGACACGCTGGTCTACACGACCGAGAAGTTCCTCGGTGAGAACGACGAAAAGATCCCGGCCGACATCAAGTCCGAGGTCCAGGCGGCGATTTCCGACCTGAAGCAGGCGATCGAGTCCAACGACGTCGAGCGGATCAAGTCGGCGAGCGAGAACGCGGCCCAGGTGAGCCAGAAGATGGGTACCGCCATCTACCAGCAGAACCAGGCCTCGGCTGCCGCTGAGGGACAGGCCGACGCTGGCGCCAGCGCTGGTGCCGACGACGCGCAGGCGCCGCACGAGGACGAAGTCGTCGACGCGGAGATCGTGGACGAAGGTACAAGCGAGGGCGCCTGATGACAACACCCGACGACATGGGAAACGGCCCGGTGATCCGTGATCACCGGCGCATTGACCCCGTGACCGGTCAGGTGAGAAGGGGTAAGCACGCTGCCTCGCAGCCGGCCGGCACTCAGGGTGCCGGCCGGCCCGGCGGGGCCGGAGCCAGCGGCGGACGGCACGGTCGCCGCGCCGGCGCGCCGGAGGACACACCGGACGAAGTCATGGAAACTGAAGCACAAAACGACGCGGCTACAGCCGCCGAAGAAGCCAAGACAGCCGAGACGGGCAACCTAGAGATCGCGCTCGCGGAGCGGACGGCGGACCTGCAGCGCCTGCAGGCCGAGTATCAGAACTACCGCAAGCGAGTCGAGCGGGACCGGGTGGCAGTGAAGGAGGCCGCGTTCGCCGCGGTACTCAGCGAGCTGCTGCCGGTACTCGACGCGATCGGCCAGGCGCGTGAGCACGGCGAGTTGTCCGGCGGGTTCAAGTCGGTAGCCGACTCACTGCAGGCGACGGTCTCCAAGCTGGGACTGGTCACCTACGGCGAGAAGGGCGAAGCCTTCGACCCTAAGGTGCATGAGGCCCTAACCCACATGTACTCGCCTGACGTCACCGAGGTCACCTGCTTTGACATCCTGCAGCCCGGCTACCGAGTGGGCGACCGGATCCTCCGGCCCGCCAGGGTAGCGGTAGCCGAGCCGGCAGGCGACGGCGACGATAACAACGATTGACACACGACAGCCCAGCGAGGCCAGATGAGCACGAAGGATTACCTGGAAAAGGACTACTACAAAGCGCTGGGTGTCCCGAAGACCGCCAAGCCTGATGAGGTCAAGGCGGCCTACCGCAAGCTCGCCCGTAAGTACCACCCGGACGCGAACAAGGGCAACGCCGATGCCGAGGAGAAGTTCAAGGAGATCTCCGAAGCTTACAGCGTTCTGTCCGACGAGAAGCGACGGAAAGAGTACGACGAGGTTCGCTCGTTCGGGGGGTTCCGTGTCCCGACGGGCAACCGAGGGGGTGCCGGGGCCGGGGGCTTCGGCGGGTTCGACCTAGGCGACATCTTCGGGGGCACCGGGGACGCTGGGGATCGGCTCGGCGACGTTCTGGGGAACATCTTTGGGCGGCGCGGTGGGGCCGGCACCGGTCCCACGACGAACCGCCCCCGGCGCGGCGCTGACGTGGAGACCGAGGCATCGCTGAGCTTCAGCGACGCGATCAACGGCGCTACCGTCGCGCTGCGACTGACCGGGGAGGGACCCTGCTCGGTCTGCCATGGCACCGGCGCCAAGGCCGGGACGGTCCCTCGGGTCTGCCCGACCTGCGAAGGCACCGGCCAGCAGAGCCGTAACCAGGGGAACTTCGCGTTCGCCGAGCCGTGCAAGAACTGCCACGGCCGCGGCCTGGTGGTCGATGACCCGTGCACGACCTGCCTCGGCAGCGGGCGGGCGCAGAGCTCCCGCACGATCCAGGCCCGGATCCCCGCTGGGGTGTCCAACGGCCAGCGGATCAAGCTGAAGGGCAAGGGCGCTCCCGGCGAGCGCGGCGGACCCGCGGGTGACCTCTACGTGCGCGTGCACGTGCAGCCACACCCGGTGTTCGGCCGGTCCGGTGACAACCTCACCGTGACGGTTCCGGTGACGGTACCGGAGCTGGCGCTCGGCGCCGAGATCAAGGTGCCCGCGCACCGGTCCGCGCCGGTGACTGTCCGCCTTCCGGCGGGGACCCCGAACGGCCGGGTCTTCCGTGTCCGCGGAAAGGGAGTCCGTCGCAAGGACGGGACCACCGGGGACATGCTCGTCACGGTCGATGTCGCCGTGCCGAAGGACCTCAGCGGCAAGGCTCGTCACGCGCTCGAGGATCTGAAGGCAGCCACCGCGGGTCAGGACCCGAGGGAGGAACTGCTAGCACGGGCTAAGGAGGCATCATGACAAGCCCGTACGAGCTGAACGACGACATGCCGGTCTACGTGATATCCGTGGCGGCGCAGCTATCGGGCATGCACCCGCAGACGCTGCGCGGCTACGAACGGCTCGGCTTGGTTTCGCCGAACCGTGCCCGCGGCGGCCGCCGGTACTCGATGCGCGACATCCTCGTGCTTCGCGAGATCCAGCGGCTGTCGCAGGAGGAGGGGATCAACCTCTCTGGCATCAAGCGCATCCTCGACCTGGAGCGCGAGCTGGAGCAGGCCCGCCGGGTCGCCGCCGAGCTGCACGCCGAGGTGTCGCAGCTGCGGGCGGAGCTGGAGTCGACACGCGCCGTGGCGGCGCGCCTCGCCGAACTGCGCCGGACCGGACCTGAACCATCGACTCCGGGCCTGGTCCCGGTGCGTTCCAGGTCGACGACCGTCGCGATCTACCAGCCGATCGCGGCGAGTGACAAACAAGTGAATAAGGGAGAGTGATGGACGCCAAACTTACCCGGAAGAGCCAGGAAGCTCTTTCGGTCGCTATACGACGGGCTGCTGCGGACGGGAACCCGCAGGTCGACCCGCTGCACCTGCTGGCCGCGCTAATCGAGCAGGAGGGCGGCACCGCGAGCCCGCTGCTGCGCGCGGTCGGTGCTGACCCCTCGGTGCTCAGCAAAGAGGTCGCTAACCGGCTCACGCGGCTGCCCCGGATGAGTGGCACCGCGACGAGCGCGCCCGAGATGTCCCGTCAGATGCTGGCAGTCATCAACGACGCCGGCCAGCGGGCACATGACATGGACGACGAGTACGTCTCCACCGAGCACCTGCTTGTCGGTATCGCCGCCAAGGGCGGCGACGCGGCCGCCGTGCTGCGTGAGGTCGGCGCGACCGCTGACGCGCTGCAGGCCGCGTTTAAGCAAGTCCGCGGCAACGCGCGGGTCACCAGCGAGGACCCTGAGGACACCTACCAGGCCCTGGAGAAGTTCGGCGTCGACCTGACCCAGCAGGCCAAGGACGGCAAGCTGGACCCGGTCATCGGCCGGGACAGCGAGATCCGGCGAGTGATCCAGGTGCTGTCCCGCCGGACCAAGAACAACCCGGTGCTGATCGGCGAGCCTGGCGTCGGCAAGACCGCCGTCGTGGAGGGCCTCGCCCAGCGGATCGTGGCCGGTGACGTGCCGGAGTCGCTGCGCGGAAAGCGGCTGATCGCGCTCGACCTCGGGTCGATGGTCGCGGGCGCCAAGTACCGCGGCGAGTTCGAGGAGCGGCTGAAGGCCGTGCTGAACGAAATTCAGCACAGCCAGCCCCAGGTGGTCACGTTCATCGACGAACTGCACACTGTCGTGGGAGCGGGCAACGCCGAGGGCGCGATGGACGCGGGCAATATGCTCAAGCCGATGCTGGCCCGCGGTGAGCTGCGGCTGGTCGGCGCGACCACGCTCGACGAGTACCGCGAGCGGATCGAGAAGGACCCCGCGCTTGAGCGCCGGTTCCAGCAGGTGCTGGTCGGCGAGCCGTCGGTTGAGGACACGATCGCGATCCTGCGCGGGCTGAAGGGCCGGTACGAGGCGCACCACCAGGTGCAGATCTCTGACGCGGCGCTGGTCGCGGCGGCCACGCTGTCCGACCGGTACATCACCGCGCGGTTCCTGCCGGACAAGGCCATCGACCTCGTCGACGAGTCAGCGTCCCGGCTGCGGATGGAGATCGACTCCTCCCCGGTCGAGGTCGACGAGCTGCGCCGCACCGTCGACCGAATGAAGATGGAGGAGCTCGCGCTCTCCCGTGAGTCGGACGCCGCGTCCAAGGACCGGCTTGAGCGGCTGCGGGCTCAGCTCGCCGATCGTCAGGAGCAGCTCAGCGCGCTCGTCGCCCGGTGGGAGCAGGAGAAGTCCGGCCTGAACCGTGTCGGTGAGCTGAAGAAGCGGCTCGACGATCTCAAGGGCCAGGCCGAGCGTGCCCAGCGTGACGGGGATTACGAGGCCGCGTCTCGCCTGATGTACGCGGAGATCCCCCAGGTCGAAGCGGAGCTGGTCGAGGCCAGCGACGCACCGCGGGACGATGACGCGACGATGGTCAAGGAAGAGGTTGGCCCGGATGACGTCGCCGACGTGGTGTCGGCGTGGACTGGCATTCCTGCTGGGCGGCTGCTTGAGGGCGAGACCGGCAAGTTGCTGCGCATGGAGTCCGAGCTCGGGAACCGGGTGATCGGGCAGACCGCGGCCGTGCAGGCCGTGTCTGATGCGGTGCGGCGTGCGCGGGCCGGTGTTTCCGACCCGGACCGTCCGACCGGCTCGTTCCTGTTCCTCGGGCCGACCGGTGTCGGAAAGACCGAGCTGGCCAAGGCACTCGCCGGGTTCTTGTTCGACGACGAGCGAGCGATGATCCGGATCGACATGTCGGAGTACAGCGAGAAGCACTCGGTCGCCCGGCTGGTCGGCGCGCCACCCGGCTACGTCGGCTACGAGCAGGGCGGCCAGCTCACCGAGGCCGTGCGGCGGCGCCCGTACAGCGTCATCTTGCTGGACGAGGTCGAGAAGGCCCATCCCGAAGTGTTCGACATCCTGCTACAGGTCCTCGACGACGGGCGGCTCACCGACGGCCAGGGACGGACCGTGGACTTCCGTAACACGATCCTCATCCTGACCTCCAACCTTGGGTCGCAGTTCATCGCGGACGCGGCCCTGACGGAGCAGGCCCGGCACGACGCGGTAATGTCGGCGGTGCGGGCGGCGTTCAAGCCCGAGTTCCTGAACCGGCTGGATGACGTCATCGTGTTCTCCGCCCTGTCGACGGCCGAACTGACCGAGATCGTCACCCTGCAGGTGCAGCGGCTGGCGGCTCGGCTGGCCGGGCGGCGGCTCACGCTGAATGTGACCGACGCGGCGAAGGACTGGCTCGCGCTGACTGGATTCGACCCGGTGTTCGGCGCCCGGCCGCTGCGGCGGCTGGTGCAGTCCGCCATCGGCGACCAGCTCGCACGGGCGCTGCTGTCCGGCGAGATCGGCGACGGCGACACGGTCCTGGTTGACCTGGACCCGGCCACTGACTCGCTGACCGTCATCGCGGCGGAGAAGGCAGCCGCGTAACCGTCTACACCACTGTCGATGGCCCATCGCCGGGGCTCCAACCCCAGCGGCGGGCCATCGCTGTGGTTGCGGGCAGCGTTCGGCGCGCCGTTGCGCGTGGCTGGTTTGGTGCGATATCACCCGGTTGCGCCGACGCGGACTGGCGCCCCTGAGTTCGAGTGATTGTGGGTAGTGCCGCACTGCCCGCACAAGAGTGTGGGTAATGCAGCACCGACCACAATCATCGGGCGCAACAGCCAGTCGAGATAACACGAATGCCCGGTTCGCGAACTTCCCGGCGCGAAGTCAACCACGGCCACGATCGCCACTCACCGCAAACGCACCTCGAGCCGGATCGCGGGGCCTTCTCAGGCGCCGCGGCGGTCGTCTAGCAGGGTGTCGTAGTCGTCCTCGGGGAGGCCGAGATCGTTGCGGATCCGGTAGCGGAGGCTTAGCAGCAGCCGCAGTTCCGTCTTGTCGTCGCTCTCTAGGCAGCGACGCACACCGCAATCGGCCCACTCCAGGGCGGTGGGCAGATCACCCTGGTCGCTGTAAAGCTCGGCCAGCAGGTCGCAGGTCCGCGGTACCATCTGGTCCCGATGCGCACCGAGGGCGGAAATCAGCGCCTCGGCGTCATCCTGCCGGTCCATCGCGAAGAACGCGCGAGCCAGGAACACCCTGGGATCAGCGAATGTCGGCCCGCCATCGTCGATAGCCTGGCTAAACTCTCCCGCCGCGGACTCGGGGTCGTCGGCCATCAGCCATTGCTCACCCGCTCTGAGGTGTGCCTCGGCACGAGACATCCCCCCATCTCCCGCGGCAGATCGCGCGAGTTGGGTCATTCGTACAGCCGCTCGCACATGGTTGCCTGTGCGTGCGGCTTGGAACTCAATTTCGTCAAACTCTTCGGGCGCCAGCACCTTTATGACCGTACCCCGCACTGCGCCGGTCTAACGGCGCGCTCGTTCCATCGCATCCCAGAATCCGCGCCGCAGCGCGTGCCGGACTTCATCATGCAGCAGGAAATCGATTGGCAGCGCGCTGCCCTGCAGCAGCCGGGCCTCCAGATCCGAAGGCATTCGCGGCTTGCGGGCGAGTACCGCTTCCAGCCAGAGCGCTGGAGCGTCACGGGCGACCGAGGAACCAAAATCCTGACCTTCCTCATGCGCTGCCTGTACCGCGTCCGCGAGCGACATCGCGGCGGGTGGCTGCTGCATGCCCTGCTGTTGCGTGGCCTGAGACGGAGCGGCCGACTGCGTGGCCGGGAACGGCTGCGACGTGGCCGGCTGCTGCGCGACCTGAGTCGAGCCGACCGGCTGCGAGCCGACCGGCTGCGCCGCGCGCGACTGCTGGCCAACCGGCTGCGGACTGACCGGCTGCGGGCTCACCGGCTGCGGCCCGGACACCGGCTGCGATGACTGCTGGCCGCTGGCCGCCGGCTGACCATTCTCGGTCGCCTGCCTGCCCCCGGCGAAGCCGGACGCGGCGGTGAAGGACGGTGACGCGGTGAAGGACGGAGTAACCACCTGCGGGCCGGTATACCCCGCGCCGCCGCGACTACCGCCGAAGCTACCCGGCTGCTGGTTCCCGGCTGGGGCACTGCCGTTAGTACGCGGCTGCGCCTGGTCCCGCGCCCCGCCGGCCGAGTACCCGGGGACATCGGCGCGCTCATCACGCAGGGCCGGGACGGGCGCGCCGTACAGGTCCTGGTCAGGCCGGGCCGACGCGGGCAGTTCCGGTCGTGACGGCTCCGGCCGGGCAGGCTCCGGCCGCGGGGAAACCTCAGCGCGCGCCGCGAACTCCTGACGCGACCCGAGATCGGGCCGCGACCCCAGGTCGGAGCGAGATCCCAGATCCGGGCGAGATCCCAGATCGGACCGCGGCGAAAGGTCCGACCGCGGCGAAAGGTCAGCGCGCCCGGGCAGTTCCGCTCGGGCGGGAAGATCCTGACGGGCGGATATCTCCTGGCGGGCAGGAAGCGACGTGAAGTCCTGCCGGGCAGGAAGGTCGGCCGGCTGGGCATCCCGCTCCAGCGGCCTCGGCTCCTCCCGCAACGGACGCGCGTCCTCACGGCGGGGGTCCTCACGCAGCGAGCGACCGTCCTCCCGGCGGGGCTCGTCGCGGAACGGCCGGGAATCATCCCTGGAGTCCCTGGAGTCCCTGGACGGAACGGCCGAGACCACGTCGTCCGCGAGCGACCGGGACAACGCGGCGGGAGCGACCCGCTGGTACTCGGTGACCACCGGTGCGGTGTAGATCGCGGGCAACTGCTGCTGCGCGGCCGCGGGGGCCGGGTACATGCCGGGCGAATGCCCGTTGGACTGCTGCCGGACAGCCGCGGCCAGCGGGTCACTGTCGGGCTCGTCGTTCCTGGCGGGCTCCGCACCCGCGATCAGCTCCACGTAAGGCCGCAGGTGGGAGCTGGTGATCTCCACGATGTCGTCGCACTCCTGGCGCAACGACCGGGATATCGTCCAGTTGCCATCGACGGTGATGTGCGCCATCAGAACGCGGACACCCATGTCCTGGACATCGCCGATGACCTGCGCGAGGTCTTCCTCGGCGCTGACCACCAGCGCGTCGCTGATCGCCTTGTTACGCGCGAGCGTGGTCAGGTCCCGGTGAATCTCGCCCTCGACGCCTTCCCGGCGTCCTGGCCGCATCTTCGCGAGCCGGAGCTTGACACCGGGCAGGTCGGCTAGGGAGTCGTGGTCGTTGGACCGGCGCCCCTCGACTGTCGCCTCGTACCAGTAGCAGCGCAGCAAGGGAAGCTCGGAGCGTTCCCTGGCGATGCTCGCGAGGAACTGCAGCAAGCCCCCGTAGTCCCAGGAGACTGACTCCCGGCGGCGGGTCCCGTGCACGGCCATCGCCCCGTCGGCAAGGACATAGCCCGCGTCAACGAACAGCGCGCAGCGATCCACGCCTCACCGTCCTTCCCCTCGGCGCGAGAACTTCCCAGGTCAGTACTCCCTGGGTCAGGCCACGCGTCACCAGATGGCCACCGTAGCCTTGGCTCTAGGTTAGTGAAATCAGACGCCGGTGGTTGCCTTTCGGAGTATTCCGCCGAGGCAGGGGGTGCCGTCACCACTAGCACACCGGCCACATAACTCTCCGAGCCGGGAGCGAAAATCACG
>JBEKHI010000111.1:0-23573 GCA_050012355.1 Streptosporangiaceae bacterium | reverse complement strand
GGGAACAGCATGTACTCGTAGTCGATCCCGGCATCCTTCAGCGCCGCGACGATCTGCTCCGACTCGGCCTGCTTGACCCGCGGGTCGTTGGCGCCCTGGGCGATCAGCAGCGGAATCCGTATGTCACGCGCCCGGGACAGCGGCGAGCGGGACCAGAGGAACTCCTCGTCGGTCTCGGGGTTCCCGACCCGCTTGTACAGGCCCGCGGCCATCGGCTTCCAGTAGGGCGGGATCGAGTCAAGCAGCGTCTTGAGGTTCGACGGGCCCACGATGTCCACCGCGCAGGCGAACACATCCGGCGTGAACGCCGCGCCCACCAGCGCCGCGTAACCGCCGTACGATCCGCCGTAGATGGCCACCCGTTCCTTGTTCGCCCAGCCCTGGGCCACGATGTAGTCGACCGCGTCGATCAGGTCGTCGTGCATCTTGGCGCCCCACTCGCGGTCACCGGCCGCGACGAAGCTCTTGCCGTACCCGGTCGACCCGCGGTAGTTCACCTCAACGCACAGGTAACCGCGGTTGGCGAGCCACTGGGCTTCCGGGTCGAACCCCCAGACGTCACGGGCCTGCGGGCCGCCGTGCACGTTCAGCACGGCCGGCAGGCCGGACCGGCCCTCGCCGAGCGGGAAGGTCGCGTACCCGTGGATGGTCAGCCCGTCTCGCGCCGTGAAGCTGAACGGCTCCATCGGCGCGAGCTCGTACCGCGCGAGCGATGGCTGGTGCACGAAGACGAGATCGCCTCGCCGTTCTGGCCTGCTGTAGCTGTAAAACGGGACGGGGCCGGTGTCGGTGGTGAAGGCCACCAGCCACGTACGGTCCGCGTCGTCGCGGCCGAGGAACTGCGGGTCGCCGTGGTGCAGCGCGCGGATGGCGGCGAGGTCATCAGCGACCGACGGGTCGAGGACGTGGTACTCGGCGCGGTCCTTCGTCACGATGACGATCAGCGGGTCACGGGTATCCGGGTGCAGCAGCGCTCCCGTCACGTCCGCCTCGGGGTCCTCGAAGATGACCTCCGCGTCCCCGGTCGCGAGATCGACCCTGGTCAGCCGGCCGGTGTCCGAGCCGATCGCGCTGATCAGCAGCAGCGACCGGCCGTCGCCGCTGAACGACACGACGTCGCTGGCGGCGGCGTCATCGGCGTCGATCGTCAGCAGCGTCCGCCAGTCGCCGTCGGCGGTGTCGCGCACCTTGAGGTCGTAGCCGCCGTCCGGCAGCGGTGAGTACCCGGCCCGCACGACGAGGTCCTCATCGGCGAGCCAGGCGGCGAAGCCCGGGTTTTCCACCTCGAGCGTCAGCTCACCGGTGCGCAGGTCCAGCCGGTACACATCGTGCAGCTGCTCGTCACGCTGGTTCATCCCGACGAGCACGTAATCGGGGTGCCGCTTGCTGGTGCTCTCGACCCGTGCCTGGATGCCATCGAACGGGGTGAGGTCGCGGCGCGCCATCGTCTCGAGGTCGACGTCGTAGAGCCGCCAGTTCTCATCGCCGCCGGTGTCCTGCAGGTAGAGCAGATGCCGGTTGTCCCGTGCCCAGACGATCACCCGGATGCCGCGGTCGCGGTCGTCGGTCACCACCTGCGCGGCGTCCCAGTCGACGCCCTCGGCACCGATCGGCCCGACCCAGACGTTGAGCACGCCGTCCTTGGGCGCGATCCAGGCCAGCCGGGTACCGTCGGGGGAGAGCCGCGGGCTAGTGCGCTCGGGGTTGCCGAACAGGACACGGCGCGGGATCAGCTCTGTCGTCATGGAGTTATGCCTACCACACCCGCCCACCTCACCTGCCCGCTACAAGAACCACCCGCTCGGGGCCGGCCGCAGGTTGTGGTAGATGTGCTTCTTCTCCTGGTACTCATCCAGCCCGGACGGGCCTAGCTCGCGGCCGATGCCAGACTTGCCGAAGCCGCCCCACTCGGCCTGCGGCAGGTAGGGGTGGTAGTCGTTGATCCAGACGGTGCCGTGCCGAAGCGCCGTGGCGACCCGCTCCGCGCGCCCCGCGTCCGAGGTCCACACCGCTCCGGCCAGACCGTAGTCGGTGTCGTTGCCGAGCCGGATCGCCTCATCCTCGGTGCGGAACGTCTCGATGGTCGCGACCGGGCCGAAGACCTCCTCGCGGATCACGGTCATGTCCCTGGTGCACCCGTCGATCAGGGCGGGCCGCAGATAGAACCCGGGACCGTCCGGCCGGGTACCGCCCGTCACCGTCGCCCCCTCGGCTCGCGCCGAGGCGATGTACCGCTCGACCTTTTCGCGGTGCTGCGCGGATATCAGCGGATTACAGGTGATCTTCTCCGTCCGCAGTTTCATTTCTTGGACAAAACGGCGGTGCAGACTCTCCTCGACCAGGATCCTCGCCCCGGCCGAGCAGACCTGGCCGGAATGCAGGAAGGCGCCGGTCAGCGCGTTGTCCACCGCCGCCTCGAAGTCGGCGTCGGCGAAGATGATGTTCGGGTTCTTGCCGCCGAGCTCGAGCGCGACCCTCCGGACCCCGCGCGCGGCGACGGTCATGATGTGCTCGCCGGTGGCCAGGCCGCCGGTGAACGAGATCAGGTCCACCCGCTGGTCGGTGGTGAGTGCCTCGCCCGCTTTGTTCCCGGCGCCGAGGATGAGGTTCACGACGCCGTCGGGCACGCCCGCCTCTTGTGTCAGTTCGGTGAGCTTGACGGTGCTGAGCGGGGTCAGCTCGGATGGCTTCAGCACGGTGGTGTTCCCGGCCGCGAGGGCGGGCGCGAGCTTCCAGGAGATCTGCAGCAGCGGGTAGTTCCAGGGCGCGATCAGCGCGCAGACTCCGACCGGTTCGTGGGTGATCCTGCTGGTCACATCGGGTCGGCCGGGGTCGACGACGCGTCCCGCATGGTCGCCGGCGATTCCCGCGTAGTACCGGAACACGGCGATCGTGTCGTCCACGTCGAACTGGCCCTCTTCGACTGACTTGCCGGTGTCTCGCGACTCGGTGCGCGCGATCTCCTCGCGATCACGCTGCAAGAGTTCCGCGATGCGGTACAGCCGGGCGGCGCGTTCGGTGACCGGGGTGACGCGCCATGGTCCGGTGTCGAACGCCTCCCGCGCGGCTTTGACGGCGGCGGCGACGTCGGTTTCGCCTGCTTCGGCCAGCGTATCCAGCGGTTGCCCGTCGGCCGGGTTGATCGTCTGGGAGGTCGCGCCGTCGGCGGCCGGCACCCACTTTCCCGCGATATGCAGCAGTTTCACGCGGCGCATCCTACGCGTGCACCGCGTCTGGGCGCGCGGCCCGCCCGCGCGGCTGGTTTCCTGGTGGGTGCTGCACTACCCGCACTCTTGTCTGGGGAGGGCTGCACCCACCAGGATCGGTCAGATTCCGGGAGGGCCGTCTTCGCCGGGGACGGGGACCATCGGGTCGCCGGTGACCGGCCAGCCGTTCAGCCAGATCAGCGGCCGGATCTGGAGCCAGGCGTCACCGTCGTCGTAGGCGTCGTAATAGTGGTATCCAAGCCAGAGCTGGCCGCCGCCCGGGTTGAACACGAACTCGCCGCCCGGGCCGACCATGCCGGCGTCGGTGCCTTGCACATCGGCGCCGCCGCCGTCGAGCATGGCGGTCCCGTACGCGTCGACGTAGGGGCCGGTGATGCTCGTGGACCGGCCGACCTGGATGTGGTACGTGCTGCTGATGCCCCGGCAGCAGGTGCCGACCGAGACGAACAGGTAGTAGTAGCCGTCGTGGTAGACGATGCCCGCGCCTTCCTCCGGGTCGGGGGTGGCCTTCTCGGCGAGCGAGTACACGGTCGGCGTGGTCGTGGGCTTCCCGGTGGCCGAGTCCAGCTGGATGAGCTGAATCCCGCTCCAGTACGACCCGAACACCAGCCACTTCGAGCCGTCGGCGGCGGTAACCAGCGATGGATCGATCGCGTTGTAGTCATCGGAGCTGACGGAACGGAACACCAGACCGTCATCCGTCCAGTGATACCGCGGGCTGCTCGGGTCCAGCGTCGGCGTGGTGGCTAGCCCGATCACCGAGTTGTTGGAGCCGAAGCTCGATCCGGCGTAGTACAGGTGCCACAGGCCGTCGAAGTAGGAGATGTCAGGGGCCCACAAGTTAGGGATGGTGCCGATATCGCTGGTGATCCACGCGGGTATGGTCGCGAACACGGTCCCGTCGTAGGTCCAGTTCTTCAGGTTGCGGGACGTCCGGATCTGGATGTTGCCGTTGCCGATGACCCCGGCCGGGTCACCGGTGGAGAAGACGTAGTAGGTCCCGTTCTCCTTGGCCATCGTCGGATCGTGGATGAAGATGTACGGGGCGGTCGAGCTCGTGGTCGTCGGGCTCGCCGCCGCTGAACTACCTGCGCGAGCGTTCGCCTGCGCGACGGCGGCCAAGCCGCCCGTGGTCGTCGCGCCCGTGAAGGCCACCGCGGCAACAGCACCGCCGGCAACCAGCGCGAGGGCGCTCATGATGAGGAAAATGGTACGGGTGATGTGAGATCTGAGCGATGGGAGTCGCATCTGTGCTCCTGTGGGGGCGTCGTCGGTCCAGATAGGAAACACGCGTGAGCGAACGTTCGCTCACATGAGACAAAGTCTAGATCGCCCGGAAACGCCCGACAAGAGGCTTCTGCCCCGGGACGCGCGACGGCGGCGCGTGCGCCGGGGACCGGCCCGCGGTGCTCGCGGTCGTGAGGGGGTTGCGCCCGCCCGCGCGACCCCAGCGATGGGCCATCGATGGGCCGGAAATCTGGCGCGCGGGCGTCAGTTGACGCTGGCGAACGCGGCGGCTGGGCGGAGCCTGGTTGCCCGCCACCCGCCGAGGCCCCCGGCGATCAGGCCGCCGGCGATGGCCAGCGCGACCGCTAGCGCGATCGCCCCGATTGTCATCGAGGCGGTCAGGTGCACGGTGATGTCGGACGCCGCGCTGGACAGGTGTCCAGGACCGCTGGAACCGCCCGGGCCGCCGAACGAGCCGGCGGTTCCCGACGCCCCCGTCCCCGGGTCCGACGCGGTGAGCGCGGGCGCGACGACGTTGATGACCTCGGCTCCGACCAGCCCGAGCAGCACGCCGGCCACACCGCCGATGATGCCGATCACCAGCGATTCGCCGAGGACCTGCCGTACCACGCGGCCGGACGGCCAGCCCATCGCCTTCAGCGTGCCGAACTCCCGCACCCGCCGGGACACCGCCGACATCGTCATCAGCCCGGCCAAGCCGAACGCGGCGATCAGCACCGCGATGGACAGCCATTTCCCGAGGTTGTTGATCAGGCTGGACGCGCTCGACAGCGAACCGGTGACCTCCTTCGCCAGCGAGGCCGACGTGGTGACCGTCGAGCCGGACACCGTTGAGGAGATCTCCTTCGCCACCGCCGAGATGTTCGCCGAACTGTCGGCGGACACGTAGATCGTGTTGACCTCGTTCTTCATTCCGGCCAGTGCCTGCGCGCGGGCCAGCGGGATATAGACGTCGGCCGACGCGCCGCTCTCGATCCCGATCACGGTGAACTTGGTACCGGAGACCGTCATCGTGGAACCGGCCTTCAGGTCGGCCGACGTCGCGTAGTCCTTGCTGATCACCGCGACGTTGGAGTCGGTCTCGGCGGACGTGAAGGTGCGCCCGGAGACCATGGTCGCCGAGCTCAGCACTCCGGTCGAGGTGGTCGACAGGTCTACACCGTCCACGGTGGTCGACGACGTGGAGATCGAGCCCTGCGAACCGGCGCCGGATGAGGCCGACAGGTTCCCCGACACCGAGGTCTCGGTGAGGACCAGGGCGCCGGCCGCCGACGACACGTTGGTCAGCTTCTTGATCGCGCTGACCTCCGTTGCCTTCAGCGTGCCGTAGCCCATGGATGTCAGCGAGTCCTTGCTGAACGAGTCATGGATGCTCTGCGACGAAGACGAGGAACCGGTTTTCGACCCGCCGCTCCCGCCGAACTTGATGGTTGGCGCGCCGCCGGACCCAGCCGCCGCGGTCTTGGTCACGGTGATGTCGGTGCCGACCCCGTAGAGCGAGTCCAGCACCTTGGCTTGTGCCTTCTTCACTCCGGCCGACGCCGACGTCACCGTGAGCACGAGGCCGATACCGACGGCCAGGCCGAGCGCGATGAACACGGCTTGTTTGGCCCGCTGCCGCAGTTCCCGGCGCAGGTAGGTAAGGAACATGGAGGGTCTCCTTCTCGGATGCTGGCCCCAGCATCCTGGGAGTCACTGCACGTCCCATGCGGTGCGCCTCGGCCCGAGCCATGGATTCGTGAAGATCCTCAGAATTTGTGCAGAACTTCAGCCTGCTGAGAGCGGTCTCAGAAGCCGCCGCCGCCTCCTCCTGGACCACCGCCAAAACCGCCTGACGGGCGTAGCGACTCGCACGCCTTGAACGCGGCCGAGTCTTTCCCGCCGCCGAATCCGGCGCCCCCGGTGGGCCGGGCGGTGGGCCGTGCCGAGGCGCCAGCCCGCGGGCTGAACGTTCCGGATGGCCGGTGGCCGCCGAAGCCGCCGGTGGTCACCCCGTGTTTCTTAAGGCAGGCGAAATACGCGCTCATCGACGACGATGAGGACGATGAGGTGGCGGAAGATGAGGGAGAGGTTGTGGACGATGCGCCACACGCCGTCAGCGTGAGGGCCAGGGCGACGACGGCGAAGATACGTGCGCGGGGCAACGGAATTCAGCTCCTTCTAGTACGGGACGGTGCACCGTATCCAACCGGGATCTGAAAGATGACCCAGGAACCTGCGGGTTCGCTATGAGGGCTCGCCGTATACCGTTACATCGTGACCGATACGCGGAGCAGCCTGGCCGGATGGCTGGCCCGGCTTGGTTTCGCCGACGCGGCCCGCGCCGAGCATCGGCTCCGCGATGACCTGCGCGCGGACGTGAGCGTCCCGTCCGTTGCCCGCGCGGTCCCCGGTGGCGCGGATGTCGGCCTCGTGGTGACGCTGGCCGCCGCCCCCGACCCGGACATCGCGCTCGACGGCCTGGTCCGGCTAGCGGAACGCCACCCGGTCCTCGACGAGCTCCGCGCCGACCCCGAGCTGACGGCCCGGCTCACCATGGTGCTTGGCGCCAGTACGGCGCTGGCCGATCACCTCGCCAGGCACCCGGAGGACATCGGCGTGCTACGCGGCCCGATGCGCCGCCCGTCCCCCCATGAGCTGCGTGACGAGTTCGCCGTCGCCACTACCGCCCGCGACCTCACCGCCCGCTACCACCGCCGCATCCTGCACCTAGCGGCCCGCGACCTCACCGGCCTGGCCACCTTCGACGAGACCGCCGCCGAGCTCGCCGACCTGGCCGCCGCCGTCCTCGCCGCGGCCGAGTCCATTGCCAGGGCCGAGCAGGGCGACAGCAGTACCCGGCTCGCCATCGTCGCGATGGGCAAGACCGGCGGCCGCGAGCTCAACTACGCCAGCGACGTCGACGTGATCTTCGTCGCCGAGCCGGCCGACGCCGCGGCCAGCAAACTCGCCGCCGGCGTCATCGATGTCTGCGGCCGGGTCACCCCTGAGGGCTCGCTGTTCCCGGTCGACCCGAACCTGCGTCCGGAGGGCCGCAGCGGCCCGCTGGTCCGCACCCTGGCCAGCCACCTGGCGTACTACGAGAAGTGGGCGAAGACCTGGGAGTTCCAGGCGCTGCTGAAGGCCAGGCCAGTGGCCGGCGACGACGAGCTCGGCGAGCGGTACGCCGAGGCCGTCGCGCCGCTGGTCTGGCAAGCCGCGCAGCGGGAGAACTTCGTCGAGGACGTCCAGGCGATGCGCCGCCGGGTGGAACGCTCGCTGCCGAGCAGCAGCGCCAGCCACGAGCTGAAGCTCGGCCCTGGCGGGCTGCGCGACATCGAGTTCGCGGTGCAACTGCTCCAGCTCGTGCACGGCCGCACCGACCCTGGCCTGCGCCAGCAATCCACCCTGGCCGCGCTGGCCGCGCTCGCCGACGGCGGCTACGTCGGCCGCGCCGACGCGACCGACCTGGCCGAGGCGTACCGCTTCCTGCGTCGCACCGAGCATCTGCTGCAGTTGTTCCGTCTCAGCCGCACCCACACGCTGCCCGAGGATCCCGCCGTACTTCGGCGGCTTGGAAGAGTCATGATCGACCATAACGACGGTCGCAGACTCGACCCGGCCGAAGCCTTTACCCAGGTGTGGCGACGGCACGCGCGGCAGGTCCGCCGGCTGCACGAGAAAATCTTTTACCGGCCGCTGCTCGAGGCGGTGGCCCGGCTTCCCGCCGATGCGGCCAGGCTGACCCCGGCCGCCGCCCGTGCCCGGCTCGAGGCGCTTGGCTACCGTGACCCGGCGGGCGCGCTGCGGCACATCGAGGCGCTCACCTCGGGGGTGTCCCGCCGGGCGGCGATCCAGCGGACCCTGCTGCCGGTACTGCTCGGCTGGTTCGCGGACGCCGCCGAGCCGGACGCTGGCCTGCTGGCGTTCCGGCAGGTCAGCGAGGCGCTGGGGGAGACCCCCTGGTATCTGCGGCTGCTGCGGGATGAGACGAAGGCCGCGCACCGGCTCGCCTCGGTGCTCGCGTCCAGCCGGTACGCGGCCGGGTTGCTGCTGCGGGCACCGGAGGCCGTGGCGATCTTCGCCGACGACGCGGAACTGGTGCCCAGGGAGATGGACACGCTGCGTTCTGAATTCGTGGCGGCGGCGAAGCGGCATGGCGATAACGCGGAGGCGGCGGTCGCCACCGTGCGGTCGCTGCGACGGCGCGAGCTGCTGCGGGTCGCGGCGGCGGACGTGCTCGGCGTGCCATCGCTGGCCGAGACGAGCGAGGCCACGATCCCGCGGGGCGGCCTGACCGCGGAAGCCCCCATCGGGGAAGCGCTGACAGCGGTGACCGGGGCGACGATCGAGGCGGCGCTGGCCGCGGCGATCGCGAAAATCGAGATGGAGCTGCGGCGGCCGGTGCCGACGAGGTTCACGGTGATCGCGATGGGCCGGTTCGGCGGGCATGAGACCGGCTTCGGCAGCGACGCCGACGTGATCTTCGTGCACGACCCGCTGCCCGGGCTCGACGCGGCCGAAGACCGGCTGGCCTCGGATTCGGCCCAGGCGATCGGCATGGAGATCCGACGGCTGCTGTCGCTGCCATCGCCGGATCCGGAGCTGGTGCTGGACGCGGACTTGCGGCCGGAGGGGCGCCAGGGGCCGCTGGTGCGCAGCCTGGCAGCGGTCCGCCGCTACTACGAACAACGGTCCGCGCCGTGGGAATCGCAGGCGCTGCTGCGCGCCGAGTTCGCGGCGGGTGACGCGTCGCTCGGGGCCGAGTTCCTGGCGCTGGCCGACCAGTACCGCTATCCCGCCTCGCTGCCGGACACCGTCGTGCGGGAGATCCGCCGGATCAAGGCGCGGGTGGAGGCCGAGCGGATCCCGCGGGGCGCCGACCGCGCGCTGCACGTCAAGCTCGGCCCGGGCGGGCTGTCGGACGTGGAGTGGACCGTGCAGTTGCTGCAGCTGCGCTACGGCCATGCCATCGCTGGCCTGCGTACCACCCGCACCATGGACGCGCTGTCGGCGGCGGTCGCGGCTGACCTGGTCCCGGACGCCGACGCGGCGGCGCTGCGCGCGTCATGGGAGCTGGCGGCCCGCATCCGCAACGCGGTCACCCTGGTCACCGGCCGCCCCGGCGACATGCTGCCCGCCAAGCACATCGAGCTCACCGCGGTGGCCCGGCTGCTCGGCTTCGCTCCCGGCGAGAACGAGGTTCCCGGCCCGCCCGGCACGATCGTGTCTCCGGCCCAGGCGCTCACCGAGACCTACCGCCGCACCGCCCGCCGCGCCCGCGCCGTAATGGAACCCCTCTTCTACGGCGCCTAGCCCCCGCCCTCTGCCGCCCTGCCCCGCCGGAGCCCCTCGGCAGCCCCGGCCTCCCGCCGCCGCAGCGCCCCGGCCCGGCCCGCCGAGCCCCAGCGATGGCCCACCGCAGGCGCTCAGGCGCTATCGATGTCCCATCGCTGGGGTCGCGGGCGGCGGTTCAGCCGAGCGCGAATCGGGCTTTTGGGGCTAATGGGCGGCGGTTTACGCTTCGGGTGTGAGGCAGTCGGCGGCTTACGACGCGTACGCGGACTGGTATGAGGACTACATCAGTGCCTCTCCGGCCGCTGGGTACTACGACAGGATCAACGAGCTGACCAGGGAACTGCTCGGCGGGGGAACCGGTCGCTGCCTGGACCTCTGCTGCGGAACCGGTGCCCGGGCCGCGGTGGTGCGCGCCCTGGGGTGGGCGCCGATCGGGGTGGATCTATCCGCCGGCCAGCTCCGCCACGCGGCCGGGCGGCTGCCGGTCGCGCTCGCCGACGCCACGGCGCTGCCGCTGCCCGACGCGTCGTGCGACGCGGCCATCTGCGTGCTCGCGCACACTGACATGCCGGACTACGCGGCCGCGCTGCGCGAAGCCGCGCGCGTGCTGCGTCCCGGCGGCCGGTTCGTGCACATCGGGGTCCACCCGTGCTTCGTCGGGGCGTTCGCCGACCGGAGCGACCCGGTCCGGATCACGATCGACGGCCGGTACGCCGACCGGTCCCGCAGCTTCGACGCGTGGTCACCATCGGGAGTGCGGGCGCGGGTGGGCGCCTGGCATGTCCCGATCGCCGCGTTGCTCAACGGGATGCTGCAGGCCGGCCTGCGCGTCACCCGCACCATCGAAACGGGACCAGACGTGCCGGATGTCTTCGCGGTCGTCTCGGCCAAAACCGGCTAGTTTTCCCTGGTGAGTGCCGCATCAATGAGGAAAGGGACGCACTTAGTTGTGAGTGTCGGTTCGGTGCGTGATTTCGTGCCGGATGCGTTCCGCGGCGCATGATGTCATGAGCGCGAGAGCCTGAGCGTCGGGGACAGATGGGGTGCACGGTGAGATAACGGGCACCACGGCACGTCCGAAACCGTCAAGTTGATAACCGACACGTCCAAGAACCGCGGCACCCACCAGGATCAGGCGGCGGGGGTCACCCGGGGATGCGGCGGCCGTTGGCTCGCAGCGTGCGAATCGCGTCGACGGTCAGGGCGCCGCGCCAGTCGCGTTCGGCGGCGGGGGACCAGGATGGCCAGTTGAATGACCAGCCGCCGTCGTCGCGCTGGCCGGTGGCGAGGCGGTTCAGGTGCGCGTCGATCACGGCGTCGTCAAACAAGCCGCGAGCCGGCGACTCCGGCTCGGGCGCGAAGTCCAGCGGCCCGTGCACCTCGCCAGTCGCGTCCGGGTCCAGTTCCACGACCGCGGTCAGCATCGGCCCGACCTGGCCGAGGGCGTCGCGGGCGCGGGCGGTATCCGGGACGTACCGCAGGAACGCCAGGATGCCGAACATCTCGTACGCGCTCGGCTGCTCCGCCTTCTCCAGCCTGGTCCACATCACCTCGGTGGCGGCCTTCAGCCATGGATGCGAGAAGCCCCGCGCGTGCAGGGTTCCGGTGATCATGCCGGTCGCGATGAGCGACGCGGGATGCCCGTCCTCGGCCACCCACCACGGCGCGTGCGCTCCCTCGGACACGGTGGGCTCGACGAAGGCCGCGCCCCCCTCGTCTGGCGCCACCGACCCGAGCCAGTCGCACGCGCCGGACACCAGCGCGGAGTCCCACGCGTCGCACTCGTGCATCACCCGCAGCGCCATCTCAACAGCGGCCGGCTGGCTCGCGTCGCACCGGCAGTCCGGCTCGAGCGCGTGACCGAACCCGCCATCGGCGTTCCGGTAGGCGGCCACCGCGTCGCGGACCGGCGTCGCCGAGCCGCCGAAAGCTGAGCCGCCCAGGAACAGCCGCTCGAACCGGCGCCGGTCCAGCACCCGGCCATTGGCCGCGACAAAGGAGGCCGCGGCGGCGAAGTCAGGAGTCTCCATGTCGTTATCCCACCACGATGGCCGGCCGCCGTATTGAACGAAACGGCCATACCCTGGGAGAGTGTCGGGGATTCCTGGTGACTACGCCGAGTGGCCAGCGCCCGCCGCGCTGCGCGGCGCGGTGGCGTGCCTGTGGGGGCGGGATGGCGCCGGGGCGGGCGAGGTCCTGGTCCTGCCGGACGGCTGCAGCGACCTGATCTGGGAGCAGGGCAAGGGCGGTTACGTGGCGGGTCCCGACACCGGCCCGGCTCCGACCCAGGTCGGCGGGGCGGCGGTGCTGGCGGTCAGGTTCCGCCCGGCGGCGGGCGGCGCGGTGCTCGGGGTCCCGCTCAGCGAGCTCAGGGACCAGCGAGTCGAGCTACCCGACCTGCTGCCCGACGCGGCGCACGAACTCCCGTATGACCTCCCGGTGGCCGAGGCGGCCACGCGGCTGCTGGACATCGCCGGCCGCCTGGTGGCCGACGCCGAAATCGACCGGGCCGTCCAGCACGCGGCGCGGCTGCTGAGAGATCCCCGCACCAGCGCTGAGCAGACCGCCGCCGCCACCGGCGTGAGTCCGCGCCAGCTCCGCCGTCGCTTCCAGGCCGCCGTTGGCTATGGGCCGAAGACATTGCAGCGGGTGATGAGGTTTCGCCGTTTTGTCACAATGGTGGACGCCGGGGACAGTACGGACCTCGCGTCGCTCGCGGCGACTGCTGGGTACGCCGATCAGGCGCACCTGACCAGGGAATGTACGGAGCTCGCCGGGCTGACGCCGGCCGCGCTGGTCCGGGTCCGCGGCGCCGGAGGCTAGCCTCGGGCGTCGGTCAGTACCTCGCGGTGCGTCGCGGTGGGGTCGAAGTCCAGCAGCATCGCCTGCGCCTCCGGTTCGACGACGGACACGCTGATGTCATCCCCGGTGAACGCGCGGATGACGGCAGGCGAGTCCCAGAACGTGTGCGCGGTCAGCTCCACGGTGCCGTCGAGCTCACGGCTAAGCAGGTACGCGCCCGCGAATCCCGGCAACTTGCGCAGCTCGGGCAGCAGCGTGCCGGTGAAGTACCTGCTGTACTCGCTGGCGCCCGTTTCGGTGGCGGTGGCCGACCAGGTCCTGACCGTCATGTCGCTCATAGCCGACATCCTGCCCCTCGCGTACTTACAGCCGCAAATGACTTATTGCTAAGACTGCTGCCCGATAGATCATTGGACTTACTGCTGGCGACGACGCCTGCAGAGGGAGGGCGGCATGCGGGTAGAGTCCGACGGGCACAGTCGCGGGAACCCCAGGCTTTACGAGCTCATCGAGGACGCGCCGAAGACGGCCAGATCACCAACCGTCTGGGCGTGGCCGCAGCTGGTGGAGTACCTCAAGGTCGCCGGGCAGCCGATGCCGGGGCCATGGCCGCCGCACCAGGAGCCGCGCCCGGACCCGGGTGACGGATCAGGGCCGGAGGCGGACGACTGATGTATCCGGCGCGGTTCGAATACGAGGCCCCGCGCAGTCTCGGTGAAGCGATCGGGCTGCTCACGGAGGCAGGCGACGAGGCGAAGGTGCTGGCCGGCGGCCAGAGCCTGATCCCGCTAATGAAGCTCAGGTTCGCGGCGCCGAGGCTCGTCGTCGACATCAATAACATCGGTGACCTTGCCTATCACCATCAGGACTCCGACGGCACGCTGCGCGTCGGCGCGCTATGCCGTCACGTTGATCTGGAACGATCAACGTTGCTCAAGGACACCCAGCCGCTGATGGCCTCCGCCGCGCCGGTCATCGCCGACCCGATCGTGCGAAACCGGGGCACTCTCGTGGGGTCGCTGTGTCACGCGGATCCGCAAGGTGATTGGGCCTCCGTCGTCACCGCGCTCGGCGGCACTATTATCGCGCAGGGACCGGCCGGACGGCGCGCCATCCCGGTGCGCGAGTTCGTCACCGGGCCGTTCAGCAACACGCTCGCGCCGGACGAGATCGCGGTCGCCATCCTCGCCGAGCTCGTCAAGCTCCGCGCCTCGGGGGAGCTGGCACCGGAACTGTCGATGTCACATCGACCGGGCTCTATGCCGGTCGATGTCACATCGACCGACCCGGTCTGCGGGATGACGGTGACCAGCGACGCTTACACGGCGGTGCGGGATGGGGTTACGTACCGGTTCTGCTGTGTGGGGTGCCGTCACACTTTCGAGGAGAGCGCGTCGCGATGCTGATCAGCAACGAGTTCGAGGTCGCGCTGCCCGTCGCGCAGGTGTGGGAGTTCTTTGGTGACATCCCGCGGGTCGCCGCCTGCCTGCCGGGCGCCGAGCTGACGGAAACCAAAGGCGAGGACAGCTACGCCGGCCGGGTGGCGATACGGATGGGCCCGGTGCGCTTGCGGTTCACCGGCATCGCCGACATCACCGAACGAGACAACGACCACCACCGCCTCGTCGTGCACGCCAGCGGATCCGACGAGCGCGGCCGGGGCCAGGCGGCGATGGTGGTCACCGCGACCCTCGCCCCGGCCGGACCGGCGACCCGGGTCGAGGTCAAGCAAGACCTGCAGCTGTCCGGCGCGGCGGCGCAATACGGCCGGGGCATGATCTCCGATGTGTCCTCGATACTGATGCGGGACTTCGCCACCGCGATGCGCCGCCAGATCGAGGGCGGACCGGGGGTCTCGGCGGCGCCCGCGCAGGGACTCACGATCGCGTTCCGCGCGGCGGCGCTGGCGCTGACCAGAGTGTTCCGCCGCTTCTTCCTCCCCTACGAGCCGAGGAGCACCTGATGTTGTGGATTGGCGGCGTCATCCTGCTGGTGGTCGTCTTGCCGGTGGTCATCTACCTGCTGAACCGGGTGCTCGCGGCCTGCGAACGGATCCGCGACGCAACCAGCGACATCCTCGACGGCGGGGTCGCGCTCATCGGTGAACTCGACGGCCTGCCGGGACGCGCTGGCCACCACCGACGCCACCATCACGGCGGTATCCGCGGGCGCGGTCCGCTACGCCGGCTCAGTCGCGAAACTACTGGCGGAGTGACCCGATGCCCGCGGCCGCCTACCTGATCGTCGTCGCCGCCCTGCTCATCGTGGCGTTCGCCGCGCTGGGCCTGATCCGGGTGATCTTCCACCTGCGGGCGGTGCTGTCCACGCTGCGCGCCACGACCGGTGGCGTCCGCGTGGTCGCCGAGCTCACCCAGCCGGTGCCCCCGCGGCTCACGAGTGTCAACGAGGCGCTGAAACCGGTTCGCGACTTCTGCGAAGGAGTCCCCGAATGAGCGCCGGCTGGATCGCCGGCTACGTCATCGGCGGGATCGTGGTGCTCGCGGTCGTCGTCCTCGTCACCACGATCATCCTGCTGGCCAAGGCGATCGGCGACGAGGCGCCCCGGATCAACGCCGCGCTTGGCGAGGCGGTAACCAACACCGCGCCGCTCGCCGCCCTGCGGACCACGATCGAGCACGCCACGATCATCGTCGCGGGCCTGCGCCGCGGCCGCGAGAAGCTCGGAGGCTGATCAGTGCACACACCATGGATCGTCGCGAACGTAGTCGGCTTGATCGTGGTCGTCGCCGTCGCGGTCATGCTGACCGTGCTGATCTACCTGATCAAAGTCATTGACCGGCGGGTCGAGCAGGTCAGGGACACGCTACGGCAGGCCGCCGAGAACACCGCGGACGCCGCCCTCATCCCGAAGGTCGCCGACGGCGTGGAGGCGGTACTCGCCGAGGGCCTGCAACACCACCTGTTCCTCGGCCGGGTGCTGGGCAAGGTGCGGTCATGACCGGCCTGGTTATCTGGAGCGTTCTCGACATCGTCGCGCTGATCGCTGGCCTGGCGATCCACCTGTACTGGATCGGCAGCCTGCTGAACCGGGTCGCCGCCAACCTGGAGGAGTGCGCGGAACTGGTGCGCACCATCGTCGGCAACGCCAAGGTCATCGGCCCGGGGTCGACCACATCAACCGGACCGGTGGCGTCGTCGCCGGCGCGCTCCCGCTGCTCTACGGGATGGCCGAGTCCATCGTCGCCGGCCAGCCAGCAGAGTCCGCCGAGCCAGCGCGCCCGGCCGCGGGCACCCGCCGCTCCCGCCTGTTGCGCGCGGTGGGCTACGAGTAAGGAGATCTGGGCCCGCATCGCTGTCGTGTCCACCAGTGCCCAGTGCTCGACGATCTTGCCGTCGCGCACCCGGACCATGTCCAGGCCGGTCACCTCGTAGTCGCGCCCCGAGGTGGCGTCCTTGCCGCGGACCGTGTAGCGGTTCGTGGAGAACTCGCCAGCGGCGACGTTGTTCTCCACGGTCACCGGGAGCGTACCCATCCGTTCCCACTTTTCTTTCCACGCCGCCAGCCCCACGTGGTCGCCGGAGATCCCGCCCCGGTGGTCGATGACGTCGGGATCGATGAATACGAGTGCTTCCGGTAGGCGGCCCGCGCCGCCCAGTTCGACTACGCGCAGGTGAACCTCAGCCGGGTTAGTGATCATGCCCGTGTCTCCCTAAGACGTAGAATCGGGGAACTCCCCAGTTACGGGAGAGCTTAACCGGGGAAGTCCCCGTTTAACAAGAGGGGAGCAGGCGTGCCGCGATCAGACGGGGAACGACCGCTGCGCGCCGACGCCCGCAGGAACCGGGAACTGCTGCTCGCCGCCGCCCGCGAGGTCTTCGATGAGCAAGGCGCCGACGCGTCGCTCGATGAGATCGCCCGCCGGGCCGGGACCGGCAACGCCACGCTGTACCGGCACTTCCCGACGCGCCGCGAGCTGATTGTCGCGGTGTACGCCAGTGAAGTAGCCGACCTGTGTGCGGCGGGGGAGACCGGCGAAGAGCCCGGAGAAGCGCTGTTCGGCTGGCTCCGGGCCTTCATCGCGCACGTGGCAACCAAGCGGGACCTGGCGTTCGCCATCTCCGGCGACAAGGAGACGCTGTATGACGAATGGCATCAGGCCATGCGCTCGACGGCGTCCGCCTTGCTGGTCCGGGCGCAAGCCGACGGCGCCGTCCGCGCGACCGTCACCGCGGCCGACCTGCTCGCCGTGGCCACCGGGATCGCCGTCAGCAGCGCCGACTCCGACCAAGCCGGCCGGTGCCTGGATTTGCTACGCCACGGCACCACGCCCGGCTGACCGCGGGCGAGCCGGTGCCGGTCTCGCCCGCGGCAGTTCAAGATCTTCATTAATCCATAACGACGCAGCCCGTTGCCTCGGGCACCCGGATTACGACGCCGGCGGGTAGATTCCGGTCACGCAGATGGAGTAGGTGAGGCCATCGGGTGCGGACTTCCTGAGGTCGGGAAGCTTGAAGGTCGTCGTGCCGTTTCCGCCGTACATCACCCCGAGGAGAGCGAACAGGGCCTCGTTCTCGTTGATGTACAAGGTCTGGCCACTGGCGGGCACGGAGCCAGGCGGGGCTGTGACCCCCGCGCTGAGAACGATCTGACCGAGATAGCAATATGGGTTGCTGGCCCCGTCGTCACCGGGGCCGGTGTTGGTCTTGGTGCCAAAGACGCCTGTCGTCCCGGCGGGTCCCTGGGGTCCGGTCGTGTTCCAGGACACGGCCGTGGTCCCCTTGGGGCACGCGGAGCTGAGTCGCACGCTGAGCGCGCCGGTCTTGGTGTTCTCGCAGCCGTGAATCGTGGTGCTCGTGGTAGCGGGCAGCACCGCGGCGGCCGCGGTGGCGCCGCCGCCGAGCAGCACAGCCGCGCCGGCGATTTCAGCAATCGTCCTGAAATGCGGATATCTAGTAATTTTTCGGGCGTACTCAAGACAGGGCGACAGGCCAGTGATCTGCATGGATCTCACCTCGTGAACGCGGGAGTGGTTGGGATGGCCGCAAGCCAGGAGGGGCGTGCACTGGCGCGGCTAGCAAACGCTACCGCTCAGCTGGCCGCGTCCGCCGGGTTTACAACGCACCTTGCGATCTGACTTCTGCCAGCCGCGCGTTCAGGAACCGGCGCTCGGGGCCGGTGCTGGTAAGGGCGGCCGCCTCCTCGTAGGCGCTGGCGGCTTCCTCGTTCCGGCCAAGGCGACGCAGGAAGTCGGCCCGGGTCGCGGGCAGCAGGTAGTAGCCGGCCAGGGCGCCGTCGGCCTCTAGGTGCTGCAGCAGCGTCAGCCCGGCCGCGGGGCCGTCGGCCATGGCCACCGCGACCGCGCGGTTCAGCTCGACGACCGGCGAGCCGGTCATGTCCGCCAGGAGTTGGCTTTCCGGCTACGCGAACCGGCTGCGTAGCCGGACACAGGGCCGGGGCACCTTCACCGCCCGGCCAGTCGGCTACGCCCCGGCACCGCCGGACTAGCACTCAAGGACGGCCCCGCCCACGCGGGCGGGGCCGTCTCCTGCGGCGAGTTGGCCGTCCGCGACGGCAGCGAGGCCGATCCTCTGGTCGCATGCGGTTGCAGCAATCGGCGAGTAGCCGCCGGGTTCAGCCGAGTTTTGCGAGCGATGACTCCGAGCTTGTCCCTGCCGCCTGTTTCAGGGTGGCAGTGCGGTGCGCAGCTGAAGGCACCCGATCCGGTTGCCCGGGTTCGCTGCAGGAATAATCAGCGACAATCCGGATCCAGCCGTTTCCTAGCGGCCGACCTCCATAGTGGCTGGTTACGGGAGTCGTCAGCCGGTCACGCCGAAGTTCACGCTGACCGGCTTGGGAACAGGTGCCGGGGCGACCCCGTGGTGGTGGTGATGGTGGCAGCGACCAGGGTGGTGGTGATGGCCGTGACCAGGGTGGTGATGGTGGCTCCGGCCAGGGGGGTGATGGTAGCCGTGACCAGGGTGGTGATGGTGGCTCCGGCCAGGGGGGTGATGGTAGCCGTGACCAGGGCGGTGATGGTGGCCCCGGCCAGGGTGATGGTGGTGATGGCCTCGGCCAGGAGTTGGCGGAATGGTGCAGTTGGCCCTTGTGATCGTGTTGTCATCGAGGCTGACCTGGCCGTTGCGCGCCAGCACGCGACCGTCGACGGTGGTGCCGGTCTCTACCGAGATTGACGTCAGGGCAAGGACGTTGCCCGCGAAGGTGGAATGCGTCCCCAGCGTCGCCGAACTGCCCACTTGCCAGAAGATGTTGCATGCCTGGGCGCCGCCGGTGAGGTCGACATGGCTGGCTGATCCCGTGATGAGCGTGGATGCGACCTGGAAGATGAACACGGCCCCGGGATCGCCCTCACCGTTGAGAGTGACCGTGCCGGTTAGCCCGAGGGAGGACGTGGACTTATAGACGCCGGGGGTGAGGGTCTTGCCGACGAGGTCACCCGAGACGCTGACCGGCGGGGTTCGGCCGGCGGCGTCGTTGTATGCGGTCGTCAAGTCAGATTGCGCTTGCAGCGCGACAGCATCGGCGTCGTGCTGGGCCCCGAGCACCGTGCCCGGGGGAAACCCGGTTACCGCGGTGCCCGGGCTCACGCCCAGGTCCCCGGTGACAACGCTGGGACCGGTGTTGGTGACCGTGGTCCCGGCCAGGACCGCGAAGGCGCTGGCCGTCCCCAGACCCACTGGCGATTGTGCGGCGCTCGCACCCGATTGCGCAGCGACCACCACGGCCGCGACAGCAATAGGCACACAGCCCGCCCCCAGCCAGGGGAACCTGTGTGGCCTACGGGATGCACAAGTGAAGGCAGATTTCATTTAACCGGACTTTCCCCCTATAAAAATGCCGGACATGCCCGGCTGTCATATACGTCGATGAGCCGAGATGTTCGGCCGCGTGCGCAGCCAGCTAACCGTAAGTCCCCGCGGAGCGGTCATCAGTGGCTCATAAATCCCCGGAACCTCTGCGCGCCCCATCGGGCATACTACCTGGAGATATCCGCGACTGCAGGCAGGACACGTGCCCAAACGGAATGCCGGAAATAAGTCCTGCTGACCGGGCTGAATCCCAACGGAACTGGACGGCGGGCGACATGATAAAGAAAATTCTGTGGTGCTACGATGCGGACCGCTCTCACGAAGCAGGAATTGCTCCCCTTTCGGGTCGCCACATGACTTCGGCGCCATAATTCCTTCTGCGGGCAAATGTCGGAAACGGCAATTTAGTACAGCACTAGTATCTTTCCGGAGGTTCTCCGTGCATGATCACTTTCGGTCTGGCAGGCACGGCCAGAGGGCTGCCTGGCCAGTAAAGGCAGCCGCGTGCGCTACGGCACTGGCCGTCATGACCCTTGCCGCCGCCTGCGGAACAAGCGCGCCGTCGCATTTCGCGTCAGCGGCTCTCTCGCGCCTCTCTCCGCGTCCGGTTCCGCCACAGGCGGTGTCCTCAGCGCAAGCAGCCCGATTGCCGCGTGCTACGACCTTCACGACATTGCGCGGCGCGCCGCAGGACCCAGACCCGTTCGCCATCGAGAGCGGACTCGTAACGCATCCCGCAGTCACACAGGTGGTCTACGCCCGCCCGGGCGGCCCGCCAGTGGGAGCGCTGCCCCCCACCGAGCTGGACAACCCGACATGGGTACCGGTCGTGCAGACACAGCCGGGATGGGAACGAGTCCTGCTGCCAAGCAGGCCGAACCGGTCAACCGGATGGATCTACTCCGGCGGCAGCGGACTGCAGGCGGCCTCCAGCGCCTACCGGGTGAGCCTACCCCTACCGGGCGGACGTTCCTGCTCGCCTCCCTCTCTCCCGCCCAGCCGGCCTACAGCCCGCTGATCCTCCCGCTTGGCGTGCACTCGGCCACTCTCGACACCTTCGGCGGCGGACCCGGCACAGTCGCTCTGCACGGCTGGCCCGACAAGACTGTATTCGGCCATGCAGTCAGTCACGGCTGCGTGCGCGTTCCTGCCGCCGCGCTCCGGGTACTGTCCCGCATCCCGCTGGGCAGCCCCGTCATGATCACCAGCTAACTTTGGCCGGCCGGCGAGCTGACGCCCTTCCCCGGCCACCATCACGGGCACCCGCCCGAGCCCGGGTGCGCTTGATCCCCGGGCAACCCGTCCGCGCTCCCCGGTCAAACCGGCATCCAGCGTCGAGACCCGGTGCGGGCGGAGATTGGTCAGTTAAACACGATGTTCTGGGCTGGTCGCCGGGCGGTGAGAAGGATCCTCACCCGTTGCATGTCGGGGCATGTGCGCCCGGGCGAGCTCAGCAGCTGCGGGGGCATGCTCCGCTGCGGCGAGTTCGTTAAAGAAGGCTGCGATGTCGCGGCTGAGCAGGTTGGGTTGCTCGGCAGAGGGGAAGTGGCCACCGCTGGGCATGGGTGTCCACCGGCGGATGTTGTACAGCCGCTCGGCCCACTCGCGGGGAGGTGTGCCGTCATCGATGAACTGGTGCGCAAAGACAGCGACCGCGGTGGGCACCGTGACCGCGTCGGCGGGGCCCAGCTCGGCTGCCAGCCATCGGTTGTCCACGTAATCCCGCATGGAGGACGTGATCGTCTGGGTGGCCCAGTACAGGGTCAGCACGGTGAGCAGAAAGTCGCGGGAGAAGGTGGCGCTGATGTCCCCGCCGGAATCGGACCAGCCGCGCCACTTCTCCAGTACCCAGGCAGCCAGGCCGGCTGGCGAGTCGTTGAGGCCGTAGCCGACCGTCTGGGGCCGCGTCGACTGGATCGCGCCGTAGCCGCGGTCATCGTCACGCCATCGCTGGTACTGGGCCAGGTAGACGCGTTCTGCCGCGGACAACGGCCGCGCCGCTGCTCCGGTAAAGGGCGCGAGGTCCAGGTTGGACAGGTGAATGCCGAGCATAGGCGCCGGGTCGTCCAGTGCCATGAACGTCGTGACGGCGGAACCGAAGTCGCCGCCGTGCGCGCCGTAGCGCTGATAGCCCAGGCCGCGCATCAGGCGGTGCCACAGCCCCGCCGTGTACCGGCATGTCACCCCCGTCCTGGCTGGCCTGCTGGAGAATCCGTAGCCCGGTAGCGAGGGGATGACCACGTCGAAACCGGGCCCGTCAATGTCATGCGCGGCCGGGTCCGTCAGCCGCGGCACTAGCGGCAGGAATTCGGCGAAGCAGCTCGGCCAGCCGTTGGTCAAGATCAGCGGGATGCCGCGGCCGCTGCGGGCCCGCTCATGCACGAAATGCACTCGGATACCGTCGATCTCGGCCCGGAAATGATGAAACCCGTTCAGCCAGCGTTCTTGCGCGCGCCAGTCGAAGCCGTCCGCCCAGTACCCCAGCAGGTCCTTCAGGTAATCCAGGTCGGTGCCCTGCTCCCACGGCGCACCCGGTGCGGCCTCCGGCCACCGCGTGTTCCAGATCCGCGCATGAAGGTCAGCGAGGACCGCCTCGCCCACCCCGACACTGAACTGCTCTGCCCGGAAGGTAACCACCACGCCAGCATCCCACCGCGCCGGCCCTCACTCTCTGCCGCGACACCGGCGACCGGACCGGTGAAGCCGAGATGCTCAACGGCCTAGGTGAACTCGCCCTAGCCGCAGGTCAGTCCGGCCAGGCCCGCACCCAGCACTCCGCCGCGCTCGCTATGGCCAGCGAGAGGAGACAAGTACCAGCGGGCTTGCGCCCACCACGGTCTGGGCGGTGCATGCCAGGCTGCCGACGATCCTGGCCAAGCCCGCCCCACTGGCAGCAATCCGTCGCCCTTTATCGCGAACTCGGCGTCCCTGAAGCCGGCCAAGTCCTCGCCATGCTCGCCGATGTGCACGACAGCCCATAGAAGCTGTCCGATCGGGCCGCCGGTCTGCGGGCCGGCAGTGACCAGGCTGGAGCAGTGTCGCGGGTCTTGGCCAGCGAGAACCAGGATCGTTGACGCGTGGCGGCCATGACGGTCAGCGGCCGGGGACCCGCCGGATCGCCCCGTCAACGCGCAGGTCGGCCAGGGTGGGGTAGCCGTCCACGGCCATGAGCAGGTCGGCCTCGGCGAGCAGCGAGCGGATAATGTGCACCACGGCGTCCTCACCACCGAGGGCCAGCGCGTAGATATAGGGGCGGCCGATCCCCACTGCGGTAGCGCCTAGGGCCAGGGCTTTGACCGCATCGGCGCCGGTGCGGACACCGGAGTCGAAGAGCACCGGGGTGTCGCCCGCGGCGGCGACCACGTCGGGCAGGGCCTCAAGGGCCGGGAGGCCGCCGTCCGCCTGCCGGCCGCCGTGGTTGGAGCAGTAAATGCCGTCGACGCCGTAGTCCTTGGCCCGGCGCACGTCGTCGGGGTGGTTGATGCCCTTGAGCACGATCGGCAGGCTGGTGGCGTCCCGCATCCAGGCGAGATCGTCCCAGCCCACCGAGAGCCCGAAGATCTTCACCCACTCCGCCACCGCGGCGCGCGGGTCATCCTCGGGGCTCTTGGCCAGGCGCTTGCGGAAATACGGGTCCGAGAAGTAGTTGGCCAGGACGTAGCCACGGAGTTCCGGGGTGTTCGCGAGGTTCAGGTCCCCAGGGCGCCAGCCGGATATCCAGCTGTCGAGGGTGACGATAAGAGCGCGGTACCCGGCGTGCTCGGCTCGCTGGATCAAACTGGTGGCGACATCGCGGTCGCTGGGCGTGTACAGCTGGAAGAACCCAGGGGTGTCGCCAAGCCGGGCGGCCACCTGCTCTAGGGGGTCTTGGGCCAGGGTCGTCACGGCCCACGGCACACCGGTGCGGGCGACAGCTCCTGCTAGGGCGAGGTCGCCGTGGAAGTCCTGCGAGCAGATGCCGGTGACCCCGATCGGGGCCAGGAACAGCGGGCTGGGCAGCTCGAGCCCGAACAGCGACACCGACAGGTCGCGCTTGGTGGCCTGCCGCATCATCCGCGGCACGATCCCCCAGCCGCCGAAAGCCTCCACGTTGGCACGCTGGGTGCGCCCGGCACCGGCGCCTCCCGCTACGAAAGACAGGATCCAGTCCGGAAGGGCCGCCGACCCGTTCCGCTCCAGCGTCTGGTAGTCCACCGGCCAGCGCGGCAGGCTCCCCTGAACAACGCCTGC
>JBEKHI010000110.1:0-20546 GCA_050012355.1 Streptosporangiaceae bacterium | reverse complement strand
CAGGATGTTCTTGCCGAGGTAACCCGCCTGGTAGGCCTCGGCCACCGCGGCCTGCAGGCGGCGAACCACGTGCAGCACCTCGCCGCGCACGTAGATGAACGCGTGGCTGGCCCGGATCGCGTCCGAGGCGATGATGACACCCTCGATCAGCGTGTGCGGAGTCGCCATCATCAGCGGGACGTCCTTGCAGGTGCCCGGCTCCGACTCGTCCGCGTTCACCGCGAGGTAGTGCGGCTTGCCGTCCCCCTGCGGGATGAAGGACCACTTCATACCGGTCGGGAAGCCGGCGCCGCCGCGTCCGCGCAGCACCGACTCCTTGACGGTGGCGATCACGTCGTCCGGCAGCATGGCCAGCGCCTTCGGCAGCGCCTTGTAGCCGCCGGCCCGCTGGTAGCCCGCCAGTGTGAAGGCATCAGGCTCGTCCCAGTCCGCGGTAAGGACCGGAGTAAGAATATCGGTCATGGCTGCGGCGCCTTCCACCCGCGCTCCTTGGCGATCTTCAGGCCGACCAGGGACGGGCCGCCGGCCGTCGGGCCCTCGTCCGCGAGCCCGTCGTTGAACCCGGCGAGCACCCGGGAGGCCTGCTTCCAGGTGCACAACCGGTTCGGCCCGCGGGTCGGCTTGACCGGCGTGCCCGCCTGGAGGTCGTCAACCAGTTGCCTGGCAGTCTCCGGGGTCTGGTTGTCGAAAAACTCCCAATTGACCATAACGACGGGTGCATAGTCACACGCGGCATTGCACTCAACCCGCTCGATAGAGACGTTGCCGTCTTGCACCGGGCCATGACCATTACCTTCGTGGCCCTCGGTCAGCTCGGCGTAGATCTGGTCGCCGCCCATGATCGCGCACAACGTGTTCGTGCAGACCCCGACGTGGTAATCGCCGCCATCGGAGTGGGAGTACATCGTGTAGAAGGTGGCGACCCCGAGCACCTCGGTCTCGGTAATCCCGAGCGTCTCGGCGCAGAACTTGATGCCATCCTCGGAGACATACCCTTCCTCGGCCTGCACCAAATACAGCAGCGGCAGCAGCGCCGAGCGGGCCTTCGGGTAGCGGCCCGTGATCTCCGCCGAGTCCGCCTTGAGGCGGGTCAGCGTCTCTTCGCTGTACGGCATTACCTGTCCACGCCTCCGATCACAGGATCAATCGACGCGATCGCGGGGATCACGTCGGCTAGCAGGCCGCCCTCGGTCAGCGCGGCCAGGGCCTGCATGTGGTGGAACGAGGGATCCCGCAGATGCACGCGGAACGGCCGGGTGCCACCGTCGCTGACCACGTGGCAGCCGAGTTCGCCCTTCGGCGACTCGATCCCCACGTACGCCTGGCCGGCCGGAACCCGGAAGCCCTCGGTGACCAGCTTGAAGTGGTGGATCAGCGCCTCCATGGACTGACCCATGATGTGCGCGATGTGCTCCGGCGACGGGCCCATCCCATCAGGTCCGAGCGACAGCCGGGCCGGCCAGCCGACCTTAGCGTCCTCGATCATCACCGGGCCCTGGTGCTCCTTGCGGGTCAGCCGGTCCAGGCACTGCTCGATGATCTTCAGCGACTCGGCGATCTCTTCGATCCTGACCAGGTACCGGCCGTAGGCGTCGCAGCTATCGGTCACCGGGACCTCGAAGTCGTAGGTCTCGTAACCGCAGTACGGCTGGGACTTACGCAGGTCCCATGGCAGCCCGGTCGACCGCAGGATCGGGCCGGTGACAGCGAGCGCCATGCAGCCCTCGAGGTCGAGCTGCGCGATGCCCCGGGTCCTGGCGATGAACACCGCGTTCGCGTCGATCAGCGAGTGCAGCTGCTTGAGCCAGTGCGGCGACTTGGACAGGAAGTCCCTGATCTTCTCGATCGCGCCCGGCGGCAGGTCCTGGGCGACACCGCCTGGCCGGATGTACGCGTGGTTCATCCGCAGCCCGGTGATCATCTCGAAGATGTCCAGGACGTTTTCCCGCATCCGCACGCCCTGCAGGAAGATCGTGGTCGCACCGAGTTCCATGCCGAACGGGCCAAGCCCGCCCAGGTGCGAGGAGATCCGGTTGAGCTCCATCATCAGCACCCGGATGATCTGGGCGCGATCAGGTATCCGGTCCTCGATTCCGAGCAGCCGCTCGACCGCGAGGCAGTAGGCCGCCTCGTTGAACAGCGGCATGAGGTAATCAGCCCGGGTGACGAACGTGGTGCCCTGCGTCCACGTCCGGAACTCCAGGTTCTTCTCGATGCCGGTGTGCAGGTACCCGATGGAGGCTCGGGCCTCGGTGACGGTCTCGCCCTCCAAGGTCAGGATGAGCCGCAGGACGCCGTGTGTGGACGGGTGCTGCGGGCCCATGTTGACCACGATCAGCTCGTTCTCCGCGTCCCCCTCGTCGCCCGCGCCGATAACCTCGTCCCAGTCATCGCCCGCGACGTGGTAGACCCGGCCCTCGGCGGCGTCCGCGTCGGCGTCGGACGCGCCACCGGTAACGTGGGGCGCCGACTGCTCCTCGGTCATGCGTACGACCTCCGTTCGTCGGGCGGCGGCACCTTGGTCCCGCGGTACTCGACGGGGATACCGCCGAGCGGGTAATCCTTGCGCTGCGGATGACCGCGCCAGTCGTCTGGCATCTCGATCCTGGTCAGCGCCGGGTGGCCGTCAAAGATGATGCCGAAGAAGTCCCAGGTCTCCCGCTCATGCCAGTTGTTGGCCGGGTAGACGCTGGTGATCGACGGGATGTGCGGGTCGGCGTCCGGCGCCGACACCTCGAGCCTGATCCGCCGGTTGTGCGTGATCGACAGCAAGTGGTACACGGCGTGCAGCTCACGGCCGTCGTCGGTCGGATAGTGCACGCCGGACACCCCGGTGCAGATCTCGAACCGGAGCTCGGGGTCATCGCGCAGCTTGGAGCACACCTCCACCAGCCGCTCTCGGCGGATGTGGAAGGTGATCTCGCCGTGCGCCACCACCACCCGCTCGATCGCGTCGTCGAAGCCGAGCGCGTCGGCCACCGTGTCGTAGTACCCGCCATAGGGGCGTTCGGTGGACAGCGGGGCGGGCTTGCGTACCAGCAGCTGGCCGTAACCGGAGGTGTCCGGCGACCCGGTCACCCCGAACATTCCCTTACCGACTACCGGGGAGCTGAGCCGCTCCTTACCCGCTACGGCAGGCAAATTCTGGTCCGCTGTGTCTCCCGGGCCCTTCGGCTCACTCATCGCAGCTCCTCCGCGGCGGCCGACGGCACGGTCACGTGGATCGGGCTGAGCTCGAGCTGAGCGTGCTCGAGCTCGGTGATCTGGCGGTCCCGGTCCTTGCCCAGCTTCATGTTCATGATCTTGTCGTGCAGCTTCAGGATCGCGTCCATCAACATCTCCGGCCGCGGCGGGCAGCCGGGCAGGTAGATGTCGACCGGGACGATGTGGTCCACGCCCTGCACGATCGCGTAGTTGTTGAACATGCCGCCGCTCGAAGCGCAGACACCCATCGAGATCACCCACTTGGGCTCGGGCATCTGGTCGTAGATCTGCCGCAGCACCGGGGCCATTTTCTGGCTCACCCGGCCGGCGACGATCATCAGGTCCGCCTCGCGGGGCGTGGACCCGGTCTTCTCCATGCCGAACCGGGCCAGGTCGTGTCGCGGACCGCCGGTCTGCATCAGCTCGATGGCGCAGCACGCCAGTCCGAACGTGGCCGGCCATACCGAGCGCGCCCGCGCCCAGCCGGCCACCTTCTCAACCGAGGTCAGCAGAACGCCGCTCGGCAGCTTCTCCTCAATGCCCATGACTCAATCCCACTCCAGACCGCCGCGCCGCCACACGTAGGCGTACGCGATCAGCACCGTGATGACGAAGGTGACCATCTCCACCAGGCCGAATGCCCCGAGCTTGTCGAAGGTCACCGCCCACGGATACAGAAAGACGATCTCGATGTCGAAGAGGATGAATAGCATCGCGGTCAGGTAGTACTTGACCGGGACCTTGCCGCCGCCCTCGGGCACCGGAGTCGGCTCGATGCCGCACTCGTAGCTCTCGAGCTTGGCCTTATTCCAGCGCTTCGGGCCCGCGAGCGAGCCCATCGTGACAGAGAATGCGGCAAAGCCGAGGGCGAGCACGGCCAGCACGAGGATCGGAACGTAAGGCTTCAGCATCTGACCCCGCCCCTTCCTGCTTGTGGGTGTTCAGTGTTCGCACGCGCGGGATTTCCATCCTAGGCATCGTGATCTTCGCTATTTACTCAGGGTGGGGCGCGACCTTGGTCATGGCGTTGATGACCCGGTCCATCGCGTCTCCGCCGCGTGGTTCGGTGAGGTTCGCGAGCAGTTTCAGCGCGAACTTCATGAGGGTCGGGTGGTCCATGCCTTTCTTGCTGGCGTACCGCATCAGCTTCGGCTGTCCGATGAGCTTCACGAACACCCGGCCAAGCGCGTAGTAGCCGCCGTAGGCATCTTGCAAGGCCCGAGGATACTGCCGAAGGACCCGGTGCACCTCATCTTCGGTGGGCCTGGCCAGCGCCTGGGCGACGATGCGCGCCAGGATCTCGCCGGACTCCATCGCGTACGCGATGCCCTCGCCGTTGAACGGGTTCACCAAGCCGCCGGCGTCACCGGCCAGCAGCAGCCCTTGGTAGTAGTGCGGAGTCCGGTTGAAGCCCATCGGCAAGGCCGCGCCGCGTATCGGCTCGGTGCGGTTCTCCTCGGTGAAGCCCCACTCGTCCGGCATCCCGGCGAGCCACCTGCGCAGCAGCGCGCGGTAGTCGGTCTTGCCGAACGCCTCGCTGGTGTTCAGCAGGCCGAGCCCGACGTTGGAGGTTCCGTCGCCCATGCCGAAGATCCACCCGTAGCCGGGCAGCATCCGGTCCCCATCCCACAGGTCCAGCCACGATTCCAGGTAGTCATCGTTGTGCCGGGGTGATTTGTAGTAGGTGCGAACCGCGACGCCCAGCGGCCGGTCGTCGCGCTTGCGCAGGCCCATGGCTACCGACAGCCGCGACGAATTTCCGTCAGCGGCGATGACGACGCGACCAGCTCGCGTCGTTATGGTCCCATCTTGTTCTTCGGTAATGACACCGGTGATCCGTCCGGTGCGATCGTCCATCACCGGGCCGGTGACCGTGACGCCTTCGAGCAGGCGCGCGCCCGCCGCCTGCGCGCGGCGGGCCAGTGTCTCGTCCAGGCTGGCGCGAGTCCGCACCAGGCCATAACCGGGGTAGCTGGTCAGGTCCGGCCACTCAAGTTCCAGGCGCTGGCCGCCACTGATGACGCGCAGGCCCTTGTTCTTGAGCCAGCCCTGTTCCTCGATGGGGACGCCCATCTGCACCAGGGACTTGACCGCGCGCGGGGTGAGACCGTCACCGCACACCTTCTCCCTGGGGAAGGTGGCCTTCTCCAGGACCAGCACGTCAATACCGGCTTGCGCCAGGTAGTACGCGGTGGTCGCGCCCGCCGGCCCGGCACCGACGATGATGACGTCGGCTTCATCAGCGGGCTTAGCGGTCCCGGGGAGGTGGGCGGAGTGCTCGGTCACTGAATCTCTGCTGCCTTGAGTTTGGCTTGCCTTGGGTTGACTATGCCTTGTGAACCGCTTCACAAGTCCTTTGCACGCAGTTTACTCCGGCCGCCGCGCGACGTGCACGGCGACCACCCCCAGCGACAAATCCCGCCATTTCACGCTGCGCCACCCGGCGCTTTCGATTATGTTCGCGAGTTCGGCCTGGGCCGGCCAGTCGGTGATGGACTCCGACAAGTACTCGTACGCGACCGGGTTGCGCGCGATCGACCGGGCGATGGCGGGCAGGCCCTTGACCAGGTAACGCTGGTACGCGTCGTGCAGCGGCTTGATCGTGATGTGGCTGAACTCGCACACCACCAGCCGCCCGCCCGGCCGGGTGACCCGGTACATCTCGGCGAGCGCGCGCTTGGTGTCCTCGACGTTCCGCAGGCCGAACGAGATCGTGGTCACGTCGAAGAACTCGTCACGGAACGGCAGGTTCACCGCGTCGCCCGCCACCGGGTGCGGTGGATGACCGGCGCGCAGCATCCCGAGGGAGAAATCACACGCGACCGCCCGGGCCCCATGAGTCTGGAAAGTCCAGGTAGAGGTCCCGGTGCCCGCCGCCAGGTCAAGCACGTATTTCGGTGACGCTGCGCCCGGGTGCGCGGCGGCGACGATCCGCGCGACTCGCCGCCGCCATAGCCGCACCTGGCCCATCGACAGGACATCGTTGAGCAGGTCATAGCGCTGGGCGAGGGCGTCGAACATGGCCGCTACCTCGCCCGGCCGCTTGTGCAGGTCAGCCCGGGTCATGCTGTTACGTTACAGGAGCTCAGGACGGCGCCATTCTTCGCCGAGCACGTGCTGGCCCAGGAAGGCGTACACGGTCTCGTACCAGACGGTGTGGTTACCCGGCGTGAGGATCCAGTGGTTCTCGTCGGGGAAGTACAGGAACTTGGCGTCCTTGGCGGTCCTGTTCAGGTCCCACCACAGCCGCAGCGCCTCGCCGATCGGCACCCGGTAGTCCTTGTCACCGTGGATGACCAGCATCGGAGTGCTGATCTCGTCCAGGCTCCGGTGCGGGGAGTTCCGCTCGTACATCTCGGGGCTGGTGAGCGGGTCGCCGAACTGCGGGCGCCAGAACATCGGCATGTCGGTGGTGCCGAACATCTGGTCAAGCACCCACAGCCCCGCGTGACTCACGATCGCACCGAACCGGTCCGTGTGACCCGCGATCCAGTTGGCCATGTAGCCGCCGTAGGAGCCGCCCATCATGCCGGTGCGGGTCTCGTCGATATCGTCGCGGGCGACGGCCGCGTCGGTGGCGGCCATGATGTCGCGGAACGGCCGGTCGCCCCACTCGTGGTAGCCGCGCTGGATGAATTCCTGGCCGTACCCGGTCGACAGCGCCGGGTCGGGCAGCAGCACCGCGTAACCGCGCCCCGCCATCAGCCACGGGTTCCACCGCCAGGACCAGGAATTCCAGCTCATCATCGGGCCGCCGTGCACCCACAGCAGCAGCGGGTGCGTTTCCTGCCCATCGGCTGGCTTCCCGTTGTCTGGCAGCACCAGCCAGGAGCGGATCGGGTGACCGTCATCGGCCGTCGCGGTGATCTCGGTTAGGTGACCGGGCAGCGTCAGCGGGATTCCTGGCGCCTGCAGCCGGGTGAACTCGCCGGTCGCCGGGGACACCCTGACCGGGGTCGGCGGCTCGTCCATGGCCGCCCGGAGCGCGTAGAGCGTGCCGTCGGTGGCCACCTGCAGGTTCCCGTAGGCACCGTCGTCGCCGGTCAGCTTGGTGACCTGACCGCCCGCAGCCTTGAACACCGAGTGGCGGCCGTTGTCATCGGCGGTGAAGTACACGGTCGCGCCGTCCGGTGACCATAGCGGCGCGGCTGGCCAGCGGTCGAGACCGGCGGTGATGTCGGTTTCCTCGCCGGTCTCGATGTCGAGGACCACCAGCGTGTTGTCGTGCGGCCGCTCGGGCGTGTGGTGGCTCGACTTGACCGTGGCCACGCGGCGTCCGTCCGGGGAGAACACCGGGTTCTCGTAGCTGTAAAGCGGGTCCGACGCCAGCACCCGGCGCGCGCCGGTCTTGACGTCGACCAGCACGATCTCGGAGTGCGACTGGGCGTTCCCCCGCTGCCACTGCCACCAGCTCGCGGCGGCCTGAGTCCCGTCCGGGCTCACGTCGAAGGACGGCTCGAAGAGCGCCCGGCCCGCGTCAGGAGTGATATCGCGGGGCAGGTCGTCGCCGTTCAACGCGAACAGCCGCAGTTGCGCCGGGCCTAGGTCATGATCCCAGTACCTGACCGGGACGGACTCGTGCAAGATCGCGGAGACACCCGCGTCCTTGCGCTGCTTGCGCAGCTTCTCGTCGTCGGCCGGGGTGTCGTTGGTGTCGCTGTCGCTGTTGCCGGCGGCGGGCAGCACCGGTGACGCGAGCACCACCGTGCCGGCCGCGGCGGCGACCTCGGCCTCGCTGATGCCGCCGGGCAGCGCCGCCCGGGCGCCGGCCTCGCCGCCGCCCGCGGGCAGCAGCCACAGCGCGGGCTTGTCTTCCTGCTCGGTCTTATCCGGATCCGGCCGCTTGGAGACGAACAGCAGGCCTCCGTCCGGCAGGAACCTCGGATTCCCCTCGCCCTCGGCGGACCTGGTGAGGCGGTGGGGTTCGCCGCCGGAGGTATCGATCCGCCAGATGCTCGTGACCCATTTCTTCTTGTCCGCGTTCAGCGTCTGAACGGCCGCCGCCAGCCAGGTTCCATCTGGCGACAAGCGGATGGCGTTCACTCGCGGTATCGCCATGTAAGCGGCGAGGTCGCGGAAAGGGGTCTGTCCTTCGGCAGTGGTCACAGAGGACTCCATTGGTAGCGCAAACGGTGTAATCCGGACCCTATCCCCCGCGCGAGTGCCCCGCCAAGGCACAGCTAGCCTGTGGTTAGCTCGCCTCGGTGATCATGGCGGCACCGACGGTGGCGTTGGTGGCCTCGTCGATCAGGATCAGGCCGCCGGTGATGCGGTTGCGCTTGTACGGATCGGCGAAGATGGGCTGCGTCAGGCGCAGCCGGACCCGGCCGATCTCGTTGAGGCCCAGGCTGGTCGCGGTCTCGTCCCGGTGCAGGGTGTTCACGTCGATCCGGTAGTGCAGATCGGTGACGATCGCCTTGACGGTGCGGGTGGTGTGCTTGACGACCAGCCGGGTCCGCGGGCCGAGGGTCTTGGCCGAGTCCATCCAGGAGACCATGGCCTCGATGTCCTGCGCGGCGGCGGCGCGGTTGCCGGGCCGGCAGATCAGGTCGCCGCGCGAAATATCCACATCATCGTCGAGCAGCAGCGTCACCGACATCGGCGAGTACGCCTCGTCGACGTCCGTTCCGCCCGGGCCGACGATGCGCTGGATCTTGGTCGTGAAACCGGACGGCAGGTGCAGCACATCATCACCGGGCTTGAGCACCCCGCCGGCCACCTGTCCCGCGTAACCCCGGTAGTCATGCAGCCCGGGGTCGGTGGAGGCGTGCGGCCGGATCACGTACTGCACCGGGAACCGGACATCGATCAGGTTCCGGTCCGAGGCGATGTGCACGTGCTCCAGGTGGTGGAGCAGCGACGGCCCGTCGTACCACGGCATGTTCGAGGACCGCTCCACCACGTTGTCGCCATGGAGCGCGGACATCGGGATAAACGTGAGGTCACCGATGTCCAGCCGGGTCGCGAACGACGAGAAGTCCGCGCAGATCGCATCGAAGACCGACTGGTCGTAGCCGACGAGGTCCATCTTGTTCACCGCGAGCACCAGGTGCGGCACCCGCAGCAGCGTGGTCAGGAACGCGTGCCGCCGGGACTGCTCGGTCAGCCCGTTCCGCGCGTCAACCAGCACGATCGCCAGGTCCGCGGTGGACGCGCCGGTGACCATGTTGCGGGTGTACTGGGTGTGGCCTGGGGTGTCGGCGATGATGAACTTCCGGCGCGGCGTCGCGAAGTACCGGTACGCCACGTCGATCGTGATGCCCTGCTCCCGCTCGGCCCGCAGTCCGTCGGTCAGCAGGGCGAGGTTGGTCGTCTCCTCGCCGCGGTCCCGTGACGTGCGCTCGACCGCTTCGAGCTGGTCCGCGAAGATCGACTTCGAGTCATAGAGCAGCCGGCCGATCAGCGTCGACTTGCCGTCGTCCACCGAGCCGGCGGTGGCGAATCGCAGGATGTCCATCAGAAGTACCCCTCGCGCTTGCGATCTTCCATCGCGGCCTCGCTCGTCCGGTCGTCGGCCCGGGTCTGGCCTCGCTCGGTAACGCGGGTCGCCGCCACCTCCGCGATGACCTCGGCGACCGTCGAGGCGGTCGACTCGACGGCCCCGGTGATGGTCAGGTCACCCACCGTCCGGTACCGCACCGTCGCGGTGAAGACCTGCTCATCCTCGCTCCGCGTGACGAACGGGTTGTCCGCGTAGAGCATCCCGTCCCGCTCGAACACCGGCCGCTCGTGCGCGAAGTAGATCGACGGCAGTTCGAGCTCTTCCCGCTCGATGTAGGCCCAGACGTCCAGCTCGGTCCAGTTGGAAAGCGGGAACACCCGGATGTGCTCGCCCCGGTGGATGCGGGTGTTGTAGAGGCTCCATAGCTCGGGCCGCTGGTTCTTCGGGTCCCACTGACCGAACTCGTCCCGGAATGAGAACACCCGCTCCTTGGCGCGCGCCCGTTCTTCGTCCCTGCGTGCACCGCCGAACGCCGCGTCGAACCGGTTCTCCTCAATGGCGTCCAGCAGCGTAACGGTCTGCAGCCGGTTCCGGCTCGCGTGCCTGCCGGTCTCCTCGGTAGCGCGCCCGGAGTCGATCGACGCCTGGACGCTGGCCACCACCAGCCGCACGCCAAGCTCGGCGACCCGCCGGTCCCGGAAGTCGATCACCTCGGAGAAGTTGTGTCCGGTATCCACGTGCATGACCGGGAACGGGATGGCGGCAGGCGCGAACGCCTTCTGGGCCAATGACAGCATTACGATCGAGTCCTTGCCGCCGGAGAACAGCAGCACCGGACGCTCGAACTCGGCGGCGACCTCGCGGATGATGTGGATCGCCTCGGACTCGAGCACATCAAGCTGGGACAGCAGGTAATCAGTCGGCATGGGTAACTTCCCGGATCGCGGCCAGTAGCTTTTCCGCAAGCGTGGGCGGACACACCAGAATATCCGGCATCAACGGGTCCACTTCGTTGTAGCGCACCGGGGAGCCGTCGATCCGGGAGACATGGAATCCCGCCGCCTTCGCCACGACCGCGGGCGCGGCCGTGTCCCACTCGTAGAAACCGCCACCATGCACGTAGGCGTCGGCCTCGCCGGTCACGACGGCGGCCACCTTGGCACCCGCTGATCCGAGCGGATCAAGATCTGCTCCGAGTTTCCCGGCTATTTGCTCAACGAAGGCTGGCGGCCTGCTCCGGCTAACCACGATCCGTATCGGATCGGCAACCTCTTGTGGTGGCGGCAGTTCGGTAGCGGTGGACAGCGTTAGCTCCTGGGCGGGCAGCGCGACAGCGCCCGCGGTCAGTCCGTCCGCGCCGCGTTCCCAGAGCGCCACGTGCACCGCCCAGTCAGCGCGACCCTCGCCGAACTCCCTGGTCCCGTCGAGCGGGTCAATGATCCAGACCCGGTCCGCGCTCAGCCTGCCCTTGTCATCAACCGCCTCTTCGGAGAGCACGGCGTCCCCCGGACGGCGCTGCGCCAGCTCAGCAGCAAGGAAGTCCTGAGACAGCCGGTCCCCGGCCTTCCCCAGTTCCTTCGGCTCACCGCCACCGCGGGTGGCCCGCAACTCCAGCAGCAGGCGACCCGCCTGCTGCGCTAGCTCGCGCGCGAGCTCACTGTCATCACTGGCCATCCGTAACTCCTTACGGGTCGGTGTGATACCGATTCTGCGCCTCAACGAGGCCGCGCGCGAGCAGTTCCTCGGTGGCATCGGCGGCCCGGTCGAGGGCCCACGGAAGGTCCTTGCGCTCGGCGGGCGTGAAATCACGGAGCACGTAATTCGCGGCGTCCATCCGGCCAGGAGGACGCCCGATACCGAACCGGACCCGGTAGTAGTCGCGGGTCGCGAGGGCCTGGGAGATGGAACGCAGGCCGTTATGGCCGTTGTCGCCGCCGCCCAGCTTGAGCCGCACCGTCCCGAACGGGATGTCCAGCTCATCGTGGATCACCACCAGCCGCTGCGGCGGGGTCTTGTAAAACCCGGCGAGCGCGGCGAGCGGCGGGCCTGACAGGTTCATGTACGACAGCGGACGCGCGAGGGTGACCGGCTGGTTAGCCAGCCGGCCCTCCGCGATCTCACAACGTGACCGGTGCGCCTTGAACCGGGCGCCGATCCGCTCGGCCAGCAGCGCGAGCACCATCTGTCCGGCGTTGTGCCTGGTACCCGCGTACTCCGGGCCTGGATTGCCCAGGCCCGCGATGATCCAGCGGTCGTCTGCCATCGGGCTGGGCGACCGGGCTGGGGGTTACTCGCCCGCTTCGGCCGAGGTCTCGCCCACAGCGGCGGGAATCTCGGGAGCGGTCTCGCCCTCGGAAGTACCCTCGCCGATCTCGGCCTCGATCTGCTCGGCGGTCGGCGCGGCGACCACGTGCAGCACCAAGACCTCTGGGTCGCTGGCGAGGGACGAACCCTGCGGAAGCGCCAGGTCCTTGGCATAGACCGAGGTGCCGATCTCCATGCCGGTCACATCGATGTCGATGCCGTCAGGAAGGTGAGTCGCTTCGGCCTCGATCGGCAGCTGGACCAGCTGCTGGTCGAGCATGCCACCGGGGTACACGTCGCCGATGATCCGGACCGAGATCTCGACGGTCACCTTCTCGCCGCTGCGGACCTCGATCAGGTCCACGTGCTCGATGAAGCCCTTGATGGGGTCGCGCTGCACCGCCTTCGGCAGGGCCAGCGACGACTTGCCGCCGAGGCCATCCAGCCGGATCAGTGCGTTCTGCGTCTTCAGGGCGAGCATGAGCTCGTGCCCGGGCAGGGACACGTGCTTGGTCTCGGCCCCATGGCCGTAGACGACTCCGGGCACGCGGCCAGCACGACGGGTACGGCGGGCAGCCCCCTTGCCGAACTCGGTGCGAAGCTCGGCTTCGATGGTGACCTCGGGCACGGCGGTGTTCTCCTCAAGAATGGCTTAGTTCACGGCGGACGTAGTTTAGCCGGCCCGCCGGGGCGAGCGGGCCAGCGAGAGGGTGGCGCTACTTCGAGTCAACCTCGGTGTTGATCGAGTCGGGCTCGACGTCCGTGTTCATCGCGGGCGTCGCATCGGTGTTCATGGCCGGCGTCGCGTCCGTGTTCATCGCGGGCGTCGCGTCCGTGTTCATGGCCGGCGTCGCATCGGTGTTCATGGCCGGCGTCGCGTCCGTGTTCATGCCTGGCGTGTTCCCCATTGTCGTGCACTCCATTCTGTTTGCCCCCGGGGGCCTCAGACTAGGCCCCCTAGTACGGCCAACCGTGACAGAAAGTACAGCGCCCACGCTAGCGGATGAGCGTCATGATCACCATGTCACTTTTCGCTACTGGGACTTAGCGAGGGCCTCGATCTCAGCATGGACCCTGTCTGCCTGGGCATTGTCGTGGAGCTGGACGAAAATCTCGTGGGCGTGATCCAGTGAATCTCGGGCCTCGGCGAAGAGGCCACGGCGACTACAGGCGGTGCCCAAGCGCATGAGGGCGGACGCTTCTCCACGACGTTCGCGGACTGAATGAAAGATCCTGACCGCCTGGCGCAAGCTGGCGAGGCCGTCGTCGGAGTGATCGAGCGCTAGCTGGGCCGTACCGAGGTTCTGCAATGCCCAGCCGAGGCCAAGGTCATCTCTTGTCTCGCGGAAGATCTCCTCCGCTTGACGAAGGCACCGCACGGCCTCCGTCAGCTGACCGAGCCCGAGATACGCCTCGCCCACGTTGTTCATGGCAATGGCTTCGGTGGTGCGAGAACCCGCGCGCCGCTGGCTGGCCAGCGTCTGTTCGTGCGCCTCGACCACCGTCGCGAACCGCTCCCAGCGCAAGAACGTGTCATCCAAGTTGATCGCGGTCTGTGCCTCGCCGAGCGGATCACCGCTCTTGCGGCGGATGGCCAGCGCCTGCTCGAAGTAGCCGACCGCGGTATCCATCTCCAGGTCCTGGTACGCCATCCCCAGGTTGTTCAGGACTAGTGCCTCGCCAGCGAGATCGCCGAGTCTCCGGGCGCTAGCTAGTGCGATTTCGTGTGAGGCGATCCAGTCACCGCGGTATCCGCGCCGGTTGAAGAATGGCGACCAAGCTGACGGAAGCTGCCACGCGATCTGGTCTTGCCCGTTGGCAGCCGCCTGACGGGTCGCGGCCACCAGACTCACTCGTTCGTCCTCGCACCAGTCGAGGGCCGCGTCCGCATCCGCGAATTCGAGCGCGTGGACTTCGTTGGGGAGCCCGGCAAGCTCGGTCCGGATCAGCCGATATGGCCGGATCGCCTGCGCTGCTGAGTCGGTCGTATGCAGGTACCAAGAAAGCAACCTGTGCAGCGCTGCTTGCCGGTTCGGCTCAGTCTCCTCGGCGCGGGCTCGTTCGGCCGCGTAAACGCGCAGCAGGTCGTGGAAGCGGTACTGATCAGGCGCCGGCGACTCAAGCAGGTAGGCGTCGATAAGAATCTCAAGCGTATCGGCGGTCTCGTCCTCATCCCGGCCCAGGAGCGCGGCAGCGGCCGGCAGGCTGATGAACGGTCCCTGCCACAACCCGAGCAGCCGGAACGCGCGGGCCGGATCCCCCGGGCCGCGCAGGCTGTCGAAGCTGACCTGGAAGCTGGCGCGGACCGCCATGTCACCGGTCCGCAGCTCATCCAGCAGCCGCGCGCGCAGCCGTTCGGCCAGGGTCTTGATGGACCACCGGCTCCGGGCCGCGAGGCGGGCGGCGCAGATCCGGATGGCAAGCGGCAGCCCGGCACAGGCGACCAGAACCTCCGCGGTCGACTCGGGCTCGGCGGCGGCCCGCTGCTCCCCGACGATCCTGGTGAAAAGGGTCAGCGACTCGTCGTCGTCCAGCACCTCGAGGTCGACTAGGCGGGTGCTCGCCAGATCGGGCATCCGGCTGCGGGCAGTGACGATGACAGCGCAGGTCGAGCTGCCAGGCAGCAGCCGGCGCACCTGGGCGGCATCTCGCGCGTTGTCGAGCAGCACCAGGACCCGGCGTCCCGCCAGTCGCGTCCGGTACAGCGCGGCCCGTTCCTCGATGTCGGCGGGCACCTGGGTGCTCTCCACGCCGAGATCACGCAGGAACCGCGCGAGCACGTCGGCCGGCGCCTGCGGTTGCGCTGTGGCGCCGAGCAAGTCCACGTAGAGCTGGCCATCCGGGTACTGGTCACGCAGCCGGTGCGCCGCGTGGATGGCCAGGCTCGTCTTACCAAGCCCGCCCGAACCCGCGACGACCACGACCGGCACCGCTCCCGGGCTGTCGCCCTCGCGCGCCGCGAGCATCCCGCACATGTGATCGACAAGCTCAGTACGCCCGGTGAAGTCGCCGATGTCGGTGGGAAGCTGCGCCGGGCTCGGCACTGGAGGCCACATGTCGCGCCTGGGCGGGGCGGACGCCGGCACTGTCCCGACCGCCACCGAGCCGACCGGTAGCACGGGTTCCTCCACCCGCGAGGGCTCCGGCGCTGGGGCGGGCTCGGCAACTACCGCCGGTGCTGGCGCCGGCTCAGGTTTCGGTGCGGTCGCCTTCTTCGGCCTGGGCTTCGGCCGCGGCCGCGGCTGCGGCTGCGGCTGCGGCGCCGCCGAGGTATCCGACTCGAGCAGCTCCTGGTGCAGTCGCCGCAACTCGGTGCCTGGATCCACGCCAAGCTGGTCCGCGATCGCCTCGCCGGCCTGCGCGTACGCTTCTAGCGCCTCCGCACGGCGACCGTCGCCGTCCAGGGCGTGCATCAGCAGCAGCCACAGCCGTTCCCTGAGCGGATTGCTGGAGAGCATCCCGCGCAGCTCGGGCACGACCTGGGCATACCGGCCGCACTCGAGGTCCGCCTCGATGCGGAGCTCGGCGGCGGCCAGCCGGAGCTCGCTTAGCCGTTCCGCCTCGGCCTCGATGTAGGAGGACGGCGGGATGTCCTCTAGCGCCTCACCATGCCACAGCTCAAGCGCCTCATTGAGGATGGCGGCGGCTCGCTCAGGGTCGGTGGCCAGCACGCGGCGGCCTTCGCCGGCTAGCTGCTCGAAGCGGACGGCGTCCACGTCGCCGGGCTCGACCCGGATGAAGTAGCCGGGAGCGCGGGTGACGACCAGCTGACCTTCGGGATCGCCGAGCAGCCGTCGCAGCCGCAACACGTAGATGCTGACTAGGTTCGCGGCCTTGGCCGGCGGCTCGTCACCCCAGATCGCGTCGGTCAGCGTGTCGACCGAGACGGTGCGCCCCGCGTTCAGCAGCAGGGTCGCCAGCAGCGATCGCCACTTGCGCGCGCCGATCGTCTGCCATTCGTCGCCAGCGAGCACTTCCAGCGCACCTAGTACGCGGAAACGCATCAGTCGCGTCCGCCCGGGTCCATCACCGCCGCCTCCCTATGCGCACTGTAACCGTGTCACCGCGCTTGACGCCCCCATCACGGGGCGGCGCCCCGTCCGGCCGGTCTAAACCTACTTAATCACGACTCAATCCTGCGGTAAATCCGGACGACAGCGCTGTAACAGCCTCGTGTCCGCAACAACAGCCTCGTGTCCGCAACAACGGTCCGTAACTTAAGCGGTCCGTAATCACCCACCGGCATGATCAAGTCAGGTTCCCGGCCCGGACCGGACGGCCTAACGGGGGCGTCGTCCGGTCCGGAGTCTCCTGGGCAGCGTCGCCCATCGATCATCGGGGCACCGCAAGCGCCCGCCCGCCGACTGGGGCATCGGCGGGCGGGTGGGTCGCGGTCCTGGCGCGAGGCAGGGACCGGCATTCGTAGCCAGGGCCGCACGACCCGGCGCCGCGAGGTGGGCGCGGCGGTTCACGCGAGGGGGGTCGAGGCCGTTGTCCCCGTTGCACCCCACGGCGGGGGCGGGGACAACGGTCACCTCGGCCCACGATCCGGTCGTGCCGTCGCGCCCGATGATCATGGTTGGTGCTGCATTAACCAGGCTCTTTGCGGGTTGGTGCGGCATTCACCAGAATCAGGACTGGCCGTCGAATAGGGACGTTACCGAGCCGTCGCTGAAGACTTCGCTGATGGCGCGCGCGATCAGCGGGGCGATGGACAGCACGGTGAGCTTGTCGAACCGCTTTTCGACCGCGATCGGGAGCGTGTTGGTGATCACGACCTCGCTGATCTTCGAGTTCTTCAGCGTGTCCACCGCCGGCCCGGACAGCACGCCGTGGGTGGCCGCCACGATCACGTTCGCCGCGCCCTGCTCGAATAGCGCGTCCGCGGCCTTCGCGATCGTGCCGCCGGTGTCGATCATGTCGTCCACCAGAATGCAGCTGCGCCCGGCCACCTGCCCGACGACCTCGAAGACCTTGACCTGGTTAGCCACATCCGGGTCGCGCCGCTTGTGGATAATCGCCAGCGGGCATCCCAGCCGGTCGGTCCACCGCTCACAGACCCGGACCCGCCCGGCGTCGGGGGCGACGACCGTCACGTTGGCGACGTCGAGCTTGGCCTCCAGATAGTCGGCCAGTATCGGCAGCGCGAACAGATGATCCACCGGCCCATCGAAGAACCCCTGGATCTGCGCGGTGTGCAGGTCAACGGCCATTATCCGGTCCGCACCGGCGGTCTCGAACAGGTCCGCCATCAGCCGCGCGGAGATCGGCTCCCGGCCCCGGCTCTTCTTGTCCTGCCGCGCGTACCCGAAAAACGGCGTGACCACGGTGATCCGCTTGGCCGAGGCGCGCTTGAGCGCGTCGACCATGATCAGGTGCTCCATGATCCACTCGTTGATCGGCGCGGTGTGCGACTGGATGACGAACGCGTCGGAGCCGCGCACCGATTCGAGGTAGCGGACCATGATCTCGCCGTTCGCGAAGTCGTACAGCTTCGCTGGCGTGGCGTCGATCCCCAGGCACTCGGCGACCTCTTCTGCCAGTTCCGGGAACGCCCGCCCGGAGAAGAGCATCATTTTTTTCTGGTTCGGCGTCGTCAGTCCGGACACGTCCGTTACCTTTCCTCGTCCATAACGACGCGACCAGCTGCCTCGGCCGACGCTGTTCCCTCGCGTTTCCTGAGTACCCAGCCGTCGGAGTTGTGCTGACGGCCGCGCGCGACACCGAGCGCCCCGGGCGCGACGTCCTGATCGATCGCGGAACCGGCCGCCGTGTAGGCACCGTCGCCGATGGTTACCGGGGCGATCAGCACGCTGTCGCTACCGACGAACGCGTGCTCCCCGACCGTCGTGTGATGCTTACGCATTCCGTCGTAGTTCGCGAAGATCGTCCCGGCGCCGATGTTGGCGCCCGTCCCGATGTCAGCGTCACCCACATAGGTGAGATGCGGGACCTTCGCCCCCTCGCCCACGACGGCGTTCTTCAGCTCAACGTGGCAGCCGATGTGCGCGCGGTCGGCGATCTGTGTCCCGGGACGCAGGTAGGCGTACGGACCGACGGTCACGTCGCTGCCGACCTCGGCGTGGTCGGCGACCGTCTGCCGCAGCCGGGCACCGTCGCCCACGGTGGTGTCGGTGAGCGTGCACCCGGGACCGATCCTGACGCCTTGCCCGATGGCCGTCCGGCCCTCCAGCTGGGTGCCGGGGCCGATCTCGGAGTCCCGCCCGATCGTCACGGTCGCGTCGAACCAGGTGGTGGCCGGATCGACGATGGTCACGCCGTTTTGCATAAAGGAAATGGCGAGCCGCTCGTTGAGTACCCGGCGGGCGGTGCCCAGCTGGACGCGGTCATTGACGCCCAGCACCTCGCCCGAGTCGGCGGCGAGCACGGTGCCGACCCGGTGGCCGTCGCCGCGGGTAATCGCGACCACGTCGGTCAGGTACTCCTGCTGCTGGTCATTGTCGCTGGTAACCCGCTTGATGGCGTCCGCCAGCAGGTCGCCGTCGAACGCGTAACAGCCCGAGTTGTACTCGGTGATTCTCCGCTGCCGCGGGCTGGCGTCGCGCTGCTCGACGATCGCCTCGAACTGCCCGCTAGCGTCGCGGACGATCCGCCCGTAGCCCTCGGAGTCGCCATCAGCGGTCAGCACGGTGACCGCGTTTCCGGCCGCCTCGTGCGCGTCCGCGAGCTCACGGTACGTGCTCGCGCGCACCAGCGGCATGTCGGCGTACGTCACGATCACTGTGCCGGAAATCACACCAAGCGATTCGATCACCATGCGGACCGCGTGCCCCGTGCCGAGCTGCTGGTCCTGGATCACGACGTCGGCATCCGGCGCGTATTCTCGCGTTTCCGCGGCTACCTGGTCCCGGCCATGACCGGCCACGACGATCACGCGGCGCGGGCCAAGCTCCCCGACCGCGGCGATCGCGTGTCCCAGCAGGCTGCGGCCGCAGATGCGGTGCAGGACCTTAGGAAGCGTGGATTTCATCCGGGTTCCCTCGCCAGCGGCGAGGATGATGACGGCGGCCGGGCGACTATCGCTCACGCGGCAGGGTCTCCTCGAGTGGTCGCTCGCGGGCAAAGGTCTCATACCTGTTAACCCGCCCCTCATCCGCAGGATACCGTCCCGTTTCCTTACTGGGTATCCCGCGTCGTACCAGGGTAACTACCCACGTCCCTCCGGAGCGTCCGGGGTCACCAGCTCGCTGGGCTCGAAACTTCCCTCGCCGGCGACTCCCGCGAGCTCCTCGCCGAGACTCTCCGCCCTCCGCTTCCGTAGCTGGCCGGTGAGCAGCGAGGCGACTACCGCGACCAGGCTGGCGATGATCGCGAACAGGAACGCCTCGCGAAGCCCGTCCCTGAACGGCGTGGTGATGAGCTTGGGGAAGAACTCGCGCCCGGTCAGGTAGTTCGCGTTGACGCCCTTGAGGTGGCTCAGCAGCGGGCCGAGCAGTTCCTTCATCGGGTTGTAGCCGAGGAACGCGGAGAACAGCACGCCGATCGGCGGCAGGACGGACAGCTCGTGAGCGTAGCTGGCCGGGATGCCCTGGGCGATCAGCCCGGTGGACATGCTGTGCGGCAGCGAGCTTGACAGGCCCGCCACCATCAGCGAGAAGAAGATGCCGATGCTGAGCACGAACGACGTGTTCTGGACGGTCGCCATCATGCCGCCCGCGGCGCCTCGCTGGTCGGCGGGGATCGCGTTCATCATCTCGGCGCGGTTCGGCGACGCGAACAGGCCGGTGACCAGCCCGTTGAACGCGATGACCAGGGCGAATACCCAGTACGAGAAGTTCACCGGGATAGCGATCAGCAGCAAGAAGCTGATCGCCGCGCCGAAGGCGCCGCCGGACGTGAACCACTTCTGGCCGAGGTGGTCGCTTAGGACGCCGGCCGCGGGCGCGGAGATCAGGAAGCCGACGGTCAGCGGGACCAGGTAGATCCCGGCCCACAGCGGTGTCTGGCTGAAGCTGTAGCCGTGCAGCGGCAGCCAGATGCCCTGCAGCCAGATGATCATCATGAACTGCATGCCGCCCCGGCTGAGGCTCACCATGAGGTTCGCGATGTTGCCGAAGGCGAAGGCCCGGATCTTGAACAGGTCGAGCTTGAACAGCGGCTCGGCGACCTTGGTCTCGACTATCGCGAAGATCACCAGGAGCGCCAGGCCCCCGAACATGCTGCCTAGCACGAAGGGACTTGTCCATCCCATGGGATGGCCGCCGTAGGGCTGCAGGCCGTAGGTGATGCCGATCAGGATCGCGATCAGCCCGACCGCGAACAGGATGTTGCCCCACCAGTCCATCTTGGCTGGCTTTCGCTGGCCGATGTCCTTGAGCATGAAGTACGCCCAGACCGTGCCGAACACACCGACCGGTGCGGAGACCAGGAAGACGTAGTGCCAGTTCAGCGGGCCGAGGACACCACCGAGGATCAGCCCCAGGAACGATCCGCCGATCGCGGCGATCGAGTTGATCCCCAGTGCGGTGCCGCGCTGGTTCGCCTTGAAGGCGTCGGTGATGATCGCGGTGGAGTTGGCGAACAGGAAGGCACCGCCGATGCCCTGCACCACCCGCCAGATGATCAGCCACAGGGC
>JBEKHI010000109.1:0-35911 GCA_050012355.1 Streptosporangiaceae bacterium | reverse complement strand
CGCGCCATCCGGCCCGCCCCCGCGCTTGAAAGGTCCCCGTGACCTTAGACGATCCCAAACAACCGGCCAGCCCGGCGAAGGCAGCCACGCAGCCAAACTCGCACAACAGAACAACAGCACACTCGGCAACCCGCTCGGCCGTGGCCAACTAGCCCAATTCTGGCCAGATAGATCTGTTCCCTACACGGTTGTAGGGATCAGGTTCTTCTGAACAATCGACCGGCTGCGGATGTCGCGCTCATGTAGAGAGGGCGGGCGCGCCGCCCGTTCAGCGCCCACCATGTGGCCCCGACAATGACGGAGGCTGCGCCGGCGACGACGCCCACGGTCGTGACCCGAGTCACCGCGAGCAATCCGGCGAAGGCCGCCAGCGCCACCCTGGACGCCGCGCCGTAGGTAGTCATGTGCAAGCTGGTGATCCTGCCTCTCAGGCGCTCAGGCACGGTAGCCAGCAGGATGGTCGTGTCAAGGGCGATGATCACGCCACTGGCGGTGCGCATGACCGCCAGCAGCGCCGCGCCCCATGCGAGCTGACCCCCCAGGAACATAGCGCCCCACGCGGCACCCTGCAGCACATAAGCCAGCGCGTAGGCAGCCAGCTGCGACCCCCGGCTGAGGCGGACCGCCAGCACCGAGCCCAGGATCACCGCGGCGCCATCCACGGCGTAGAACACGCCGAGCAGCAGTCCGCCGCCGTGCAAGTCGTTCGTGACATAGGCGGCGAGCAAGACGTTGTAGGCACCGCCGATGAGGCCCCAGGAGATGCCTACCCAGATCACTGACCTGGCCAGGGGCAGAGCCCGCAGTGCGGTAAAGCCCTCAGCCAGGCCGGCATGCAGAGACCGCAGAGCACCGCCTGCCTGCCCGCCCTGCTGGAATGCCGGCCGTGCGAGGGCCAGCAGGGGCACGGTCGCCGCGAGCTGGAGTCCCGCAGCTGCGCAGAGCGCAGCGCTTGTGCTCCAGGCCGACAAGACCCCGCCCAGCGCCGCGCCAGCGATTGTCATCACGCCGCTCACTGAGCCAATCGCGGCGTTGGCCGCGGCGCGACTGCGGTCCTCGCGGACCAGCGCATACAGCCACCGCTGCCGAGCTGGCGGCCATACCGCGCCGGCGGCCCCCTGCAAGCCATAGCAGGCTGCAATCTCCCACAGGCCGACTCTCAGCATCACCAGCACGCCCAGCACGCCAACCGCCTGAACCGTCATGGAGCCCAGCGCCAGCCGCCGGACATCGCGGCGATCGGCAATCGCGCCGGCCAACGGCATGCACAACAGGGCAGGCAGCGTGCCGACGAGTTCCACAATCGCGAGCGAAGAAGCCGGGAAATGGCGGAGCACGTATACGAAAACAGCCACCAGCATGATCCAGGAGGCACCCGCGTTCCCCGCACTTGCCGCCCACAGCAGCATGACGTGCCGATTCCCGGGCCGCAGTCCGCTCAACGGACCTCCCTAACCATTCCGATGATGAAGCACGAGGTCCCTTGCCGCTCCTGGTAAAGGAGAGGCGGCCGAGCGCGCAGGTGTACTAGCTCCTGTATCTGCTGCGGCACGCCCCGGCGTACGCGGCCTTGAACAGGTGCTGGACGTCCGTTGTAACCTCGGGCTGGATGCGTGATGTCATTCTTTCCTCAAAGCGGATCGCGGATCGCTGTACGGCACTACGACGTGCGGCCACGGCGGAAGGTAACGACGGCCGGGGTGTTACCTCATCGGCGTGCGATGCGTCCTGGTAGTGACACCGCCGCGCGGAGGACAACCGTGACCGAAGAACAGCTCGCCGCCGAGTTCGAGGCCCATCGCCCCTATCTCCACGCGATCGCGTTCCGCATGCTCGGCTCGCACGCGGACGCGGACGACGCCGGGCAGGAGGCGTGGCTGCGCCTCGCCCGCACCGGCCGCGGGGACATCGAGAACCTGCGCGGCTGGCTCACCACCGTGACCGGACGGATCTGCCTCGATGCTCTCCGCCGGCGAAGTGTACGGTCCGAGCAGCCGCTCGAGCTCAGCGTCGGCACGCTCCCGCGCGAGCCAGCCAGGGCCGGGCAGGCCGATCCCGAGGAAGAGGCACTGCTCGCCGATTCCGTCGGCCTCGCGCTGTACGTTGTCATGGACGCCCTCACTCCCGCGGAGCGCGTCTCGTTCGTCCTCCACGACGTGTTCGAGGTCCCGTTCGACGCGATCGCGGCGATCCTGAGCCGCAGCACCCCAGCCACGAAGATGCTGGCCAGCCGCGCCCGCGACCGGATCCGCCTGGGCACGCCGACGCCTGCGGCGGACGCCGCAGCCCGGGAAGTAGTCGACGCCTTCCTCGCCGCGGCCGGCCGCGGCGACATCGCCGGGCTGCTCACCGTGCTCGCCCCTGATGCCGAGCTCCGGGCACGCGGCCCGGAGAGGACCATCGTCGTCCGCGGCGCGGGAAAGATCGCCACCCGGGCCAGGACAGGGGCACAACGCGGCGCGCTGGCCCATCCGGCGCTCGTCAACGGCGCACCAGGCGTCCTCATCACGATCGACGGCCGGCCAGTCTCGGTCATGGCCTTCACGGTCACCGGCAGCGCCATTACCATGATCCGCACGCTGACCGACCCAGGCCGACTCGCCCAGATCGTCCCCTCGTGGGTCGCATGACCTTGAGTGAGACAAGCTGCTCGGCTTCCCCGTAACGGCCTTGATCGGGCGGTGACGGCATCCGGACGGCGGCACCAGCGTCGGCCTGTGCGAACCCTCCAGGGTCGGTAGGTCTCAGTAACCCGCGTGATGGTGCCGCAGAGTAGGCCCGGGGCGCGGTACCGGGATTGCTCCCGGCCCGTCTCCCCGGACCTCTCGCCGAACCCGCCGTGCGCCTCTCAACGCAACGGGCTCTCCACGGTCGCTGCCGCCAGGCTGGTTCAGCCCATCCAGGGACCGGGGATCTGGGTGCCGCGGTAGCGGTACCGGGTGACCGGTATGGCCGCGATGCGCCGCAGTTCGATCTCGCCTGCCGTGATCGGCAGCCATCGCCCGGAGGCGGTGATGAACCGGCGGCGGACGTCTTTCCATCTCCAGCGGTGCCTTTCTATCAGCATGCGGATGATCCGCCACCAGGCGAAGTTATCCAGCATGGCGAAGGTGTTCTTGGCGACCGCGTACCGGAAATAGTTAGCCCAGCCGTGCATGACCTGATTGAGCCGGGTCAGCACGTATCCGAGGTCGAGCTGTGATGTCCTGTGGGTCAGGGCACGGATCTTCGCCTTCAGCGACCGGATCGGCCGGTCATCGATGAAGGTGTAGACGTACCGCTTGTCCGTTCCCGCTTGCGGCGCCACTGGATGCGGAACCCCAGGAAACTGAAACCCTCGCTCATGTGCGTCACGCGGGTCTTGGCCTCAGAGAACCGCAGGCCCAGCCCGGCGAGCACGTCCGCGATCTGTTCGCGCAGTGCCGCCGCGTCGTGCTCACTGCCGTTGACCAGCACGGCGAAATCGTCCGCGTAGCGGATAATCCGCCAGTTCGGCAGTTGCTTGCGGCGGCGGGCCTCGCGCTTGACGCTGGTAGACATCGTCCCGCCAGGCTACCACGGTGCCATCTGGCGCTCATCGAGCGCACTGAGGGCTATGTTGAAGATCAGGGGAGACAAGATGCCGCCCTGCGGCGTGCCGGTGAGGGTATCGCGGTGCTCTCCGAGTTCAGTGAGCACCCCGGCCTTGAGGAAGGCTTTCACCAGCGCCAGCACGCGCTTGTCCTTGACCCGCGCCCGCACCCGGTCCATGACGGCGGAGTGAGACACGTTGCCGAAGGCCGCCTCGATATCCGCATCCAGCACCCAGCGGTACCCGCGGGTGCCGTAGAAGTGGATCTCGGCGATCGCGTCCTGGGCGCGCCGCCTGGGCCGGAACCCGTAGGAGACGGGCTCGAAGTCCGCCTCGAAGACAGGCTCCAGCACCAGCTTCAGCGCGGCCTGGACCACCCGGTCCGCGATCGCCGGCATACCCAGCTTCCGCAGTTTCCCCGGCCCGCCCGGTTTGGGGATCATGCGCTCCCGCACCGGCAGCGGCCGGAACGAGCCGTCCTTGAGGGCGGCCCGCAGGTCATCCAGGAACCCCGGCACGCCCGCCACCCGCTCGACGTATCCGGCTGTCACGCCGTCCACGCCGGGAGTGTTCGCGCCCTGGTTGCCCGCGACCCGGCTGAACGCCACGATCAGCGTCGCCGGGTCGTGCACGAGGTTGAACAGGTCATCCAACCGGCGGCCAGGATCAGCCGCCGCCCAACGGTGAAGCTTGGCCTGCATCCCCGCTACCCGCTCTCCGGCACCCAGCATGGCCAGGGCCTGATCACGGGCACCGCTATTCAGCGGTGCGTCTTGCGGCATTGCAGCCTCCTTCCCTTCCCGTAACCGCTGCCGCCCTTCCCCATGTGCCGGGCTCTCCCCGGCTCGGAGTACTACGGCGGCTCCGCCCCACCCGCCCGTTCAGCGGTCGGCGCGCCTATCCCCAGCAGCAGGCCGGATGCCTGCCCCCAGGGAACCGGCACGGGTGGTTCCCGTGTTCACTGTGATTCGCTCGGCAGATTAGGAGCCCGGCTGTACCCCCAGCGGCCTCGCCACGCCTACGCCGCAGCCATTCAGCATGGCCTTCCGGGACGGTAAATGAAGACCTCCCCGGAAGTTCCCGCCGCTTCTGCAACAGCGGGACGCACCGCGTCCGGCCCGTATCCGCCAGATTTGAGCCGGTGTCAAAATTGAAGGGCGTAACAACGCCGGTTCCTCGCGTACTCCTTTCCGCCACGCTCGCCGGACCCGCCCCATCTGGCAGTACTGGACACGTCCCGGCTTTGCCAGGGCCGCTCCCGCCCTCCCCGGCACCACCCGGATCAGGCTGCCCTCAGCTACACCAGCCTGCTGCGACAGACCAGCGACGAAGGTCTCGCACCTCCATTCGAAACACAGCACCTCACGGCGCAATCACTCAGGTTGACAGATTCCGCACCCGGACCTGATTCTCCTCAAACGCCTCCCGCACCAGCGTCGCGACCAGATCCGCGTCATACGATTCCGGCGTGCCGCCGGGCAGGTTGAAGACCCCGTCATCGTCCTGCACCAGCACCCGGCCCGTCGAAGGGCACAGCAGGTACCCGTACACCTGGGTGATCTCCAGACTCGGCGGCACCGGCGCCTCATGCCACCAGTACCGCACCTCGGAAACGGCAGTCATCCGCCAACGGTAGCCACCCTGTAGCCGCCACGCCCGCAGGCGCACCGACATAGAGCGGTTGTTACCCGTGTGGCTTTGTTCGCGTATCCCAAGTGAAGTCGTCCTAACCAGACGGAATGGAACGAGGGGTTTGGCACTCCGCTGGGTGGTTAGGGCTGTCTTTCTCGCGCTCGAAGCCAGTTTCCCTTTCGTCGGGTACCGACATACTCAGGTTTCTAGCGATGACACAGAGCCGCAAGGCCGGCCTGGCTGCACCGTCGCCCGGTCATCGCCGGATACCCCGGTCCAGTCGGCTGTTCACAGGGAGCTGACAGCGTGATGCCAGATGATTAGACATGTCGACAACAGTCGACTAGTCTTGCCCCGACCTTATTCGGCCGTTTGTGAGTCAGCTTCAGTCCGTACAACCCGTCCATATAGCGCGGCGAGTACGCGTCCCGGAGCCCTGCTCGCATCTAAATCGCAGCCATGGACTAGGGCCGCTTGCTGCCCAAGCATCGAAAGGATGGACCCGTGGATCTGATGATAGAGATTGATTCCGCACCCGAGGACCTGACGATCCTGACGTTGAAAGTGAGTGCCGATCCCTCCATCAGCCCGTTGCTGCGCAAGAGCCTGGCCGATGTGATCGGCAAGGGGCGGGACAGACTTGCGGTAGATCTCAGCGCGGTGCGCTTCCATGATGCTGCCACACGCGAGGTACTGGCCAAGGCACTGGACGACGTGACCGCCGGAGGTGGGTTCCTCTGCCTCATCAGCCCGCCGTCAGACTCACCGGCGCTCCTGGAGGACCTTGGCTCGACGTTCATTACCTTCAGAACGAAGGCGGAGGCGATCGAGCAACTATCTCCGCGAAAGCCGTGACTGACTTTCGGCTGGGACCAGGCCCCGACGAGTCCAGCCATGACCGCGCCGATGGTCTGCCCTTTGAATGACTTGCTCATCGTGATTCCCCGTATCTCTTGCTACGTGCGCTCCGTTTCGTTGCGGGCGTGTGGCTGCCTGCGTTGCACGCGCCCGGGTTCATAGGCGCGGCGACGCGCGGGATCGGTCGCCGCAGGAGCGGTGGCTGCGGAGATTAGGTTCGCGGCCGTGGCCGGAAGCCTGTCCGTCTTCTCGTAGTGGTTCTCAATGGCGGTGATGAGCTCGCGCGTGACGTGGTCGTGGGGCCATTCGTAGTGGCCGGCGAAGATTGCGCTGAGGCGAGTGGCCTGGCGTGCGGCTTCTGCTGGGGCCATGGTGGCGACGATCTTGGCGGCGGCGCGGAGCGCGCCGATCTGCCGTTCGATGTCCAGGTCCCGGCCCTTGGCCCAGTCCTCGATGCGGGCGTCGATGACCAGATCGGCCAGCGGGCAGAAGCTCGTGGCAGGGTGTCCCGGAGAGCGTCGCGCCCGTCGTGGCGCAGCACGTCGGCGGGGTCTTTGCCATTGGGGAAGATGACGGCGGTGATGTCCGGGGTCACGGGTTGCAAGAGAGAGTAGGCACGGATCGCTGCCCGCCGCCCGGCGGTGTCGGGGTCGAGGGCTACGCGGATGCCGTGTGCGGGCATATTGACCGCGCGGGCCAGGGCCGCAACCTGGTTGGCGGTCAGCGCGGTGCCGCAGGGGGCGATGCCGGTGAACCGCCCGGGAGCAGCGATGCTGACGGCGATGGCGTCCATCGGGCCTTCGACGAGGACCGGCTGGGCACCCTGGGCCAGGAACCGGCGTCCTTCGGCGAGCCCGGCCAGGACCTGGCCCTTGACGAACAGTTCGGTGTCCGGTGAGTTCAGGTACTTGGGGCCATGGTCGTCGGTGGCGTCCGGGTGGCGGCGGCCGATGAACGCGATGGCGGTGCCGTGAGAGTCGCGGAGCGGGACCATCAGCCGGTCGCGGAACCGGTCGTGCAGGCGGCCGTCGCGTCCGGTGGTGACCAGCCCGGAGCGGAGCATGACCTCTTCTCGGTAGCCCTGGCGGCGCAGGTGGTCGGTGAGTGCTGTCCAGGTGGCGGGCGCATAGCCGATCTTCCACGGCGACGATGACAGCAGCGCGGCGGCGAGACCGCGATCGGTGAGGTAGCCGGGGACCCAGCTTCCTTGCAGGCACGCTTGGAAGAAACGCCCGGCGGCGGCGTGGATCTGGACGAGCCGCCGGTCGCGGGCACCTTCGGGACGAGTTCCGAGTCTGGCTACGGAGGTTTCGGCACGCCGATGGACCGCGGTGACCCTGTCGGGGTCGGGTGAGACGCGGGCGGCGAGAGCCGCGGCTTCCTCACGGGAGCGCGTGCGGGCGTAGACCGCCGTGTTCCATTCCCGCCAGAACCGTGCCTCCTCATCCAGGTCCGGCTCACCGTCCGCGTCCGGCGTCAGGAGCTGCCGGGTGGTTCCTGGCTCGGCCATGGCACGCCTTCCAGCGCCTCGACCCGCCGGTGCAGCGCCTCAAGCTGCTGTTGCTGCAGTTCCGCGGTGCGGGAGCGGGCCTTGGAGATCTGGTCATCCTCCCAGGCACGCTGGTACACAACCTTGGTCAGCAGCGCGGGAACGTCGTGGCCCGCGTTGGCGGCGTCGGTGATCGCGGCGGCCGCCACGATACGCGCCGGATCGGCAGCATATTTGGCCCACCGCTGCTCACCGAAGACCTGGCGCAGGTGATCGTCATGCGGGGTGGTCTTGGTGTACCCGGCGGCGCGCAGGGCATCGATCTGCTTCGTCAGGTCGCTGCTGCCGGATGGGCTGAAGAAAGCCCGGGCGAGGCGGGCGCCGATGACGGCACCCTGCTGCAGGTGGCTGAGGAACTCGTCCTCGTGAGTGAGGTCGGTCATGGTGGTCCCCCGTCGCAAAGTGTCCCGGGCCTGCTGGTCAGCCTGAGCCGCCAGGGTCTGGGCGGTAGCACGCACCAGCGTGCTCGCAGTGGTCATCTCACGGCGGGCGGTGGCGGTGGAGGCCGCCGCCAGGCAGGTGTCGATGAGCGCGTCGATCTCGCGGACGAGTTGGGCGGCGGGGCGGCGAGGGCGTCAGCGGTCCGCGCGACCGGATTACCCGCACGGGTGTGCCAGCGGTCGCGGAGTTTCGTGACGGTCAGGTCCGGGGCGAGCTTGCCGCCGCCAAACCAGACCGGACTGCCTGCCCGGGTGCGGCGGGCGTCCCGGTCGGCGAACGCGTAGCCGGTGACTGTGCCCTGGGGGCCGTAGCGCGGCCGGATGAGGAGGCCGCGCTGTTGCGCGAGCCGGGTGAAATGCTCTTCGCTGGTGGCCACCGCGGCGCAGGCCCGGACCTTGCTCTCCAGACCGATCCGCAACGGCTCGGGGTCACCGCGGGCGGCGGAGATCTCCTGGTCCGCGCGGGACGGTTCCGGAAGACTCCGTCCGGTCATCCGGTCATCCGGCCACCGACCTTGGCCAGCCCGAAACGATCCTCCAGATCGGAACAGACCCGGCCTGCCTTCCAGTAATCGTTCCAGGCGCTCGCCTTGGTACCGTCCTCCCGTACGAGGTTGACGGCAACATGGATGTGGTCGTTCCCGTTCGCCGACAGGCCATGGCGGACGGCGATCCACCGGCACGGAGCCCTCCCGTCAGCTCCGGAAAAACCCAGTGAAGCGCGGCTCTCTGCTCCGAAATCATTAGAATCGGCCTGCGGCGGGTACCTCGAAAGGCTCCCTTAATAACACCGGCAAACTCAAGGTCGCGGCGGCCTTATCCGCGAGTATTCCCAGACCACATAGGGGTTACAGGATTTTCGGCACCCACTAGATACGGTCCGCGATCTCCGCCAAATGATTCGAGAAACGCAGGCGAGGCACTCGCGGGCCGGGTTCTGGCACCCTGCGAGGCAAGGAGTACATGAGCCACGTATATTCCGGATCAATCACACATATGGGCTTTTGTCGCGATATCGATAGAAGATTGAGTCGGCTTACGGGCAACGCTGCTTTCTCCTGCGTATTAGGTGACAGGAACGCTTTTGCCAGGAATAATCGTCAGCTGTGAGGGCATCGGGGCGGGTGGCCGTGCTGATTGGCGCGGCCGGGGCGGTGGTGGCAGTGATGTGGCTGATCCGGCGCGGCGATTCCGGCGGTGCCCCGGCGTGCACCGGGGCTACTGGGCAGGCGCTGACATTGTCTGGCGGCGAAGAGCCGGCCACTTCCGACGTCGGGGAAGAACGTGGCGAAAAGAGGCTAAAAGCCGTGTTTCGCGATCGTCGCATTGAAATGAAGGGCCGTTTCGGCAGGTTGCTGATTGGCGTGGTTTTCCTGCAGACGGCCATGGTCGCGGTCCTGCTGGTGACACAGGTCATTTCGCAGCGGGCCATCGCCAGCGGAGTGCCGGACGATTCGGGCGGTACGTACGTGGTGCCAGTCGCGTCCCTGGTGGCGACCGCCGTATCGATCGCGGCCGGGTACTGCCTCGCGCTGGCGGCCGCGCCGCGGATCCAGCCGGCCGCGGGCCTGACGGTTGTCGCCGCCGTGACGGTCGTCCTCGGTACCGTTCCGCTGTCCAAGCTGGAGGTGGGCGGCCCAGTCACCGGGGTACACGCGGCCGACGTCTGGCTGCGCTCCGCCCAGCTCGGCACGCTCGCACTGCTGTGCGCGCTAGCGCTCTGGAACGCCGCGTCGCGCCGGACGGCGGCCCGGCTGCGGCCGTGGGTGATCCCCGCGGCGACGGCTGCGGCAGGCGGCGCCTATTACCTGCTGGAAGTCGGGGTGTGGGTGGCTTACGTCCTCGCTGGGCAGTCCTCGGCCGGAACTGGCTACCTGGTCGATGACCTGGGCGTCCAGACGATGCTGCTGCCCGTGGTGCTGACGGTGGTCGTCCTGCTGTACAGCACGGACTTGCTGGACTGGGGTGAAATCACGGCCTGGCGGATCACTTACCTGGTGAAGCACCGCTCGCCTCGGCGGTTCCGCGTCCTGACGCCGCTGGCGGCGCTGGCTGTCGTCGGCAACGTACTGCGCACCGCGCCCGCGGCGGCGCCGGCTGAGCTGGCGGCCGGCGTCGTCATCGCCGGGGCCGCGGTGTTGCTTGCCAGGCGCACGGACCACTACGCGGGCTGGTCGGACGACATGCGCTCGCACGCGGTGCTGCTGGGAGCCATCGTCCTGTTCGCCTACACCACGGTCCTGTCCAACATCACATCCGACATCGCCAGCCCACTGCGCCTGTCATCGTTGAGCCTCTACTGGCTGGTCAGTGTCCCGCTCGCCGCCGTCGGTCTCGCTGCTGGCTGCTGGCTACTCGCGCGCGGCCGGGCGGCCAGGACCGCCGCGCGGACGCTGGGGCTGTTCCTGGCGCTGGCGGGAATGCTCGTCCTGGCCACCGGGCTATCGCAGTTCCTGGCCGTCAGCCACCTGCCCTCCATCCTCCCCGCCCGGTTCTCTGCGCTGGCCGGGGTCCAGCTTGCGGTTGGCCTCGCGGTGCTCGCTTCGACGGGCTGGGCGCTGGCACGGCGGCGCGTCCCGGCGGTGGCCGACACCATACTCGCTGACCTGTTCGTCCTGCTGGCCTGCCTTGAGCTGGTGACGCTGATCGGGTGGCTGCTCAAGGGCATCACGGCGCTGGGCGGGGTTTCGCCGTTCGTGCTGGCGTCGCTCTTTCTCGTGCTCGGGGCCTGGGGCCTGTTCACCTCGGGAGATCAGCTGAACGCCGGCAGCACCCGCTATCCGCGTCGTGCGCGCATGATGCTGTTGGCCAGCTACACGGTGATTGCCAACGCGATCGCGCTGTACCTGGGAACGCTGCGGGTGCCCGGCACCAGCACGTCGGCCGCGGGCTACCTGACCGGCGACTTCACCACCCCGGCGGGACTGGGCATCCTGGGCTCGGCAGTGGTCGCCATGGCCTTCCTGCTCCGCGGGCGAGGCCAGAGACCCCCGGATTCGCCGGCCGGGGCCGCCGCGGTCCGGCGGCCCCGCACAGCCGCCGCGCTGGCGGCGGGGGCGGTCGTCGTGCTTGTTGCGGGCTGCGGCGCCAGCGCTCAGTCCGGCGGCCCGTACCAGGCGAAGGTACCCGGACCGGGCTGCGACAAGAACGGCGCGTACTGGTCGGTCCCGCCCGGGGAACCGGTCAGCGCGCGCTGCCTGTCGGCGGGCCTGGAGGTCGCCGCGTCGCCGCACGGTTCCGGGGACGTGCAGTTCCTGCCGCCCGACGGCACATTCCCGCGCAACTACACCATTTCCGTCCAGGTGCGGTTCAGCACGCTGACCGACGGCTGCGTAAGCATCTACACCCGGTCCAGCGCCGCCGGTCATTACACCAGCTACATCTGCACCGGCCAGACGGCGGGCTCGCAGGATCACCAATGGGGGCTGGAAAGGATCACGCCGGCCGGCCAGTGGCTACTCGGCATCGGCGAGCTGGGAAACACCGGGACCTATACCTTGCAGGCAACCACCGAGAACACCCGCCAGCGGATCACGATCAACGGCGCGACGGCATCGGGGACCGATTCCGCACTCGGGTCCACCAAGTACATCGCGCTCGGGATCAGCAACTCCGGAACGCAGACCGGATCGGCCGTGTTCAGCGACTTTACGTTCACGCCCCTGCCGGACAACCCCGTCCGGCAGACCACCAGCGCGACGGCGCTGCCCACGACGACCCGCGACAAGGTCGCCGTCTGGTACACCGACACCGGCAAACCGGAACTCGCGCTACTGGAAAGCAGACTCGATGCGGTAGGGCACGCGCCCAGCCTCGCGGCGCAGGGAGCCGAATGCGGGAAACTGGCCGCCGCCGTGACGGCCGTCAGCGCCGAGCCGCAGGTCCCGGACCCAGCCGCCCAGCCCTGGTTCACCCAGGCGCTTACCGAGTACGGGAAGGCCGCCGCGGACTGCCAGGCAGGCGCCACCTCACACGACACAGCACTGAGCGACCGGGCCGCGGCGGAAATTCATCTCGCCATGGTCGACATTGCGCAGTTCGAGAGCGCCATCGCCAGCGACTGAGGCCTGCAGCGTCACCGGAGCCCGTTCACGTTCCAGATAAAGGTGCTGGCCTTCTCGTCGCCGACCGCGAAGGTGCCGCCTGGGCTGAACGCGAGCATGGTGCCACCCGCGCTGCCGGGGCCGTGGTTGGCCGTCGCGGCGAGGATTCCTGCGCGCGGGCGATGTCGGCCATTGTCAATCAACCGTATCCAAGCATGTCAGACATGATCAAAAACCGGCGTCGCGATACATATCGCGATAAATAGAAATTTGTTGCTCCTTGCAGCTTACCAGCAAGGTCTCGGTTAGATAAAACACGTTAGGACCATCAGTTAAGCGGGAACGCCTGTCTACCCACGAAAAACGCAACCTCCAAAAACGGAGCAAGACATGACTAATACCCAGCATCCGTTCTAAGCCATCGGGCACAAGGCCGAATGGCACGGAAGATCGGACTTGCCGCAGCACCAGCGATCGCGCTGCTGCTGGTCGGCATTGCTTGCGGCTCGTCACCCGTCACCATGACCGGCAAGCTCACAGTCACGACCGACAGCCGTGACTATTCATTCTGCGACAACGACTCCTACTACAACGTCGGGCAGGGCACGCAAGTCACCGTCGTATCGCCCTCAGGAACGGTAATCGGGACGGGAAGCCTCAGCGCGCCTGCGACAACCACAAGCGACATGCTCGGCTGTGCCTACGAGGTGGACGTCTACAAATTCTCGGTTACGAGCCTGCCGTCAGAGCCGAGATACGGAGTGCAGGTAAACGGCGAGCAAGGGACCATCTGGTTCACGCCATCTGAGATTTCTGACGCGAGCCTCAGCCTTGGTGATGAAACACCTGTCCGTGCTGGCGGCACTGGCCGCATCGGCGCTAACCCTTCCGCTGGCCGCGTGCGGTGCAGGCACCAGCCATCCGGCCGCCCTCAGCGCGACGTCCTCGAGCAGCACAGTCACGTGCTCCCAGGCGAGCGGAATGATCCAGCTCATCCTGGCGGCCCAGCAGAAGCTCGACGCAAGCCAGCAGACCACCAGTGACGACGAGCTGTACGTGATCTCGATTAACGAGGGCATCGCCATTGCCTACGCGAACCACTGGCCCGATACAGGCGCCCTCGGCCATGACCTGCACCAGTTCGCCAGCGATGCCACGCAGTTCACGAACGGCAACGTGGCGCAGCAGCTCGCCGTGGCCACCGACATCACCACGCTTGCCGCCGACTGCGGCGTCACCGGGGGTGGCACGTCATGATGCTCAATCCGCTGGCCTGGCCCCTCGCCGCGAAGATCGCCGGGATCGCCGCCACAGCCATGGTCATCGCGGGCACCACCACGGGCCTGCTCGTGTCAGCATCCGCCGAGCCAGGTGTGACGACCTACCTGTGCTCCATGTCCGGCGGTGCGTGGCTCCTGCAGTGGAAAGATTCCTCCGGCTACCTGGACGGCACCTTCGAGCAGGCATCGCTGACCGGGACGGCGCCGCAAGAGCAAGTCAACACGGCGACCAGCGATCTGTCCGGACAGATCAACGGCTCCGGGATCACCCTGGATCCAGGCTCCGCAGGCCCGTACTACGGAAACATCTCCGGTCCCCGGCTCACGTTCAACGTCCCGCAGCAGGACGGAACCATCCAGTCGGTGACCTGCACGAGTTCCGACGTCCCCACCTGGAACAAGACGGTCACCGCCCTGAACAGCCAAGCCGACAGCGACAACCAGGCGGCCAATCGGGCAGCCGCCCAACAGCAGCAAGACCAGCAGGTCAGCCAGGCCCAGCAATCCCTCTCACAAGACACATCGAGCCTGCTCAGCGACAGCAACACACTCAACAACGACACCACACTCGGACAAGCGGTCGATCAGATGAAATCCGACTACTCCCAGGAGCAGTCCGACTGGGCCACCGAGCAGACAACACCATGCTCCGACGGACAGACGTCCGCCGAGGCGGGCACCGTCTCAGGCGACGCCGGAACAGTCTCCGGCGACCAGGGAACGCTGCAAGGAGACATCACCACCCTCCAGAGCAACGGCATCGCCGCCGTCAAGACCGATCTGACCAACGTCCAGAACGACCTGTCAGCACTCCAGAACCTCGGAGCAACCCCCAGCACCGGCACATCCTCCGCCATCGCCACCGGAAACAAGGCCCTGACCAGCGCCGCCAACGCCATCTCCTGGGCCACTGGCCAAGGCAACACCATCAACAACGAAGCCCAGCAACTCTCCAACACCGCGACCAACTATGCCAACCAGCACTCCTGCTGACTGAAGGTCCCTCGTCGCGCCCACTCAAGGATCGAAACCCAACGGTCGCACCTTCACCATTGCACTACGCCAACGCCGCGCTCGCGCACTTGGCTGAGCGCACCGGTGGTCAGCGGTACCTATTGCCGAGGCCCTAGTCGCCAACTTGAGTTCCGAAGATGACCGAGCCGCGGTCTTGCAGGGTCTGCCCGTCTATCTCCAGCGCTTCGCTATCGTCGCTTTCGCTGACGAGCAACCGGTACCCAGCGTTACGCGGGCAGCCAGGCAAGCACCCCTCGATCAGATAGCCGCGGAGTACAGCCGGTACCTCCTGGCCGGAACTTACCCAGTGGGCGCCCCCGCACCGCAACGGTCAGCACGTCCCTCCACTAGCCGACACAGGTCCGCCGCTCGGCCCTCACGCTAACATTTCCGCTAACATTTGTTAGCTTCTGGAGAGAACCCGTGCATAGAGTCAGGTGCCGTTGGTGTTGGTGCGAGGCTTGTAGACCCCGCCCGCAGCATGTGCCTTGGTGATGATCTTCAGCACTTCCTCGGCCGTGTCCGCGACCTGGAGCAGTTCCAGCTCCGCCGCGTAGATGTTGCCCTCTGCCTGCACTTTCTGCTTCAGCCAGTCCAGCAGCCCGCCCCAGTAGGACGACCCGACCAGCACGATCGGGAACCGGGTGATCTTCCCCGTCGCGACCAGGGTGACCGATTCGAACAGCTCGTCCATCGTGCCGAAACCGCCCGGCAGCACCACGAACGCCTGCGAGTACTTCACGAACATCGTCTTGCGGACGAAGAAGTAGCGGAACTCAACGCCCACATCAACGTAGTCGTTCAGCCCGCTCTCCAGCGGCAGTTCGATGCCGAGCCCGACGGAGACGCCGCCCGCCTGGTGCGCCCCCTTGTTGGCCGCCTCCATGATGCCGGGGCCGCCCCCGGTGATCACCGCGTAACCCGCATCGACCAAGGCCGCGGCGATATTCTCCGCCAGGACGTACTCGGTGCTTTCTGGCGCGCTGCGCGCTGACCCGAACACGGAGACCGCAAGCCCCAGCTCCGCCAGTAGCCCGAAACCCTCGACGAACTCGGCCTGAATACGCAGCACCCGCCACGGGTCCGTATGCACCCAGTCGGTGGGTCCCCTGCGGTCCAGCAACCGCTGGTCGGTGGTCGTGGCGGGGATCTGGTCGCCGCGCAGGGTAATGGGCCCCTGCCGGCGCACTCTGCGGTGGTGCTCCGAATTCGCGTTCATCGCATCCACCGTACCCAGCCGAGCCGGGTTTTCCGGTCAATGCCGCGCTACCAGCGGGCTGACGACCCCAGCGATGGGCCATCGATGGGGCGATAACGCCTGCGATGGGCCATCGATGGCGCAAAGAACGCGCAGAACGTTAGACCTCGGCGCCGTGGTCGCGGAGGATGGCGTTGAGCTCGGACTTGCTGTGCCGCTCCCCTTCGGACAGTCGCTTGAGGATCAGCACGGCGGGCATGCCGAACGTGCCGCCGGGGAACTCGCGTAGCCGGGTCCCGCCGACCGCCACCGACCACGGCGGTACCTCGCCCCGGGGCAGCTCCGAGCCCGTAGTCACGTCGATCACGTGCGACGTGGGCCCCAGGATCGTCCCGGAACCGAGCACGGCACCGGTCCGCACTCGGGCACCCTCAACCACCATGCAGCGGGACCCGATCATGCACTCGTCCTCCACAACCACCGGTACGGCGTTCGGCGGCTCAAGCACCCCGCCAATACCTACTCCACCCGACAAATGCACGTTTTTCCCGATTTGAGCACCAGAGCCCACCGTCGCCCAGGTGTCCACCATCGTCCCGGAGTCCACATACGCCCCGATGTTGACGAAAGACGGCATCAGCACCACCCCGGGCGCCACATAGGACCCCCAGCGAGCGATCGAGCCTGGCAGCGCCCGCACTCCGTCGAGGCTGGTCTTCAGCGGCACCCGGTCGTTGTAGCGGAAGTCACCCACCTGCGACACCGACATCGGCAGCACACGGAACGCGAGCAGAATCGCCCGCTTTGCCCGCTCGTCCACCACCACTGGTCCCCCGTCGGAGGGTGCGTACGCCACCCGGGCCTTGCCCGAGTCCAGCAGGTCTACGGCCTCGATGACCTGCGAACGGGCAGCGGAGTCCTCCGGCGTCAGCTCGGACCGGTTCTCCCACAGAGCATCTATGCGGGAAGACAGAGGTGAATTCACAGGCTCACTCATGGCGAGCGAGCTTATCGGAAGGTACGGTGACTACCTGATGCAGACCGCACCTCTACGACCCCAGCCTCCGGGCCGTCCGCCGAGGCGATCCCACCGGCGGGAATGGCTGATTGCGCTGGTCATCGTCGCGGTAGTGATCGGCGGCGCGGGCTACGCCGGGATCACCGCGCTCAGGCACGCGCTCACGTCTCCCCCGAGCTACACCGCGGGCTGCCAGGTGGGCACCGGCTACAACGCGGTCCAGCTCACGGTGGGCCAGGCCCAGATCGCCGCCACGATCGCCGCCGTCGCCGCCCAGATGGACCTGCCCACGGAGGCGCTCACCATCGCCTACGCGACCGCCATGCAAGAGTCTGACCTCGCGAACCTGAGCTACGGCACCGCCGACTCCGTGGGTGTCTTCCAGCAGCGCCCGTCGCAGGGCTGGGGCACGGTAGCGGAGCTTGAGAACCCGGTATACGCGACCACCGCGTTCTTCAAAGCGCTGGTCAAGGTGCCTAACTACACGACGCTGACGATCGCCGTGGCCGCCCAGGACGTGCAGCGCAGCGCGGACGGCTCGGCTTATAACAATTACGCTTCGCAGGCGGCCGTCATGTCCCCCGGCTTCAGCACCGGACACGGCCTGACCTGCTGGAACGGCACCGGCGAGGCGGCCGTCAAGCTGGATCTGCACGGCGCGGCCGAGGGCCTGGACACCGATTTCGGAGTGCCTGGGACGAGTTCGTCGGCGCTCGATTCCATCACCCGCATTGATTCTGGCAAGGCGGACAGCATCGTTACGACGGGCAACGCGGGGTGGACGGCGGCCAACTGGCTGGTGGCCAATGCGGCCGTTTACGGTATAACACGAGTCAGCTACGACGGGTATACATGGACACAGGGAGTCGGCTCAACTTCATGGCGCCGTAGTTCCACCTCTAGTGCCGCGAGTATCGTCGCCAGCTGACCCGGCATAATAATGGGGCAGGGTTCAGGCTTAATTCAAGGAGTATCCGTGACCTACGTCATCGCGCAGCCATGCGTCGATGTGCTTGACAAAGCATGCATCGAAGAGTGCCCGGTGGACTGCATCTACGAGGGCGAGCGCATGCTCTACATCCACCCGGACGAATGTGTGGACTGTGGGGCGTGCGAGCCGGTCTGCCCGGTCGAGGCCATCTACTACGAAGACGACGTGCCCGACCAGTGGAAGGACTACTACAAGGTCAACGTCGACTTCTTCCAGGATTTGGGCTCCCCTGGCGGCGCGTCCAAGTCGGGCAAGATCGGCAAGGACCACCCACTGGTGGCGGCGTTGCCGCCCCAGGCCGAAGAGTAGTGACCCTCGCCGGACGCCTTCCCGCCTTTCCATGGGACCGGCTCGAACCACTTCGAGCCAAGTTGCATAACGACGGTGTCGATCTCTCCGTAGGGACGCCGGTTGACCCCGTGCCTGACGTGATCCAGGACGCGCTGCGCGCCGCCTCGAACGCGCCTGGGTACCCCTTCACCTGGGGGACCCTGGCTCTACGCGAGGCGGCCGCGGGCTGGCTGGAGCGGCAGCACGGGGTTCAAGTGCCGCCCGACGCCGTGCTGCCGGTCATCGGCACCAAGGAGTTCATCTCCGCGTTGCCGATGCTGCTCGGCCTGGGGCCAGGCGACACGGTGGCGTTCCCTGAGCTCGCGTACCCGACGTACGACATCGGGGCGCGGATCGCCGGTGCCACCCCGCTGGCGTCGGACACTCCGGTCGAGGCGAAGCTCCTGTGGGTCAACTCACCGTCAAATCCGACCGGGCGGGTACTACCGGCCGAGGATCTGGAGAAGACCGTCTCCTGGGCTCGTTCCCGCAGGACCGTGGTCGCCTCCGACGAGTGTTATATCTCACTCGGCTGGGACGCCGAGCCGGTGTCGCTGCTGCACCCGTCGGTGTGTGGCGGATCACTCGACGGGCTGCTCGCGGTGCACTCGCTGTCCAAGCGGTCTAACCTGGCGGGTTACCGCGCGGGTTTCGTCACCGGCGACCCGGCGCTCATCGCCGAACTGCTGGGCATCCGTAAGCACGCCGGAATGATCGTGCCGCAGCCGGTCCAGGCCGCGATGACCGCGGCTCTCTCTGACGACCAACATGCCGACGAGCAGAAGGCTCGTTACGGGCGTCGCCGCTCAGTGCTGCTGTCGGCGCTGGGCGCCGCCGGTTTCACGATCGACCACTCGGAAGCCGGCCTCTACCTGTGGGCCAGCCATGACGGCCTAGACGACTGGGGCATCTGCGAGCTCCTGGCGACCAAGTACGGGATCCTAGCCGCCCCCGGATCGATGTACGGCCCGACCGGCGGCAACCACGTCCGCCTGGCCCTAACCGCCCTGGACCCCGACATCGACCGAGCCGCGGGCCGCCTCCGCGCCTAGCCTCCGCGCCTAGGCCGTTTTGATGCGGTATCACCGGATTGCACCACCCCCGACATTGCCACCGAGCTCGAGTGATCATGGTTGGTGCTGCACCAACCATGCTCTGGCCCGAAAAATGGACCTCAGCTGGGCGCGCGGCAGCGGAGCGTTCCTGGTGAGTGCCGCACTACCAAGAAAAGAACCTGGCTAATGCAGCACCCACCAGCAACCGGGCACCAGTCAGGAGATCACGCCAGCAGCACCTGAACCGTTAGCACCACGACCAACAGCAGTGCACGCCGAGGGCCGCGGGCGCGGCAGCGAATTCGGGCCCGCCACCACCCCGTAGCCCCCGGGATGAGGCAGGCTGACCGGAAAAGTCCCTCCCCCAGCCGACGCGCGGCAGCGGACCGATTCTGGGCGGTGCGACGCTGACCAGCAAAGAGCGCGGGCAGTGCCACACCGCCCAGCAACGGCACACCCAGGCCGACCGCTTTACCGCACCCACCAGTACCACCAGACCTGAAGCCGCCAGGCACGGCAGCCGGCTCCAGCCGCCTACGGCCCGCAGCCCGCGCCACTTTCACGCCACCGCGACCATCCCCTCGGGATGAACCAGGCTTTGCTGGTTAGTGCGACACCGACGATGATCACGTCGCCGTGGCGACAGCGCAGAGTTTTGGATTGATTAGTCTAAAACGTGGTAGGGTGGGCCCATGGCGCGGCCGAGGGAGTTTGACGAGGGGCGGGCGGTGGACGCCGCGATGCGCGCGTTCTGGGCCAACGGGTATGAGGCCACGTCCACCGAGGAGCTGTGCGAGGCGACGGGCCTGGGGCGCAGCAGCATCTATAACGCGTTCACCAGCAAGCACGCGCTGTTCCGTACGACCCTGACCCGGTACATGACGGAGAAGAACGCGATCTACGATGACCTGCGCGACGGGGAGGGCCCGGTACTGGAGAGGGTGCGGCGGCTGTTTCGCTGGACGATGGAGCGGGATGACGGCAATCCGGCGGGCTGCCTGGTCGTCAACTCGATGGTCGAGATGTCGCCGCGCGATCCGGAGATCGCCGAACTGCTCCGTCGTGACTACGAGTCGCGCCGCGAAGCGCTGCGAGTGGCGTTCGAGACCGGGCAGCGCAGCGGCGAGATCGACCCGGACAAGGATCCCGGGGTACTAGCCGACTTCATCATCGCGACGATCAGCGGGATACGCGTCGCCGATCGCTCGGGTGCCGATCCGGCCATGCTGGCGGCAGTCGCGGAGACAGCGCTCGCGGCCATCTGAGGACATTCGCTCTCACACCAAGAACTGCGCGTCGCCGTTTTGATATTGAAGGGGGTAGCTCTATGCCGGTCGTGGTGTACGTCCTCGGGCTGGCGATCTTCGCGCAGGGCACGTCAGAGCTGATGATCGCGGGGCTGCTGCCGCAGATCGCGGGCGGGCTGCACGTGTCGATCCCGACGGCCGGGTTGCTGATCTCGGGCTTCGCGATCGGAATGATCATCGGGGCGCCAACCCTCACGATCTTGACGCGGCGACTCCCTCGGCGAGGGGTGCTGCTGGCCTTCCTCGCCGTGTTCGTGGCCATGCACGTGGCCGGGGCTCTCGCACCCGACTACGCGGTGCTGCTGGTGTCCCGGATGGTCGCGGCGTTCGTGTACGCCGGATTCTGGGCGGTGGCGTCGGTGACCGTCGTGGACCTGGTACCGACGGCCACGCGGGGGCGGGCGATGAGCGTGATCGTCGGCGGACTCACGATTGCCACCATCGTGGGGCTGCCCGCCGGGACGTTCCTCGGGGAACGGCTGGGCTGGCGGGCCGCGTTCTGGGCGGTGGCCGCGGCGTCGACGCTGACGATGCCCGCTATCTGGCTGGCGGTGCGGCCGGGCCATTCAGAAAGCTCGGATATTGAGGTCCGCTCGCAGCTGCGAGCGATGCTGAACCGGCCACTGCTGCTCGCGTACCTGTCCACGGCGCTGGCTACCGGGGCGGTGCTCGTGACGTTCAGCTATCTCACCCCGCTGCTGACTGGGGTGACGCACATCGGAGCCGGGTGGATTCCCGCGGCTCTGCTGCTGTACGGGGCCGGGGGGCTGATCGGGATCACGGCCGGGGGCCGGATCGCCGATAGGCGCCCGGTCACCGTGCTGGTGGCCGGGATGGCCGGCGTGATCCTGGTGTCGGTGACCCTCGCGCTGTTCGCCCGGTCACCGGCGGCGATGATCCCGGTGGTGTTCCTGCTCGGCGCGTTCGGTTTCGGTGTCAACCCCGCCCTGAACACGCGGGCGTTCGCCGCCGCCGGAGACGCCCGCGCGCTCGCGGCGGGGACCAACACGTCCGCGTTCAACGTGGGCATCACGGTCGGGCCCTGGCTGGGCGGGCTGGCGATCGGAGCGGGCGCCGGCTACCAGGCTCTCGGCTGGATTGGCGCGGGGCTGGCCGCCTGCGCGATCGCCAGCGTGGCGTGGTCGATTCAACCATCACTAAGGAGACAGCAATGCGATTCACCAGCAAGGTAGTTCTCATCACCGGCGGCGGATCCGGCATCGGCCGGGCCACCGCGCTCGCCTTCGCGGCCGAAGGCGCGACCGTGGCAGTCGCCGGCCGCCGTTTTGAAAATATTGATCAGACCGCTCGGCTGATCGAGGCCGACGGCGGGCGGGCTAGCGCGATCGTCGCCGATGTCGCGTCGACCGCCGACGCCGCCCGGCTGGTCGCCACCACGGTGCAGCGCCACGGCGGCCTGGATATCGCGTTCAACAACGCCGGAACCATCGAAGCCGGGCCACTGGCTGACATGGACGAGGCCGCCTGGGACCGGCTGCTTGCCGTCAACCTGACGGGCGTGTTCCTCACCATGAAGCACGAGATCACGCACATGCGGGCCAACGGCGGCGGCGTGATCGTCAACACCGCTTCCAACCTGGGCGCGCACATGCGACTGCCGTTCCTCAGCGGCTACGTGGCCACCAAGGCGGCGGTCAGCGCCCTGACCCGGGCGGCGGCGCGTGAATGCATCGCCGACGGCATCCGCATCAACGCGGTCAGTCCCGGTCCGATTGACACGCCCATGTCACTGCGTCCCGGCGAAACCGAGGCCGACCGGGCGGTACGGCTTAAGGATGCCCTGCCGGCGGGGCGAGCGGGAACCGTCAGCGAAGCAGCCGCCGCGGTGCTCTGGCTCGCGTCGCCAGAAGCCAGCTTCACCGTCGGCCACGACCTAGTGATCGACGGCGGCGCGAGCGCTTGAGTTCGAGAGGACGCGGCGGAGGAGTTCCTCGTCCTCATCGGACAGGCTGGAGACGAACCTGGTGAGCACGGCTTCCCTGTCCGGCTCCGCGTCAAGCAGCTTGGTAAGGCGGCGGGCCGCGAGCCCCGGTTCGTCGGCGACCGGAGTGTAGCTGAACGCCCGGCCCTGCTTGCTGCGCTCAAGCACGCCCTTGCCGTGTAGCCGGGACAGGATCGTCACGACGGTCGTATAGGCCAGGTCGTCGTCCAGCCGTTCCCGCACCTCGCCAGGGGACAACGGACCCGTCGCGCCCTGCAGGACCGCCAGGACCGCGCTTTCAAGCTCACCGGACCCGCGCCTGGAATCTCCGCGCACCCACGCTCCCAAGTCAGCTATCGTCTACAATGATTGTAGAAGTTCTATGGCTACGTAGAAATATTACGCGAGGGAGCCACGCGCCACACCAGCGCGAGCGGCATTACTTGCCTGTTGTTCGCCCGAAACCCGCGCGTAATTTCTCCGGCATTCCTACCATGTGTTGATATTGCGGGGTCTGGAGGAAAACCGGGTGAGACGACTCGATCGTGCCTGGCGTCAGGCGATCGTCGCGATCCTCGTTGGGGTCGGGCTGGCGGTCGGCCTGGGCTATGCCGGCATCTGGCCACAGGCATCACCCGGCGCGCCCAACGTGCAGCTAGCGCACACGCTGCTTGTATGGTCGGGTTTCCCGGCCAACGAGAACGGACGGCCGCTCGTGCTCGCCGGCTCCCGCATGCTGGCACCGGCCAGCGGGTTTCCCGACAAGGCTGACCAGACGGCCTACACCAACGGTGCGATCGACCCGCCCAGCAGCTATCCCACGACTCCCGCGCTGGCCGACGGGTACCGGCTGATCTCGCCATCAGACGCGGTCGCCCTCATCCAGACGGCCGGGGCCAACGGTCCTCGGCTGCGCATCACGAAGGTCACGCTCGGCACCGGGACATTCCAGACCGACCGCGGCCCTCGGCTGCTGCCGGCCTGGCTGGTGTGGTTCGCCGGGGTCCGCGACCCGGTGGTTGTGGCGGCCGCGCGGCCCTTCAACCCGGCCGGGGTCGTGGCGAGCTCCACCCCCGCGATACGGTCCGCGACGGTGAACACGGACACCCGGCAGCTGACGGTCGCTTACAACACCGGCGGCCACCCGTGCAAGAACTACACGCTCGAGGTCGAGGAGTCGCGCACGGCCGTCGCCATCGCGGCGGTCGAGTTGCGGTCCCGCGCGTCGACCTGTCTGGCCATTCGGCGCTCCACGGTCACGCTAACCAAGCCGCTCGACGGACGGGTCCTCGTTGACGGGGTAACCGGTGAACCGGTCACCGTCACCGAGCCTGGGCAAGCGCTGGGTCCCCCGCTCCCAAGGCGGCTGCCGGGTCATCGGCACCGGCTACACCTCGTCGTGCACGATGCCCGAGTCGCAGATCACAGTGTCTGAGTGACTCGACGCGGCCCGCACCCCGTGGTCGCGCAGCAGGGCGGCCACCTTCGCCGCGATCCACTCGTCACCAGCGGCGGTGGGATGCAGGCCGTCGCCATCCGCGCGCGGGTACACCCAGTGGCTGACCAGCGGATCGATGACGATCGCGTTCTTGTCAGCCGCTCGCGCCGCACTCACGATGGCCCGGTCGGTAAGCCACGCCGCCCGGGCCCGGTACTGGCCCGGGGTGGTGAAGACGGTGACGAGCGCGATGCGCGCACCCGGATCCTCGGCGCGGATCGTCTTGATGGCTTCGGTGACCCGCTGCCGTTCGGTCGCCGACGGGACGCCAATGTCGTCGTGGCCGAGCTGGATGACCACCAGCGAGGGATCGAGCGCGCTCAGTTCGATGCGGTCAAGTATCCGCCACAGCGGCCCGCGGTGCCCCGACCCCGCCCGGACATAGCCCGCACCTGGAACCCCGTACACCACGGCGTCCCAGTGCAGTTTCCTGGCCAGATCCACCGCCCATGAACGGGCCGCGTCGTCCGGGCCGACGCCGGCCGTGTAGGACGCGCCAAGGATGGCGGCGAGCGGCGTCGTGGACCGGGTCCGCTCCAGCTCGCTCTCGCAGGCGTTCAGCGCGTCTCGATCGACGATCTCCACGCCCGGCCGCCGCGTCCGCGTACTGAGGGCGTGTGCACTGGCGGTGGACGCCGGCACCGAAGCAGCGGCCGCGTGCCTGGTCGCGAGCGGGACGATCAGCAGTGCCAGGCCGACCGCGAGAACCAGCGCGAACGCGGCCACAGCGGTCCTGATCCCCGTTCCCTTGTTCAACCCGTGCCTCCCGGCGGTCCGCCCCGCTACCCAGTGTCGGGTCAGCAGACCATCCCGTCAAATAAGCAACGTTTCGCCGAGAATTAAAGAAAATATGCAATGAATCGCCGCCATAACGCATGATCACGATCCATACCGATGGTCTGGGCTTCTCTACTCTTGTCTCATGAGCATGAGGACGTACCTGATGTGCTCGCCGGAGCACTTCGATGTGACCTACGCGATCAATCCCTGGATGCGGCCAGACCAGCCTTCCGACCCGGGACTGGCGCTTCAGCAGTGGGAGCGGCTGCGACAGACGTATATCGATCTTGGCCACCAGGTGCAGCTGATCCAACCGGTCCGTGGCCTGCCGGACATGGTGTTCGCGGCCAACGGGGCGACCGTGGTGAACGGCATCGCGTTCGGCGCGCGGTTCCGCTACCCGGAGCGGGCGGCTGAAGGCGTCGCTTACCTGGACTGGTTCAAGTCCGGTGGCTGGACGAGCGTCGTTCCAGAACACGTGAACGAGGGCGAGGGTGACATCCTCACAGTGCCTTCTCCCGATGGCTGCCGGATGCTGCTCGCCGGGTACGGGTTCCGCAGCGACCAGGAGACGGCGGGCGAACTGGAGCGGGTCTTCGGCGTGCCGGCGGTGTCGCTGCGACTGACCGACCCTCGCTTCTACCACCTCGACACCGCGATGTGCGTCCTCGACTCCGGCACCGCGATGTACTACCCGGCCGCGTTCGACGAGGAGGGGCTGGCGGTGCTGTCGGAGGTGTTCGGCGTACTGATCGAGGCCAAGGACGAGGATGCCGAGGTCCTCGGGCTGAACGCGGTCAGCGACGGGCAGCACGTGGTGCTTCCCGAACAGGCGACCGGGCTGGCCGACCAGCTCACCAAGCATGGTTACACCCCGGTCCCGGTTGACATGTCAGAGCTGCGCAAGGCGGGAGGAGGACCCAAGTGCTGCACGCTGGAGCTCAGGAAGTAATCGGCTACGAGCGCCTGACCGCGGAGCATTCCGCGCACAACTACGCGCCACTGCCGGTCGTCGCGGCGTCCGCGGAGGGCGTCTGGGTGACCGACGTACACGGTCGCAGGTACCTGGACATGCTGGCCGCCTACTCGGCGCTGAACTTCGGGCACCGCGCCCCTCGGCTGCTCGACGCCGCCCGGCAGCAGCTTGACCGGGTGACGCTGGTGAGCCGGGCGTTCGACCACGACCAGTTCGGCCCGTTCTGCGCGGAGCTGGCCGAGCTGGCGGGCATGGAGATGGTGCTCCCGATGAACACGGGGGCCGAAGCCGTCGAGAGCGCGATCAAGGTAGCGCGCAAGTGGGGTTACGAGATCCGTGGCGTCCAGCCGGACGAGGCGGTCATCGTGGTGTTCGACGGGAACTTCCACGGCCGGACGACGACGATCGTGTCCTTCTCCTCCGACCCGGACGCCCGGGACGGGTTCGGGCCGTACACGCCCGGGTTCGTGTCGGTGCCATACGGGGACCTGCCCGCGCTGGCGACCGTGATGGAGCAGTACGAGGACCAGATCGTAGCCGTGCTGGTGGAACCCATTCAGGGTGAGGCGGGCGTGCTCGTGCCGCCGCCGGGCTTCCTGGCCGGAATCCGCGACCTGTGCGACGCCCACGACGCGCTGATGATCGCCGACGAGATCCAGTCCGGGCTCGGACGGACCGGGTACACGTTCGCTTGCCAGGCGGAGGGCGTCATACCGGATGCCTACCTGCTCGGCAAGGCGCTCGGCGGCGGGATCGTCCCGGTGTCCGCCATGGTGTCGTCGGCGGCTGTCCTCGGGGTGCTCAAGCCTGGCCAGCACGGCTCAACGTTCGGCGGAAACCCGCTGGCCTGCGCGGTGGCGCGCGAGGTGATCGCGATGCTGTCCACCGGCGAGTACCAGGACCGGTCGAAGCTGCTCGGCATCCGGATGCACGAGCGGCTCGGCGAGCTGCCAAAGGACGTGGTGCGGTCGGTGACCGGGCGCGGCCTGTGGGCGGGGGTCACGTTCCAGACGCTGCCCGGACGCGAGGCCTGCGAACGTCTGCTGGCCCATGGCGTGCTGGCCAAGGACACCCACGGCACCGCGATCAGGCTCGCTCCCCCGCTGGTCATCACGCCCGACGAGCTGGAGTGGGGAATGGACCGCATCGAAGAGGCACTGCGCGGCTGACCGCTGTCACGTTTCCCCAGGCTGCCGTGTCAATAGGGGTATGGAACCTCGACTGGACATACTCGGCAGCGAATTCGCAATGAAGTTCGCAAAGCAGATCAACGCGGTGGGCGCGACGGTGACCGGATCGTCGCTGCCCGCCGCCACCCAGGAGCTGGTGAAGATCAGGGCCAGCCAGATCAACGGCTGCGCCGTCTGCCTCGACATGCACACCAAGGAAGCCGCGAAGGCTGGCGAGACCGCGCTGCGCATGAACCTGGTCGCGGCCTGGCGCGAGGCGAATGTCTTCACCGAGGCCGAACGGGCCGCGCTGGAACTCGCCGAGCAGGGCACCCGCGTCGCCGACAACCCGGCAGGCGTCACCGACGAGGCGTGGGACAACGCGGCCAAGCACTACGACGAAGACCAGCTCACCGCACTGGTCTGCCTCATCGCCCTCATCAACATGTACAACCGCTTCAACATCATCACCCGGCAGGTCGGCGGGGACTACACCCCAGGCCAGTGGGGCTAAGCCCGCCCGCGGCCAGGTCCGGACCCGGGTCCGGACCCCATGGATGTCCCATCGCAGGCGCTATGGAAACATTTCAGAACAACGTGAGTTTTCGGCGTGTCGTCGCGGCCGAGCGATTTGGTGCGGTATCACCCGGTTATGCCGTCCTCGCTGACGCCCCTCTGTTCGAGGTGATCCTGGTGAGTGCTGCACTACCCAGACAAGAGTGCGGGTAATGCAGCACTCACCAGGAACGCCCGGCGCGGCAGCAGGGCGATATGGCACGGATGCCCGGTTCGCTACCCCATCCGGGGCCTCACGGCGCGAAGTAAACCACGATCAGGACCCGCAACACGCCGCAAACACACCTTAATTTGGCATGTGTCCATCGGCCCAGCGATGGGACATCCATGGGCCTCTACGCAAGTCTCCCGTACGGGCTAGGCGATCCCGGCGAGCGATCGTGCCTCACCACGGTCACGGCAGGCGCGGAGCGTTACGATCAACCCGTCGCGGACGGTGACGACGTCGTAGGTCCTGTCATCGTCCGCCCGGCCCCGGTACTGATCGACGCCGGGCGTCCGCATCACCAGGATGACCTTTTCTCCGGCGGCGACGACCTGCTCAAGGTGACCGCGCAGTCCATGCTCGGCCTGCCGGTGCAGCGCCTTCTCCAGTTCCAGACGGCCATGGCGCGTCTGGGGCTCCGAATCCTCCAGACCCAGATCGAGGTAGGTCCACTCCAGATCCGAGTCCACGAACTCCAGCATTCGCGTGATATCACCGCGATCGTAGGCAAGGAACGCCTCGCGTACGATCCACTCATTCTGATTGCACATTGGGAATCCTCACAACGGTCCGTGCCAACCGACAACCTTGGCGGTCTCCCCTCGAGGCGGAGAATCCGGTTGCCGGACCCCACATCGCCTTATGGCATACATCACATTACGCGGGCCTATGCCCCGGTACGAGATAGTCGAGCAGGACCGATGCGAACTCGTTTCCGTCCTCCAGCCACGGGATGTGGCCGCGGCCGGGCAAGGTGACCCGCTGGACCGCGGGCAATGCTTGTTCGAGCGAGTCGACGGCCCAGCGGGGACGCGAGTCATTGGGGCCGTCGATGATCAGCACCGGAACGGTGAGCTCGCGGCATTCAGCGATCAGGTCGTCCTCGTGCCATGTCTGCTTGAGCTCGGCGTTGATCACGGCGTTGCATTCGTAGCTGATCCCGAACCACGGCGTCGCCATCTCCCGGGCACGGGCCAGGGCGTCACCGTCGGTGAACTCGGCCGACCACTCGAGCACCGCCAGCTCGCGGCTTTCCGCTTCGGTCCGCTCGCGTGCGCGCAACTCGAGGATCCGCGGCCGGTGCTCGCCCTGGCGCTGCGGGGAGGCCTCCTTGAACGGCTCATACCACGACCAGCCGAGGCCGACCCCCGAGACATAGATCAGCGCACTGACCCGGTCCGGGTGGTCGAGGGCGTATCGCAGTCCCAGGGATGCGCCCCAGGAGTGGCCGCACACCACCATGCGGTCCAAGCCGAGCTGGCCACGGACCGCGTCGAGATCGGCGACCGAGCGCGCGACCGAATAGGGACCCCGGCGCTCCGAACGCCCAGATCCTCGCTGATCCCAGCGGATCACCCGCAGCTGCCCGGTCAGCAACGGCACCAGCGAGGCGGTCATGTCCCACAGCCCGGGACCGCCGTGGCACATGACGACCGGCGTGCCGTGCCTCTCGTCAGCTACCCAGAGCCGACAGCCATCGTCGGTCTGGATCATGGTGCAAGTATGACCGCCGTCGAGGGCTGGACGATACCGACGGCCTGCCCGGTGAGCAGGTCGGTCCCCGCGGCGGGCAAGGTTACCGGCTCGTCGCGATGGTTGAAGACGAAGAGGTAGGGATCCCGCCGTACGACGTCAACACCGGGCGGCAGGCCAGGGAGGACCGGCTGCACCCCGGCGGCGCTCAGGACGCCGTCGAGCGACTCCGGCCAGGTAGATAGGTACCAGGCGACACCGTCGCCGTAGCGGTTGCGGGTAATCGCCGGCCCAAGGCCGTTGACGTAGGACGCGAGGACCTCGGCGCCCTCGGTGCGCAGCCGCTCGCTCCAGATGGTGCCGCTGGTCCCGTCATCCAGCCCGATCGTGGCCCCCGGCGGCAGCGGGTGGAACTCCTCGACCCGGACACCGAGGACGTCGCGCAACGGGCCCGGGTATCCGCCGAGGTGGATTCGGTGCGCTTCGTCGGCTATCCCGCTGAAGAAGGTGACTGCCAGCTGTCCTCCCTTTTCGACATAACGGCGGAGGGCGTCGGCCCCCGCCGCCGGCATGATGTACGTGACGGGCGCCACCACCAGCCGGTAACCCGACAGGTCAGCACCGACCGGCGCGAAATCGGTGGTGATCCCGGCCCGCCACAGCATCCGGTGGACCGCGCGCACCTGGTCGAGGTAGCTCAGCTGATCCGAGGGCAACGACCTGGTCTCCAGCGCCCACCCGGAATCCGCGTCGTAAAGGATCGCGACGTCGGCACTGACCACCGTGCCAGCCACCTCCGCTATCCGCTCAAGTGTCTCCCCCAGCTCGACCGCCTCGCGGAAGATCCGCGAGTCCTGTCCCGCGTGCGGCACCAGCGCGGCGTGGTACAGCTCGGATCCGCCGCGAGACGCCCGCCACTGGAAGAACAGCACGTCGTCGGCCCCGCGGGCCACGTAGCCGAGGCTGTCGAGAACGAGGCGCCCGGCCGCGCGATGCTCCATCAGTCCGCCAGTGTTGACAAGGCTCGCGGCCTGCTCCATCAGCACCCACGGGTGCCCGCCGTTGAGGGACCGCGCGCGGTCCGCCGCGAACGCGATGTCCGCGTGCCCTTCGATCTCGTCGGTGGTGTCCAGGTAGTGGTCGATCGCGACCATGTCCACTTCGCGAGACCAGCGCCACAGGTCGGTCGGCTGCCAGGACGGCAAGATGAAGTTGGTGGTGATCTCCGTACTTGGCGCGTGCCGGCGGACCTCGTCTCGCTGGTCGGTGTAAGCCGCCAGCAGCTCGTCGGACCAGAACCGCTTGAAATCCAGCGACTGCCCCGGGTTCGGCAGGTACTGGGTGGCCCGCGGCGGCAGGATCTGCTCCCACGCCGAATAATGCTGGCTCCAGAACGCCGTGCTCCACGCCGCATTGATCGCCTCAAGGCTCCCGTAACGAGCCCGCAGCCAGCGGCGGAACCCCTCGGCTGAGTGGTCGCACCAGCAGGTGGTGCCGTACTCGTTATGGATATGCCAGCGAGTCACGGCCGGGTGATCCGCGTAACGACGGGCGAGCTCGGTGGTGATCCGCAGCGCCGCCTCCCGGTAGGCGGGCGCGGCCGCGCAGTAGGTGTCCCGGCTGCCGTGCGTCAGCCGGGTGCCGTCGGCGGTGACCGGCATCGCGTCCGGATGGGCGAGAGTGAACCACGGCGGCGGCGAGGCGGTCGGGGTGGCGAGCGTGACCGATACCCCGTTGCCGTGCAGCCGGGCCAGGGTGTCGTCCAGCCACCCGAAGTCGTAGCTGCCCTCAGCCGGTTCGAGCAGTGCCCAGGAGAACACGCCAACCGTCGCGGTGTTGACCCGGGCGCGGCGCATGAGCACATCGTCCTCAGCCCAGGTGGCCGGGTCCCACTGCTCCGGGTTGTAGTCCCCGCCAAACCCGATCATCCAGCCTCGAACCGGAACCACGCCAGCCGCACGCCCCCGGTAAGGATGACCGTCAGGTCACGGGGCTTACCCGAGACGGCCGTCACCGGAAAACTGACCTCCCCCCAGCCCGTCCTCCCCCCGTCGATGGCCCATCGCTGGCCCGATTCAGCCATCGATGGCCCATCGCTGGGGTCGGTAGCGGGGGCGGCCCCGGTGATGTCGGGGCCAGTGTGATGGCTGGGTTCACTGGTGGGGCTGGGGCTGAGGCCGGGAACCTGCACCTCGCCGAGCGGGATGTTCCCGTGCCGGAGCTCGATCCCTCCGGGTCCGCCCGCCACCCGGAGGGTCACTCGCTCCGCGGTGCCAAGCTCTACGCTCCGGAAGAGCAGGCGTCCTGTCAAAGGGATGTCGATGTGACATCGACCGCCCTCTATGGCGGTCGATGTCACATCGACCGCTTTGCCCGCGGGGGTGACCGCGTCGCCGGAGGCTTGGGTTTCGGGTACCAGGATGCTGTTTTCCTGGTCGTCGAAGTCGGCGGCTCGGATGTCGCGGGCCAGCAAACGGCGGGGGGCTGGGGCTGGGGCGTCGATGGTCAGGGTCTCGGTTAGGCGGATGTCGGCGCTGGATGCTCCTGCTTGCAGGTTGTAGTCGCCGCCGAAGACCGTCAACTGGTTCGTGTCGACGTCCCAGATGGCTAGTTCGGTGCGCGGGAAGGTGATCTCGGCGGTGCCGGTCTCGCCGGGGGCGAGGGTGAGCCGGGCGAAACCGGCCAGCCTGCGCGGCCAGGTCCTTATCCGGTCAACGGGAGCGGCGGCGGGGGCGCGGTGGGCGTAGAGCTGGACTACCTCTTGCCCGTCGCGGGGGCCGGTGTTGGTTACGTCGATGCGGGCGGTGATGACCGAATCGTGCTGCGTTACGCGGAGGTTCGAGTAATCAAATGTCGTGTATGTCAGGCCGTGGCCGAACGGGAACTGGGGTTGGCCGGCGAAATACTGGTAGGTGCGGGCCGCCTTGATGATGTCGTACTCGAGAATGTCCGGCAGGTCGTCGTCGGACGCGTACCAGGTCTGCGGGAGCCGGCCGGCCGGGGCTGCTGCCCCGGTGAGCAGATCCGCGATGGCGTGGCCGGTCTCCTGACCGCCGTGGCTGGTCCACAACACGGTGCGCGCCTCGGCGGGGACGATGTACGGGTAGCTGCTCATGATGACGAGGACCGTGCGCGGGTTGGCCTCGGTGACCGCGCGAATCAGGTCCCGCTGACGGGGCGGGAACTCGAGCGTGACGCGGTCCTGAGTCTCGCGGCCGTTGATCATCGGGTGGTTGCCGGCGACCACGACGGCGACATCGGCCTGGCCAGCGGCCCGCGCCGCCTCGGCGACCCCGTCGGATAGCATTTCCTGCTCCGCCGTGACCTCGGCGCCGGTCCCCGTCGATCGGAAAACGCCGCCATCGCGGATGAAAGTTTCTTGTACCTCCCAGCCGTGCGGGCCCGGTGAGCTGACCGTCAGGTCGCTGCTCAGGTAGAGCCCGGTATCAACGGAGCGCAGCGTGACGACGTTGCCGCCCCAGTCTGCGACATCAAAGCCACCCAGGTCACCGACCCGGACGCGGTCCAGGCCCTCGGTGACCGTCACGTCCGCGACCGCCGCCAGCCCGTCCGCGATCGTCACCTTGTACGGCAGCGTCCCGCTGTACCAGTCCTGGAAGAGATCGTTTGCTAGCGGGCCGATGACCGCGATCGAGACGCCTGGTGGCAGCGGGAGCAAGCCTGCGTCGTTATGCAAAAGAACTGGTGAGCGGGTCGCGGCCGCACGTGCGGTGCGGCGGTGAGCGTCGGTGAGCAGTACCGCGTCATCGGCGAACGGGCCGCCGCCGGGGTCGAATTCGCCGAGCCTGAGCCGGATGAGCAGCTTGCGGCGGACGGCGCGGTCCACCTCGGCCATGGTGATCAGTCCTCGGTCGAGCGCCTCGGTGACCGCCGCGACCGTGAATGAACTGTCGCCGTCCTTGTCGGTGAAGCTGTCGAGTCCGGCGCGGAGCGCGGCGGCGTGACTGGTCGCGTGATCGCTGAAGTAATGCTCGGTGTCCACCAGGTTCGACGGCGCCCAAGCGTCGCTGCTGATCAGCAGGTCGTCGCTGGTCCAGGTGCGCGCCTCGTTGAGCAGCGGGCTGACGTGGTTCGGCCGGCCGTTGACCAGGTTGTAGGCGGGCATGATCCCGGTGGCCATGCCCGCCTCGATCGGCAGCCGGAACGGGCGGATGTCGTACTCGTTGAGCACCCGGGGCCGGACGGATGAGGACGTCGTGTCCCGGTTCACCTCGTTGTTGTGCGCGAGGAAATGCTTGAGCGTGGGCGCGGTGCGCAGGTAGCCGTCAGCGTCGCTCCCGGTGAGCCCGCGGCAGTAAGCGATCGCCAGCGTGGCCGTGAGCAGGGGGTCTTCCGAGTAACCCTCCTCGTTACGCCCCCAGCGGGGATCGCGGAGCAGGTTGACCACCGGTGCCCAGACGTTCCGGCTGACTACCGGGTTCTCGTCATGCTTGGCGAGAACCTCGCGGGCGGCGGCCTCGCCGACCGCTTCGACCAATCGCGGATCCCAGGTCGCACCGAGGCCAATAGCCTGCGGGAACACCGTCGCCGGGCCGCGCCAGGCGGCGCCGTGCAGTGCCTCCTGGCCGGTGTGCCACTCGGCGAGGCCGAGCCGCGGGATGGCGGGCGATCGCTGGTGGAGCATGGCGACGCGTTCCGCGGGGGTCAGCCGGGCGAGCAGCAGGTCGGCGCGCGGGGTGGGACCGGAGGTGGGGCGGGGGCGGGACCGGGGGCAAATCGGGGTATTGTCACGCGGCGAACATGGGTCTACTCTCCGGGAAATAGTTGAAGCGCTTCGACAGTTGGGCCGGAACGGCCCGGCTGGGGCCCAATGAAGGGTGGTACGACCAGATGAACAGCGCTCATCTTCCACGACTGTCCAGACGCGGATTCCTCTCGGTCGCGGCCGGCACCGCCGGCGCGGCGGCCGCCGCGCCGCTGCTCGCGGCGTGCGGGACCGGCCCCGCGGTACAGACCGGCGCGACGTCGACGAACGCGCTGGCCAAGATCCTGCCGACGTACACTCCGCTCGCGGGCGGGGTAAAGCCCGACTTCGCGAGCGTCGACGGTTCAGAGCCCGGATACCTGAGCTACCCGACGACGCTGGTGCACACCGTCAGCGAGACCCCGGGCAGCGGCAGCACCTACACCGCGATCGCGCCGGACTGGGGCGCGTTCCCCCGCACCGCCGGAAACACCTACTACGACGCGCTGAACACCGCGCTCGGCGCGAACATGCAGTGGCAGCCAACCAGCGGCACCACGATCACCACCACCTTGCCCACGTTGTTCGCCGGCAATCAGTTGCCCGACTGGATCGAGGTGCCGACCTTCGCCCAGCCGCCCGGATTCGGTCAGGCGGTGCAGACCAAGCTCGCCGACCTCACCCCGTACCTGGCCGGTGACAAGATCAAGGAGTACCCCAACCTGGCGGCCATCTTCAGCAACGGCTGGCAGCAGGCCATCTGGAACAACAAGATCGCCGGCATTCCCACCGTGGTGTCGGGCTTCGCGACCGGAGTGTTCCTGTTCTACCGCCAGGACATCCTGGACAAGCTCGGCCTCGGCACCCCGTCGGTGAACTCGCTGTCCGACCTGTACGACCTCGGCAAGGAGATCAACGACCCCAAGGCCAAACGCTGGGCGTTCGACGACATCTGGCAGTTCATGTGCTTCCCGTACGGCACCAACTTCACGCCGCCGCAGTACATCTGGACCACGGACTCCAAGGGAAACCTGATCACCACCTTCGAGACCGAGGAAATCATCGAGGCGATGAACTGGCAGGCATCCCTGTTCACGGCGGGGATGGTTAACCCGGACGCGGTGGCGGGCAACACCGGGACCGCTAAGCAGCGTTTCTGGTCCGGCGAGAACGTCATCACCGCCGACGGCGGCGGCGCCTGGGACGCGGCCGACATCACGTCGGGTACCGCCGCCAACCCCGGCTACGTACGGAACGCCTTCAACTTCTTCACCGCCGACGGCACCGGCACCCCGCAGGTCGCGCTCTCCCCGCCGACCGAGTACGTCAGCTACCTCAACAAGAACCTCAAGCCGGCCCAGATCAAGGAACTGCTGCGGATCGCGAACTACCTGGCCGCCCCGTTCGGGTCGTATGAGTTCACCCTGGTCAACTACGGGGCCGCGAACACCGACTACACGATGACCAGCGACGGCCCGGTGCTGACCGCGACCGGCAACAAGGACGTCGACGCGGTGGTGCCGATCCTGCTCGCGAGCCCGAACAACGCGATCTCCAACCCCGGCTACCCGAATCTCACCAAGGTGTCGGCGCAGTTCGAGCAGACCAACGCCAAGTACCAGTTCAAGCCGCTGTTCTATGGCATGAACATCACGGTCCCGAACGACCTGACCACGGCCAACCAGTTCGCGCCGTTCATCGGCTCCGGCGGGATCAACTACATCATGTACGACGTGGTACGCGGCCGCTCGTCGATCGCCGACTACAAGAGCACCGTGAACCAGTGGCTGAGCAGCGGCGGCACCAAGCTCAAGGCGTTCATGGAAACCGTACGGGCCAAGTATGGCGACTCGTGAGCTAGTTCCCGATGGGAAGGTTTTGACTTCCAGGGCTGATAACCCCAGGAAGTCAAGACTTTCCGGGGGCTGGGCGCGGCTGCGGCGGGACCGGGCGCTGCTGCTTATGACGGTGCCCGCCGGAGTGCTGCTGCTGGTGTTCGGGTACACGCCGATGCTCGGGCTGATCATGGCGTTCCAGGACTACGACCTCTACGACGGGATCCTGCACAGCCCGTGGGTCGGGTTCGCGAACTTCCAGCAACTGTTCACCGACCCAGGATTCTGGCACGCGCTGACCAACACCCTCATGCTGTTCTCGATCCAGCTCGTGCTGGCGTTCCCGGTGCCGATCGCGCTGGCGATCATGCTGGACGGCATCCTGTCCCGGCGGCTGCGCTCGCTCATCCAGTCGGTGGTGACCGTGCCGCACTTCTTCTCGATGGTCATGGTCATCAGCATCTTC
>JBEKHI010000108.1:0-21035 GCA_050012355.1 Streptosporangiaceae bacterium | reverse complement strand
CAGCGGGCCACGGCGGTAGTGAAGTACGCCCAAAAGAGGGGAAATTTCATGTCTAATCCGAACTCGGTGGAGGCGGCCGGCACCGCCTTGGCCAGGGAGGTAGACGCCAGTCCACGCGGGCAAGCCGCACCGCGGCGACTGGGACTGGCGCTCGCGGTCATCGCGACGGCGCAGCTCATGGTGGTGCTAGACGCATCCATCGTGAACATCGCGCTGCCACACATCCAGACCGCGCTGCACTTCTCGGGCACGAACCTAGAGTGGATCGTGAACGCGTACTCGCTCACGTTCGGCGGGCTGCTGCTGCTTGGTGGACGATCCGGCGACCTGCTGGGGCGCCGCCGGATCTTCATCGCGGGGATCCTGCTGTTCTCGCTCGGCTCGCTCGCGGGCGGGTTCGCCACTGACCAGGCATGGCTGCTAGCGGCACGAGCCATCCAGGGGATCGGCGGTGCGTTCGCCGCGCCCACGGCACTGTCCCTGATTGCCGTCACGTTCCCCGAGGGGCCACCGCGCAACCGGGCGATGGCCGTGTACGCCTCGATGTCGGTGGCCGGCGGGGCGGTCGGACTGGTCCTCGGCGGGCTGCTCACCACGTATGCCAACTGGCGGTGGGTGCTGTTCGTCAACGTACCGATCGGGCTCCTTGTCGCGCTCCTCGCGCCCCGGGTACTTGGTGAATCCGAGCGTCGTCACGGCCGGTTCGACCTGCCAGGCGCGATCACCGGAACGGCGGGGCTCGCTGCCCTGGTGTACGGCCTGACCGAAGCCGCGACCACCTCCAACGGTGTCTCGCACTGGGGTAACACCAATGTGATCGCGTCCCTGGTCGCCGCCGTGGTGCTGCTGGTTTCCTTCGGGGTCATCGAATCCCGCAGCCCGCACGCCCTCATCCCGGTGCGGGTGCTGCGCAACCGGGACCGCACCGGGTCGTACCTGATCATGCTGTGCGTCGGGACGGCGCTGTTCGCCATCTTCTACTTCCTGACCATCTTCGTCCAGGACGTGTGGGGCTACAGCCCGATCAAGTCCGGCGTCGCCTACCTGCCGATGGTCGCGATGATCATGGTCGCGTCCGGCGTGGCCGCCCAGCTCGTGCCGCGGATCGGGGCCAGGCCGCTGCTGCTGGCCGGCTCGGTGTTCGCTACCGGCGGGATGTTCTGGCTTTCCCGGCTCAGCGAGCACTCCAGCTACACGAGCGGGTTGCTCGGGCCGATGCTCGTCACCGCGCTCGGGGTCGGAATGCTCTTTGTCCCGCTCTCCCTGGTCGGGCTAGCGAAGGTCGGGGACGACGACGCCGGGGTCGCGTCGTCGATGCTGAACGTCGGTCAGCAGGTCGGTGGGTCGATCGGCCTGGCGATCCTTGGCACCGTCGCCTGGTCGGCGGTGGCCAACTCGCTCCGCTCGCAGGCGACCAGCGCCGCCGCCAAGGCTGGCGCCGCCGCGCACCTGTCCCCCGCCAAGCAGGCCGCGCTGCAGCGCGCGATGACCGACCACGCGCTCGGGTACGGTTTCGGCCGCGGTTTCCTCGTCGCAGCGGGCATCATGCTGCTGGCACTGGTCATCACGGTGGTCGCGATCCGGATCAGGCGCAGCGACCTCGAGGGCGTCGACCCGTTGGCCGCGCCCGCCTCGTAACCGCCACTCCCGGCGAAACGTCCGTAGAATCTGTCGCTACAGCAGCAGATTCTACGGACGTTTTTCGCGAGGTCCCATGCCACGACTCCGATACACCGCACCTGACCATGAGGTCACCGAGCGGATCCGGGCGCGGCGCGGCGGAAGACTCGCCGCGCTGGATGGAATGCTGCTGCACAGCCCGGAGTTCGCCGACGGCTGGAACAGCCTGCTGCGAGCGGTCCGCGAGCGCTCCTGCCTGCCAGCGGATCTGCGCGAGGCGGTGATCCTCCGCGTCGCCGCGCTGAACGGCGCGGACTACGAGTGGGCGGCGCACGAGCCGGTCGCCCGGACAGCCGGACTGACCGACGCCGACATCGCCGCGATCCGCATCGGCGCGGCGGCCTCCGGGGTGCTAGGCGCGGCCCTGCGGTACGCGGAAGCGATGACCAGCGACGTTCGGGTACCAGACGCCGTATTTGAGGCGGTTCGCGGTCATCTGAGCGAGCAAGAGGTGCTGGAACTCACCGGGACAATCGCGACATACAACATGGTGTCCCGGTTCCTGGTCGCCCTCGAGGTCCGAGCCGGTGACACCTTCTTAGACTTGCCGCATGGCATCGATTACAGATCCGGAAGTTCAGGCCTTCCTGGAGAAGGACACTCGGACCGGCAAGGTCGCCTATACCGGCGCGGACGGTCGCCCGCTGGTGACCCCGATTTGGTTCGTGGTCGAGGACGACACGCTCGTGTTCAACACCGGCAAGGACAGCGCGAAGGGCCGGGCACTGGCGCGCGACCCACGAGTGGCATTGTGCGTGGACCTGGAAGATCCGCCGTACGCGTTTGTGCAGGTGCAAGGCGAAGCGGAGTTGTCCGAGGACCCCGCGGAGCTGCTGCGCACCGCGATCGCCATCGGCACTCGCTACATGGGAGCCGAGCGCGGCACCGAATTCGGCAAGCGCAATGCGGTGCCCGGCGAGGTGGTGGTCCGCATCCGGCCCACCAGGGTCATCGCCGCCTTCGACCTCACCGGCTGACGGTGTAACTGACGCACGGGTGAGTCCCGAGTGGCCAGTGTGACTCGGCTAGACCTTCTACAAGCCCGTCGATGGCCCATCGCTGGCGTGATAGCGCCAGCGATGGGCCATCCACGGGCTGGGAATCGCGCGAGGGCCCGCAGCGCGCGCGGACCGGGGGCAGGACCGGGGACGGGGCGGACGCGCGAGGGCCGCAGCACGTGAGGCAGGAGACGGCCCACGACGGCGGGAGCTGCGGGAAAGCTGGACCCATAAGGCATTATCCACTATTCTGATGGACATAGTAGATTTTGGCCATATGTCCGCTTCGCGTCTGGAGTGCAGCTAACGTGCCGAAGCTTCCGTCCATCAAGAAAGTCACCGCCACCGCCGCGGCGGCCGCGGCCGTCGCGCTGGCACTCTCCGCGTGCGCGTCGTCGACGGGCCAGCCCGCCACTAACGACACTGGCAGCGGTGGCGGTACCTACAATCTCGGACTCATCACGCCCACTGGCAACATCGACCCGCTGACCACCACCGACTACAACACGATGTGGCTGGTGGGACTCGCCTCGGCGGGCCTGATCATCCAGAGCACCTCCGGCCAGCTGGAACCGCAGTTGGCGACGGCCTGGACTCCGGCGGCCAACAAGCTCTCCTGGACCATCACGCTGCGGCCGGGCGCGAAGTTCAGCAACGGCAAGCCCGTCACGGCCGCCGACGTGGTGTGGACCTTTGACCAGATCCTGTCTCCCAGCAGCCAGTCACCGGCCGCGAGCAGCTTCGACGGGATCGTCAAGTCGGTGAAGGCCAGCGGGACCGACGCCGTGGTGTTCACCCTCGACACCCCGTACTCCGACTTCCCGTACCTGCTGACCGGCGCGAACACCGATGTCCTGCCCACGGGCACCAACTTCACGAACTGGATCAACGACCCGGTAGGCGCGGGTCAGTTCATCCTGGAGAAGTACACCCCGGGTGAGGGCGTCACCTACAAGAAGAACCCGTATTACTGGGACGCCTCCGCCGTTGACCTCAGCGGCATCAACGCGAAGTTCTACTCCGACGCCCAGGATGAGCTGCTCGCCTTCCAGAGCGGCGAGATCGACGAGATCTCCTCCACCGATGACCCAAGCGTCGGGCAGACGCTCGGTACCTCCTACCGCAAGGTCAACCTGGGCTACTCGAAGTTCGACGGCATCGTCTTCGACGTCGCCAAGGCCCCGTTCAACAACGTGAAGGTCCGCCAGGCGATCGCCTGGGCGCTGAACCGCAAGGCGATCGTGAGCACCGCGTACGACGGTGGCGCGGTCACCGCCAACGACTACGCGACGTTCCCCGACTACAGCATCCAGCCAACGGGCATCACCTCCCGGGAGCAGAACGACGCCACGGTCAAGCAGCTGCTCGGTGGCCAGAAGATCAGCTTCACCATCACCACCTACCAGGGTGAGGAGACCCTCGCGCAGCTCATCCAGCAGCAGCTGCAGGCGACCGGCGACTTCACCGTCAAGCTCGACGTGATGACCGAGGCGCAGTACTACGGCGGCAGTAACTCCACCACGCCGTGGCTGAACGCGGCGGTGACGATCACCGACTGGGCGGACCGGCTCCCGGCTCAGCTTGAATCGCTGATCTACGCCACCGGCAGCTCGTGGAACGCCTCGCACTTCTCCAACTCACAGCTGGACAGCCTGACGGCGAAGTACGAGGCAACAACCGACACAGCCACCAGGCAGTCCCTCGCCACCCAGATCGCCGAGATCGAGTGGACCGAGGTCCCGGTGATCGTGGCCGCCTTCGAAGTCGACGACGTGTACCTCAGCAGCTCGGTGAAGGGCAGCTTCCCCAACGGACAGGAGTTCTCCGGTGGCTTCGACTTCCGTGGCGTCTCCGTCTCAAGTTAGCGAACGGACCGCCCGGCTCCTGAGGCTGCTCGGGAAACGCCTCATCCAGATCCCGCTCATCTTGCTAGTCGTCTCGGTACTGACGTTCTGGCTGATCCTGCTGGTGCCCGGCGACCCCGGGCGGAACGCGCTCGGCCAGTACGCGACGCAGGCGCAGGTGAAGGCCTGGGACGCCAGCAACGGGCTGTCCGGGCCGATGGTCGAGCGCTACTGGCACTGGCTGACCGGGTTCCTCACCGGGAACTGGGGAACGAGCTTCGTCTACCTGGTGCCGACCCGCGGTCTCATCGCGGGCCGGCTGGTGAACACGCTGTTCCTCGGCCTGTACGCGTTCGTGCTGATGGTTCCCATCTCCATCGTGCTGGGCGCGATCCAGGCTTACCGGGAAGGGCGGCGCACGGACCGGGCCATCACGATCAGCCTGATGTCGCTGTCCTCGGTGCCGGAATTCGTGGGCGGCGTCATCCTGCTGCTGATCTTCGCCGTAGGCGTCAAGTGGTTCCCTGTCCAGTCAGCCGCCGACGCCACCGGTGACCTCGGGCAGCGGTTGCACGCCACGACGCTGCCCGCGGTGGTGCTCGCCGTTTCCTACCTCGCCGTCCTCACCAGGATGATCAGAACAGGAATAGCAGGGTCCATAACGTCGAATTATCATCGCACCGCGGTCCTGAAGGGGCTTCCGCCGGAGCAGATCGTACGGCGGCACGTGCTGCGCAACGCGATGGTGCCCACGCTGCCGCTGCTCGGGCTGTACCTGGGCGGGCTGCTGGGCGGGAGCGCCGTGGTGGAGACGCTGTTCAACTATCCCGGTCTCGGCGCCCTGCTGGTGACCGCGGCCGAACGCAAGGACTCGATACTGCTCACCGACGCGGTGATGGTCACCGGGGTGATCTCGCTGCTCGCGTTGCTGCTGGCCGACGTGTCGCTGACCGTGATGGATCCGCGCATCCGGTTCTCCGGGAAAGAGGCCCGATGAGTGTCGCGACCGCCCCGACGGCAGTAAGCGTTAACCCGGCGGCTCGGCGCCGGGGTCGCGCGCTGCTGCGCCGCCCGACGTTCACGGTCAGCGCGCTCATCGTGGTGGGCTGGGTGCTGGCCGCGACCACCTGGAAGCTGTTCGGGCTGAACCCGTACACGAACACCGGGAAGATACTGGCCGCGCCCAGCCTGTCCAACCTGTTCGGCACCGATTATCTTGGCCGGAGCATGTTCGCCAGGACCCTGGCGGGATCGGATACCGCGCTGCTCGTCGGCCCGCTCGGGTCGATCCTGGCAACGGTTCTCGGCAGCGCGCTCGGGGTCATCGCGGGGTACTACCGGGGCTGGGTGGACACCGCGCTGATGCGGGTGTTCGACGTGATGGTCGTGCTGCCGCCGTTGATCTTCCTGATCGTGCTGGTCAGCGCGTTCGGCGCCAGCCCGCCGGCGCTGATCGTGATCATCGGCGTGGTCTTCGCCCCGAGCATCGCGCGGATCATCCGCGCGGCGATCCTGGCGGAGATGGGCAAGAGCTACGTGACGACCGCCAAGACCCAGGGCGAGTCCTCGGTCCGCATCATGGCCAGGGAACTGGTACCCAACGTGCTGCCGGTGATCGTCATCCAGTTCACGCTCAGCCTGGCGTCGGCCATCTTGATGACCGCGGCGCTGTCCTTCCTCGGCCTCGGCCAGCAGCCTCCGTCTCCGGACTGGGGACTCACGATCAACTCCAACCTGGCCTACGTCGAGACCGCCTGGTGGACCGTGCTCTTCCCCGCGCTCGCCGTGGCGTCGCTGGTGGTCGCGGTCCAGCTGATCGCCGACAACCTCAAGGAGGTCTGGTCGTCGTGACCGTCGTCACCGTGGACAACCTCACTGTTTCTTACGGCGGACGAGCTGCCGTGCGCGACCTGAGCTTCATCGTCGGTCCCGGTGAGTCCTATGGGCTGGTCGGCGAGTCAGGCTCGGGTAAATCCACCACGGCGCTGGCGCTCACCCGCTACTTGCCGCATAACGCGTCGCTGTCGGCCACCGAGCTGACCGTCGCCGGGGTCGCTGTGCGCGATCTCGACCCGAGAGAGCTGCGGGAGTTCCGGGCCAGCGCGCTGGCGGTCGTCTACCAGGAACCAGGACTGGCGCTGAACCCGACCATGCGGGCGGGCGAGCAGATCGCCGAGGTGTACCGGCTACGCGGCGACAGCAAATCGCTGGCCCGCGAACGCACCGCGACCGCGCTGCAGCGGGTCCGGCTGGATCCCGCGTTCGCCTCGCGGTTTCCGTACGAGCTGTCCGGCGGGCAGCAGCAGCGGGTCGTGATCGCGATGGCGCTGGCCTGCGAACCCCGGCTGCTGATACTCGACGAGCCGACGACCGGGCTGGACGCCAGGGTCGAGGCGGAGATCATGGCGCTGATCGACACCTTGCGCGACGAGCTGGGTTTCGCGAGCATCCTGATCAGCCACAACCTGCCGCTGGTGGCGGCGCACTGCCAGCGCATCGGCGTGCTGCGCGACGCCCTCGAAGGTGAACGGAGCCTGGTCGAGGAGGGCGCCGCCGCCGACGTGCTGCTCGCGCCGCGGCACCCGTACACCCAGGCGCTGGTCGCCGCCCTGCCCAGGATCGACGAGCCGAGCGGCGCGGTCTCCAGCGACGAAACTCCGCTGGTCACCATCGAGCACCTGACCAAAAACTACGACCGCAAGGCCGCGCTGCGAGACATCTCCCTCACCATCGGCCGCGGCGAGGTGCTCGGGCTGGTCGGCGAATCCGGCAGCGGCAAGACCACCCTGGGCCTGGCCGTCGCCGGGCTGACCGGCTACTCGGGCGAGATCAGCTTTAATGTGGAAGATCGCAAGCGGGGGCGCAAGCCGCTGCCACTGACGCAGTTCGTCTTCCAGAACCCGGACGCCTCGCTGAACCCGCGGCGCACCGTCCGGCAGGTACTCGCCCGGTCGCTGGAGTTGCTCGACGGCACCCAGACCGTCGAAGAACTCGCCGCGAGCGCCGATCTGACGGATGACTTGCTTGACAAGCTGCCCAGCCAGCTATCCGGTGGACAGAAACAGCGGGTCGCCATCGCCCGCGCCTTTGCCGGGCACGTGCCGCTGGTGATCTGCGACGAGCCGACCTCCGCACTCGACGTGTCCACCCAGGCCCGGGTTCTTGGCCTGCTCACGGCGCTGCGCGAACGCACCGGGGTGTCGTACCTGTTCATCTCGCACGACCTCGCGGTCGTCCGGCAGATCTCGCATCGCATCGGGGTGCTGTACGACGGTGAGCTCGTCGAGCTGAAACCGGCCGACGAGATCTTCACCAAGCCCGAGCATCCCTACACGAAGTCACTCGTGGATTCCGCGCTATCACTCAGGAGAGGTAATGCCGATCGAACTGCGCTCGTGGATCAATCCCCAGTCCTACAGCAACAGCTACTCGACGGCGGGGATAGCGCGGGAGGCCGCTTACTTCACACCGGTGCCGGAACCGGTCACCGCCGATCCTGACTACATCGCCGCCGAGGCCAGAGAATACGAGGCGGCCGGCTACGACGCCTCGATCCTGCCAAACTCCGCCACCTGGCCGGACGTCACGGTGACGGCAACCTGGGCACTGGCGCGCACCGAACGGCTCAAGGTCGTGATCGCGCACCGGCCCGGTACCCAGGCTCCGACGGCGGCGGCCCGAGCCGTCGCCACCATGGACCGGCTATCCGGCGGGCGATCCGGAGTCCACCTGATCCTCGGGCACCGGGATCTGGAGCGGGACGGTGACTTCATCGAGCGGGAAGCACGGTACCGGCGCGGGGCCGAGTACCTGGAGATCTTCACCCGCGTGCTGACCTCTGACGAACCGTTCGACTTCGAGGGCGAGTTCTACCGGGTGCGCGGCGCGTTCTCCGGGGTGAAGCCGGTCACCCGGCCGGTGATCTCCTTCCCGGCCGAGTCGGACATCGCGATCGACGTGGGCCTCCGGCACGCGGACGTGCTGGCCTTTCACGGCGTGACGGTCGCCGAGGCGGCGGAGAAGGTCGCGCAGGTCAAGGGGGTCGCGGGAGATGCGAGACCGGCGTTCTGGATAAATTTGAACATGATCCTCGGTGAGACAGACGATGCGGCGCGGCGGCACGTGCGTGAGATCGAGGACGCGATACGGCGGCTGCTAGAGTTCCGGGCCGGCGGGGGCGCCGGGCTGCGGTCGATACGGGAGGATCGGTTCGCCGAGCGGGACGTGACCGCCGGGCAATGGGCGGACGACGTGCTCTACCTGGGGCTGACCGCGCTGTCCCGGGCGACGCCCGCGCTGGTCGGATCGCCGTCGACGATCGCGGACGCGGTGCTCGGCTACCACGCGCTCGGAATCGGGATCGTGACGCTCGGTACCCATGTGACGAATCCTCGGGACGCGGAATTGCGACGGGAGACACTGAGATTGATCAAGCAAGCCGTCTCGCTACGGGACGCCGCCGCGCCGGTGAAGGCGGCCTGATGACGACCCGCGCCCCCCACCCACCTCCCCATGCCCACTTCATTGCCTTCCTGACCGGTGTCGGCTATCACGAGTCAGCCTGGCGGCTCGTCGATCCGGCGGAGCTGACCGACCGGATCGGCGTGCTCGAGCGCGCGACGCAGGCGGCCGAGCGGGGCCTGCTCGACTCCGTGTTCTTCGCCGACTCCCCCGGCTTGGCCATTTTCCGTGCCAGGTACTTCCCGCAGGTCGGGTTCGACCCGCTGGAGCTGATCGCCGCGCTGTCCCGCTCGACGACGCGGATCGGGCTGGTCGCGACCGCGTCCACGACCTACAGCGCGCCGTATGACCTGGCGCGGCGGCTCGCCACCATCGACCACCTGTCGGGCGGACGGGCCGGCTGGAACATCGTCACCACCAGGTACGCGGGAGCGGCGGGCAACTTCGGGCTGACCGCGCACCCGCCGCACGACGAGCGCTACGAGCGAGCCGATGAGTTCGTCTCGGTCGTGCTGAAGCTATGGGACAGCTGGGACGCCGCCGCGGTCGTCGCCGACCAGGCCAGCGGGCTGTGGGCGGACACCGACCTGATCCGGCCGGTGGACTTCCACGGGCGGTTCTTCGACGTGAGCGGCGCGCTCACGCTGCCGCGCTCTCCACAGGGCCGGCCGGTGTTCGCTCAGGCGGGATCATCGGGTCCGGGTGTTGACCTGGCGGGCAAACGCGCCGACCTGGTCTTCACCGCGCAGCCTTCCATCGCGGACGGCCGCGCGTTCCGGGAGACGGTCCGCGCCGCCGCCGTTAGGCACGGGCGGGATCCCGATGACGTGCTGGTGCTGCCCGGCGTCGCGTTCGTGATCGGGTCGACCGAGACCGAGGCGCGTTCGCTGCGGGCCGCGCTCGAGGACGCGGTGGATCCCGAGTTCCGCTGGCGCAACCTGGCGCACAACGCGGGGATCGACGCCTCGCTGATCGACCCCGACCAGCCGCTCTCGGAGCAGGCGATCGCGTCGGCGAACCGCACCAGCCGGACCGACGAGATCGTCAAGCGCGGACAGGGCAAGACATTCCGCCAGGTCGCTGAGGAGCTGACCGGCCTGCCGGGCGGGCTGGAGTTCACCGGGACACCGGAACAGTTCGCCGACCTCATCGAGTCCTGGGTGACCTCGGGGGCGAGCGACGGGTTCACCTTGCAGCCGACGATCCTGCCCTCGGCGCTTGAGCTGTTCACCGAGCATGTGGTGCCGCTACTGCAGAAGCGGGGCCTGCATCGCACCGAGTACACCGCGAGCACCCTGCGCGGCCACCTGCGGGACGACCGATGAGGGTAGCCATCCATTCGGACCTGCGCGAGCACGGCGATCAGGCGACGGTCTACCGGGAGATGCTGTCGGTGTTCGTGCGCGCGGAGGAGCTCGGGTTCGACAGCGCCTGGGTGCGGTCGTATCACTTCCGCCGTCCTGGGGCCGGGTTCAGTTTCCCTGGGGGGTTGCCGTCGCCGTTCATCTTCCTGGGGGCTGTCGCCGCTCGGACGTCGCGGATCCGGCTTGGGACGTCGGTGGTGCCGCTCCCGCTGGAGAATGTCGTGCGGGTCGCCGAGGACGCGGCGGTGCTCGACGCGATAAGCGGCGGACGGTTCGAGCTCGGCGTGTCGAACGGCGGGCAGCCTCATGTCGCCTCCGCTCTCGGGGTTCCTCTGGACAAATCCGTACCAGCGCAGCTGCGGCGGCTCGGTGACCTGGTCAGCGCGCTGGACGGGGTGCCGCTGAACGGTACGAAGCAGGAGCTGAACCCGCCCGCGCCGGGACTATCCGGCCGGATCTGGGAGTCCGCGCTGACTTCGCAGACCGGGCAGGCCGCCGCGGGCCGCGGCAACGGGGTGCTGATCGGCTCGACCCAGACGGTCCCGGCCGAGGTCACCGCGCTTGCGTACCACGATTCGCTGCCGGCCGGAGTGGCCCCGCGGGTGGGGCTGGTGGTGAACATCCACGTCGCGTCGTCCCGCCGGGTGGCGCTGGCTGAGCTGGAGGAGGACATCGAGACCGTCTACGCCTGGGGCAAGGACTGGCTGCCCACGGCGTCTTCTCTTGAGGAGAAGGCCACCGCGATCAACGTGCACTTCGGCACGCCGGCCGAGATCGCGTCCTCGATCGCGTCGTTTCCCGCGTTCCCGTACACCACCGAGCTGCAGTTCGCGGTGGCCTACGGGACCCGCTCGCACTCACGGCGGCTGGCGGCGGTTGAGGCGATCGCCGCTGAGATCGCGCCCCGTCTCGGGTGGTCTAGGTGCTGAGCGTCTTCTGCTACGCGATCCTCAACGAGGAGGGCGATCAGGCAGCCAACTACCGTGGCGCTCTCGGGCTGTTCGAGTCCGCCGAGAAGCTCGGCGTCGAGGGCGTGTGGGTGCGGCAGTTCCACTTGCGGCCTGGGTTGCCGTCGCCACTGGTGTTCTTGTCCTGGCTGGCCGCGCGTACTACCCGGTTGCGCCTCGGGACCGGGGTGGTGACCCTGCCACTGGAGAACCCGGTACGCGTGGCGGAAGACGCCGCGGTGCTTGACGCGCTGAGCGGCGGGCGGCTCGAACTCGGGGTCGCGAACGGTGGCGGCGCGCCCGGGCTGGCCGACGTCTTCCGCGGTACGCCTGCTACGAAGGCCGACTACCTGGACGGCCTCTCGCGGCTGATCGAGGTCCTCGATGGCGAGCCGCTGAACGGCGGCCGGCTCAACCCGCCCGCTCCCGGGCTGTCGGCCCGGATCTGGGAGGCCACGCTTACCGAGCAGAGCGGCTACCAGACGGGTGCCCGGGGCCACGGTGTGCTGATCGGCACCACCCAGACGGTGCCCGCCGAGGTCACGGCCCGTGCCTACTACCGCGGCCTGGAGCAGCACGGGCCGGCGGCTCCGCGTGTCGGCCTCGCGACGCTCATCTACCCGGCGAAGGACCGCGAGACCGCGCTGCGCGAGGCACGGGACGGCATCGAGGAGAAGTACGCCTGGGGCAAAGATTTCCTGCCCTCGGCCAGCACTCTCGCGGAGAAGGCCGCCGCGATCAACCTGCACTACGGCACCGCCGAGCAGATCACCGAGTCAATCCTGGCCCAGTCCGCGTTGCCCTACGCGACCCAGCTCATGGTCCAGACCGAGCTGTTCTACACCAGCTACGCGCACCGGGCAGACGCTCTCGAGCTATTCGTCCGCGAGGTCGCCCCCGCGCTCGGCTAGCCTCGCTGTCCCGTGATGCCGGAGACGGCATCGCTCACGAGGCGCGCGGCGACAGTATCTGGGCCAAGGCCGCGGCCTGTGCCGATCTGGCCGCCGGACCGTCGGGTGGTGAGACGAGCATTCGCCGACTGACCTCGCCGAGGCCGTCGGCCAGGGCGGAGAGCTGCTCAGGGGTCAGGGCGTCGATCAGCAACTCGCGGACGAGAGCGACATGGCCGGGGGCCGCCTCCGCCAGGAGCCGCGCGCCGGCATCGGTGAGACACGCGTACACCGCGTGACCGTCGCCCGGGCCGGAGCGTCGTCGGACCAGCCCGGCCTTCTCCAACTGGGTGACCTGGTAGGTGGTTCCGCTCTTGGAATTGAGCACCCCGTCGGCGAGCTCGGTCATGCGCAGTTCGCGTTCGGGAGCCGTACTGAGCCGGGCGAGGATCTCGTACTGCAGGTGGGAGAGCCCGCTGTCGGCCTTGAGCTGCTGGTCAAGGCGGCGGTTCAGCAGCTCTCCGGCGGTGAGGAACGCCAGCCAGGCCCGCATCTCGTCCTCGTTCAGCCATCTCGGATCCTCCACGCCGTTCATACTAGACCGGTTGTTCAAATTCAAACTCTTAGACGGGACCGGAATCGCGGAGTTCTATAGGCCGCCAGTCTTCCGGGGCGGGCCAACGCCCTACCGATTCCCGCTGACCACGCTGGCCTCGTGGTGCCGCGGCTGGCCGGTTAGCGGGAGGAATCTGGCGAAGACGGCGACAGCGCAGATGGCGACGACTAGGTGCATGGCCATCAGGCCGCCGACTCCTGCCCAGGTGGTGCCCGCCTCGAACTTGGTCACGCCGAGCAGGACGTCGGGGATGAAAGAGAGCACGATCACGGTCGGCGCGAGAGAGCGTATGACGCCGGACGGGTTCCGTGCCCGGCGGCGCACCGCGAGCCAGCCCGCCGCCCCCGCTACGACGCCGACCACAATCAGGCCTACATATGAGGACGGCTTGAACGGCGCGAAATCGGACGGGACGGTGGCGACCGCCCGGACCAGCGCCGTAATGGCGGCGGCGAGCGCGCTGCTGACCGCGATCGGGATGAGCAGGGCGGCGGCGATCGCCGCCGGCGCTAGGGGCGCTACGGACGCGGCGGGCCTCGGCTGGGTGGACATGGGTCTCCTATGGGAACGTGACGACAGTGTTCAATTTTGAACACCACTGCCGAGGCTAGCAGCAGATTCAAATTTGAACAAATGGGTCGACGACATGCCGCACCGCCCACCAGGAGCGCGGCCTCAAGCACCAGGCTGGGGGCGTTTAGCCCGGTCCAGCCCGATCCAGGGCAAGATACTTGCATAAGGTAAACTAACGAGCCATGGGCACATTTGTTTTCGTGCGCCGGTGACGGCGGGGTCTGTACGGCACGGAACCGGAAGACATTCTGACCATCGGGTGACTTTGCCCCCGGCCAGGCGCAGACCTGCCTGGCTTGACTGGCTAGACGCCACCGATCCTGGGCTGATGCGGCTGCGGATGGCGGCCGATGTGACGATCGCCATCGGGTTCGTCCTGGTGGCCGAGTGGCTCTTCGTCCGCGGTACTGGCGCGCTTCAGGTCGCTGTCCCGCCGAAGACGCCAGCCGCCATGGCGGAAAAGCTGTGGATGCTGAACCATGCGCTGATGGTCATCGCGATGATGCTCGGCGCGATCCTGGCGATGATGGGCGGGTTCGGCGTCGGGATGTTCGGCACTGCGCGCTCCCAGCTGCTGTTCATCAGCTTCCTGCCGCTGCCGATGCTCGCCCTGCTCGCGGTGGGGCTGACTGTGCACGTCCGGGTGATATCACTGGCCCTGCTCGCCGTGGTGCTGGCGATCGGCACCTACTGCCGGCGCTTCGGGCCGCTCGGATTCATCGGCGGCATGCTGGCGTTCATGGGCGCGTTCCTCGGCTTCTTCATCCAGGATTACGTGACCCTCGGGCAGTTCGGCTGGCTGACCGCCGAGGTGCTCATCGGCGCGGCGGGCGCGATGGTGGTGCATTTCACGCTCTTTCGCCCGCGGCCTGGCACCGCGCTGCGGCGGATGCAGCGTTCCTACGCCGCCCGCGCCCGTGAGGTGGCGAGCGAGGTGGCGGAACTATTCGAAGTGGCCGCCCATTCACACAACCGCCAAGCGGAGAAGCGGCTGCACCGGCAGTTGCTGCGGCTCAACGAGGCCGCGCTGCTCATCGACGCGCAACTGGATAACCCGGGTGCGCTGGCACCAGGGTGGAGCGCGGCCACTCTCCACCAGCGGCTGTTCGACGCCGAGGTGGGGCTGAGCAACATAGCGCGCTTCGCCATCACGCTGGCGCGGCGGCCGCTGCCGACGGAGGTCACCGCGCTGGTCAGGGCCGCCCTCGCCGACATCCGCGACGCCGACCTGGACGGGGTGCTGGCGAGCGTCGCTGCCCTCGACGACCCTGACACCGGGATTTCCCAGGAAGACCGCCTCCTTCTGCAGCGTTTCACGATGTCGGTCACCGACTTCACGGCGGCGCTGCGCGCGTTCCGGCTCTACCCGAACGGCGCTCCGCCGGACGACGCCGCTAGCTTCCAGTCGCAGGTGGCGACGTTCGGCGGGTGGCTGCCGGGCTCGGCGTTCATCGCCGGGACCGCGTCCCAGGAGCGGGGCGGAACCGGGCTCATCGAGCGGATCCGGCTGGCGCCGTATGCGCGGATCGCGATCCAGATGGGCGTCGCGGTCGGCGGTGCGATCATCGCGGGCGACGCCATGTCGGGACGGCGGTTCTACTGGGCGGTGATCGCGGCGTTCATCACGTTCATGGGCGCTAACACGGCAGGCGAGCAGCTGCGCAAGGGCTTCCTCCGGGTAGTCGGGACGCTGGTCGGCGTGGTGGCCGGGTCACTGCTCGCGCACGCCGTCGGGGACCGGGTCTGGCTGCAGATCGTCGTGATACTGGTCTCGCTGTTCCTCGGCTTGTACCTGTTCCGGATCAACTACGCGTTCATGACCATCGGCATCACCGTGCTGGTCTCGCAGCTCTACCTGGAGCTCGGCGAGTTCTCCAACAACCTGCTGCTGCTCCGGCTCGGCGAGACGGCCGTTGGCGCCGCGATCGCGATGCTCACCGTGCTGCTCGTGCTGCCGCTGCACATCGGGCGGGTCGCGCGGGTGGCGGCGAGACAGCAACTCGAGGCGCTCGCGGACCTGGTCGACCGGTGCCTCGACCGGCTCGCCGACCCCGCTTCCACGGCCGGATCCGACCTTGAGCTGCGGGCGGCGGCCCGGCGGGCCGACATGGCCCATCAGGCGCTCGCCGCGACGGTCTGGCCGATGCGGACGCCGCTGTTCGGACGTTTCGCGTCACAGGTGGCGGGGTTCATAGCGACCACGACGGCCCTGCGGCACTACACGCGGAACCTGCTGCTCGACACCTCGACGCGGTTCGCCGACCTGGACGCCCGGGGTATCGAGTCACTCGCCGCCGCGCGGGCGCAGCTCGACTCCTCCATCGCGGCGATCACGACGGCGCTCGCCCCGGAGGATGGCGACCGGACCCCGGGACAGTACGTGCGCTCGGCGTCACTGTTCGGCCGGGTAGCCGATACGCTGCCCGCGCAGCAGGCGCTTTGCCGGCCGCAGCTGGCACTGCGCGACCTGCAACTGGTCGACGGCGCCTTCGCCGAAGCAGCCCGCTGGGCCGACGTCCCCGTCACCGACCTAGACACCGTCACGCGCTGACCGTCCCCTGTCCCCCGGTCACATGGATGTCCCATCGCCGGGGTCATAGCGCCAGCGATGGGACATCCATGGGGTCACAGAAGCCCCCAAGTTTTATGAACGCAGGACAGCCGGAGCGCCCAGCAACTCCAGCAGGCGGGGGCTGGCCGGGGACGCGACATCGGGCGGCCCTGGGGTGCGCTGGAGCAGGCCGTCCACGATCTCGTAGTACCCGATCGCCCGCAGCGGCGGCGAGTACACGTGCACCGTGATGGCACCGTCCTCGTGGTCCATCCGGTGGATGCCCGTTCCCGGGAAGTGGAACGACTCCCCCGGCCCGTAATGCCGGATTCGCCGTGTCCCGCCGATCGGCAGGCCCTCGTTGGTCACGTTGCCCTCGATCACGTACACGCCGACGGCGGAGCCGTCGTGATCGTGATAGCCCGTGTCGCGGCGTTCCCACTCGACGTCCAGCCAGGCGGAGCTGTACTCGTCCTCCCACAGCAGGACCGACCCATCGGCGGGAACCGCCGAGATGTCGATGACGTCGGCCGCGCGGGCGGCCAGGGCGGCGCACTCCTCCGGAGTCAGCACCCGCCCAACCGACGCGATCATTGGCCAGCCGAGTTCTCGGCGAGCTCGGCGACGTAGGGCTTGCCCTCGCGCCAGGCGGTGACCTGTTCCGGCCTGCCGAACACCTTGAGGTAATTCTCCACGTTGTCCTTGACCAGGTCCCAGGTGGTGACCGGCTCGTAGTCCGACTCCGGCGACGCGAACGGCGGGAGCGGCTCGAGCAGCTGGTCCAGCCCCGGGTAGTAGAAGAGCGCTACCGAGCGGCGCGTCACGGTGCCGCCCGCCACGACGCGGTGCCGGGCAGGGCGCAGCAACCCGTTGGTCCACCGGGTCAGCAGCGTGCCGGAGAACACCTGCAGCGCGCCGGGCACGATGGGCACCGGCTCCCAGTCTCCGGAAGGCTGCTGGATCTGCAGTCCCTCGTAGTCGCCCGCCTGGCTGAGGATGGTGACCACGGACCCGTCGGCGTGCTCAAGCAGCAGCAGCTTGTCCTCGTCGGCGGCCTCAGCGGCGTACGTCCACGTCGGGTAGTTGTTCACGGTGAGGCTCAGGTGCGGCAGCGGGCTGACCGGGAACGTATCGGCCGGCAGGTCAAGCGCGGTCGCGTACAGGGCGAGCATCCGCTCGGCCAGCCCGCGCGCCGCCTCGGCGTACTCCCGCGCCGCCGCGCGGAATGCGGGATCGGGCCACACGTTCTCGTGCGAATACAGCCCGAGGTACTCCGACGCGAGCCCAGCCGAGCGGGCGGCCGAGACGTTGTCGAACTGCCCCACGTTGAACCGCTCGAGCTCCAGCCGTCCGAAGTCGTCGGGCCACTGCCGCCAGCCCCGGTACGGGTGCCCGGTCGGGCTGGCCAGCGCGGCCTTCTCGGCCCGCGGCAACGCGAGCAGCCGCGCGGCGCGCTCGTCGAAATCCAGCGGGACACCGTGGTTGACCACCTGGACGATGCCGGTCTCCTCGATCGCGGCGCGTACCGACGCCAGCGAAGGGGAGGCCAGGTCGATTACCGCGACCATGCTGTCACCGGCCTTTCCTGGAGCACACCGTCCACGGTGATGTCCACCTTCTCGTTGAAGAAGCAGAGCAGGTTCTCGATCTTCGGCGCTTCCGGGATCGGCAGCGGGTAGCTCCACACCAGGTCAGAAAGCAGTTCGTCCCCGGACCACACCGACCAGTAGACCGCCTCGCCCTTGTACGGGCACCGGGTCCTGGTATCACTCGGCGAGAGCAGGTCCAGCCGGACGTCGAGCTTGGGCAGGTAGTACCGCACCGGGTGGCCGGTCTCGAACACCAGCCTGGGCCGTCGGCTGTCCGCCACCAGCTCACCGTTCACCCGAACCTCCACGTGCCGCGAGGAGTTCAGCGTGTCGATCCGGTGGTAGGGGTCGCGCGGGTGCTTGAAGATCTCGTCGTCCTCCTCGAACCAGGCGTCGGCCTGCTCCCAGTAGAAGGCCACGTAGTCCTTCAGTTCCGGTACCGAGTCGATCGGCGACGGGTACGCCCAGACCGCGTTCTCGTAGCGCTTACCGCCCGCGACCACGGTGTAGTAGGACGCGTCGCCCTTGTACGGGCAGTGCGTGCTGTGATCGGTGGGCTCCAGCAGGTCGAACCGCACGTCATCGCGGGGGAAGTAATACACCGGCAGGTGAGCGGTCTCGAACAGGTACAGCGTGTCCGAGCTGTCCGCGACCGCCTCGCCGCCGAAGAACACCCGCACCCGGCGCGGACTCGGCTCGGTTCGCACCACGTGCTCGCCGTCCGCCGGGGGAAGGAGAACCCTATACGCCATCACTACCTCTTTCGTGTCATGTCGACGGGAGGTCGGTCGGGGCTGGTTGGCTGGGGGAACACAGCAGTCGGACCAGCGCGGCGGCCAGGGCCACTGGCTGGGTAGCGATGATGTCCTCGCCTGAACGCGGAATGGTGATCACCGAGGCACCCGGATCAGACGGAGCCGACCAGTCACCGCGGATCAGGGTCACCGGCGCATCGGCCTTCAAATCCCACCGCGAGTCCGCGGGCGCCGGGACCGGCAGGTTTCCCGGATGATGCCGCCAGACCCACGACCCGTCCGGGTCGGAGACGATCTCGTACAGCACCTCTCGGCGCAGTGCCTGTTGGCTGCGGCTCGACCACCGCGACGCGAGCACCGCGAACGCCTCCTCACGGCTGGCGAACCGCTCCCCGCCGGTCCGCTGCGGGCACCGCGTCGATCCGGGCAGCGCGCCGACGATCGCCAGCCTGCGCAGCAGCGCGGGCTGACGCCGGCCCACCTCGATCGCGGTCAGCGCGCCGAGGCCGCTGCCGGCCACCAGACCAGCGCGCGGCGCGAACGAGCGGATCGCCTCGACGATCGCGGGGGCAAGCTTGCCGGGCTCGTAGCGCCCATCGCGGCGCCAGTCGGAACGACCGTGGCCCGGCAGGTCAATCGCCACCGAGGGACGACCCGCGGCCAGCGCCACCGCGTCCCAGACGCGGGCACTCTCGCCCCGGTCGTGCAGGAACACGATCTCCGGGGCCCCCGATCCCCAGAACAGGGCACTGACATGCCCGCCCGTCGGCACGTTGACCCAGCCACGCCGAACCTGGGGCAGCACGCTGGCATCCAGCCCGGCTTCGGCCGCCGTCTCACCCACCAAGGCGAACTCATCGCTGAGCTCGTCGAATTTTCGCGATGCGGTAACCACCTGACGCTCCTCCCGGGCAACCCCCCTTGATCGATCTCTATAATACTGACCTATTTAATAGAGATTGTCACGCGGGACTGGCGAATCGGCTGGCCGGGCGGGGCAGCCCGAGCAGCCCCCGGAAGGTCTCCGCCTCGTACGCCTCGCGGAACACGCCACGACGCTGCAACTCGGGCACCAGCTCGCGGGTGATGAAGGTCAGGTCGTCCGGAATCGCCCCCGGGCGCAGCCGGAACCCGGAGAGCCCGGCGGAGGCCCAGTCGATCAGCAGCCCGGCCAGCTGCTTGGGCGTGCCGGTGAACACCGTCGCGTCGCTGGTGTAGACGTACCCGGCCCGCTCGTCCATCCGGGCCTTGCGCTCGGCGGCCTCGTCGACCGTCGAACCGAGGAACACCACCAAATCGGCGAAGACATGCACCGGAGCGTCGATCGAAGCGATGATCTCGCCAGCGTGCGAGGCGTCCCGCGGGGTCACGAACCCGACGTCCGCCGACGACGCGATCAGCCGGTACACCGGGTCCCGGTGCCCCAGCACGCCGACGACCGGCTGGCCCTGCGGCGGCCGCGGCGTGATCGACGGCCCCTTGACGCTGAAATGCGACCCGGCGAAATCGATGTAGTGCAGCTTCTCCCGGTCCACGAAACGTCCGGTTGCCACGTCACGGATCTCCGCGTCGTCCTCCCAGGAGTCCCACAGCCGGCGGACCACCTCGATGTAGTCGGCGGCCTCGGACATCAGCTCCGCGGCCGGGGGGTTCACCAGCGGCATCTCCCGGCGGCCGAAGTGCCTGGCCTCATCAGCGCTGGCCGACACCTTGACCCGCAGGCCGGCCCGGCCCTCGCTGACGTAGTCCAGCGTGGCGATCGCCTTCGAGATGTGGAACGGCTCGGTATGCGTCGCGATCACCGTCGGCATCAGCCCGATGCGGGAGGTCAGCGGCGCGACCCGGGCGGCGACCAGCACCGCGTCCGGCCGCCCCACCACCTCGTCGGTGCGCGGGGTCTGCACGCCGAGACCGTCCTCGATCGTCACGAAGTCGAGCAGCCCGCGTTCGGCCTCGGTGATGACATCCGCCCAGTACGGGGCGTCAAGCAGCTCATCCGGCCGGGCTGACCGCTCGCGCCATGCCGCCGGATGCCAGCCCGCGCCGTCGAGCGCGACGGCCAGGTGGATACCGGTCATGGCGTCTTCTCGCCCGCCTCAACGGACACCGCGAGCCGGTTCCCCGCTGGCGGCAGCGGGCAGGTCGCGAACTCGGTGTAGGCGCACGGCAGGTTGACGGCGCGATTGAAGTCGAGCGTCACGGTGCCGTCGGCACTCGGCGGCGATACCGCGAGCGACCGGCAGGCGCTGTAGGTGGTGACGCCGGAGGTAGCGTCGGTGAACAGCACGTGCAGGCTGCCGGGGCTGGCGCCGTTGAACGCGGTCAGCCGGAGTCCACTCTGCTGCCCCTCGATGGTGAACTCGATCTCCCCGGGCGAGGAGTACACGTGCTGGAGTCCTTCGACCACCGAGCCGACCGTGACGTCGCGCGGCTCGGCGAATGGCAGGTACCGCCCGGTGAACGCCCAGCGGGGATCCGGCGCGAAGGCGGAGGTGCCACGGTACTGGGTGAGCGTCGGATGATCCGGATGCCGCGGGCGCACGATGTCGTTGCCGCCGCGCTTGGCGACCTCGATGACGACGTCGCCGGAGCGCGCGAGGATGCCGCCACGTTCGGGTATCGGGCCGAAGTGGTGGGTGCCGAGCACCCGCTCGTCGTCTACCAGCAGTTCCTCGTTGGCATCTACGTCGACGGTCACGCCGCCGGGGCCGGTGCGCCAGGCGCCGGGCGCGTCATCGAACCGCTGCGGCTCGCTGGTCAGCCAGTG
>JBEKHI010000107.1:0-23316 GCA_050012355.1 Streptosporangiaceae bacterium | reverse complement strand
GCATATCCCTAGCTGGCAGTGCCTGGCGAGCGGCGGCGGCGGCGTCAGCAGCCGGTTCACCCGGGCGGTGATGTCGCCCGCGCCGGCCGCCAGCGCGCCCACCGGGGCGTCGCAGCCCGAGCCGGACGAGCCGAAGCGCAGCAGCGCGGTGGCGAGCTCGCGGGCTGGCCGCGAGCGGCGCGCCCGGTCGTCAGCCAGCATCTCGATCAGCAGGCCAACCGCGAGCAGCGTGTGCAGGATCAGCCGGGAGCGGGGGAACGCCCGGCGCAGCGAGGTGAACGGCAGCAGCACCAGGTCATGCCGTTCCCGCAGGTGGGCGCGCTCGTGCTCGAGGACGGCGGCCAGCTCGGCCGGGCCGAGCAGGTCTAGCGTGCCGACGCTCACCACGATCTTGGAACGCAGTCCCGGCAGGCAGTAGGCGGCGGCCACCGGGTGATCGACCACCAACGCTCCCGGTACCTTCGGGTCGCCGTGGGCCAGCAGGGCCAGCAGTTCGCGCTGCCGGCGGCGGGCCCGTACGACCGCGGCGGAGGCGCCAACGAGCACCCAGCACAGCAGCGCCAGCAGCGCCGAGCCAGCGGCGAGGCAGCCGATCTGGAACGCCTTGGCGGCCATCGAGGTGCTCCGCGAGCGCGCCGAGGATGGTCGCCCGTGGCGGCTGCGCCGAGCCGAGCGCTAGCAGGGCTCCGACCGCGGACACGCCGCCCGCCAAGCCAAGCGCCTGCCACATCACGATCGCGGTAGCGGGGGAACGCCGGGGCCAGCTGGCGCGCAGCATCACGCTGGCACCCCAGACACTCCCGAGAGTGACCGTGGCGAGCAGTGCCGCGTCAGTCAGCTCCGCACTGAATTGGGCCGGCATTTACGTCCCGTCATCGTTTTCGAGGCTTCTGAGCGCCTCCTTCAGCACTTCGGCCTCGGTCCCCGTGACGGACTGAGCGAACGCTGCGAGCGCGGCACTCCGGTCACCGGTCTGGTCCAGCGCGGTGAGCATCAGCTCGGCCACATAGGACTCCCGCGTTGCCGCGGGCCGGTACCGCCAGGCACGGCCGTCCCGGTTCCTGCGGGCGAAACCCTTCTTCGCCAGCCGGTCCAGTACGGTCATGACCGTGGTATGTGCCAGGCTATGCTCTGGGAGGCCGTTACTGACCTCTCTTACGGTAAGCGGCTCGTCGGTGTCCCACAAGACTTCCATGATGGCACGCTCAAGTTCACCCAGCCTGTTCACCTTTGTGACTGTACCCTTCCGTGACACGCCCAAGCTAGTGGGTGTCGTGCGCCTCGATGAATCTGGCGAAGGCCTGCAGGTTCGCCAGGGACTGCCCGGTCTTGGCGCGCCAGGCCCACTCGCGGCGTATCGATGAGCCGAACCCGAGCCGTAGCGCTTGGTCGAATGTCTCATCCGCGTTGCTGAGCACGCTGCCGAGCAACTGATCGATGCCGTCCGGCGTGATCGTGCACAGCGGCAGCCTGCCGGTCAGGTACACGTCGCCCGCCGCGTCGAGCGCGAACCTGACCCCGTACATCCGGCCGTTACGGCCGAGCAGGTAACGATAGAACTGAGCGTGGTTCTCGTCCGGCTGACGGCAGAAGAACGCCTCCACCGCCAGGCTGTGCTCGCCAGCGATCAGCCAGGCCATCGTGGCCAGCTTGTGCTGGCCAGGAAGCGTCACCAGGTAAGCGCCGGCCTCTGGGCTCTCGTACTCAACCTCGAGCTCGTCCAGCGCCGCGCCCAGCGGGTGGCTCACGCGCGCACCCGTCCGGCGGCTTCTTCCATGGCACCTGTATATACCTCGAGCAGCCGGTCGACGGTCGCGCCCCAGCCGAAGGCGCTGGCGTGTCGTAGCGCGCCCTCGCCGAGGCTGTGCAGCCTGGCCGGGTCATTCGCCAGGCCGCGGACCGCCCGCGCGTAATCGGCTGGGTCGTGACCGGCTACCAGGACTCCTGACACCCCGTCGCGCACCACGGTCCGCAGCCCGCCGACCCGGGCGGCGATCACCGGGGTGCCACAGGCTTGCGCCTCCAGCGCCACCAGGCCGAAGGACTCCGAGTGGGACGGGGCCATCAGCAGGGTCGCGGCCCGGTACCAGCGAGCCAGCTCGGTCTGCGGGCAGGGCGGCTCGAACCGCATGATGTGCTCGATGCCCAGGTGGTGTGACAGTTCGCGCATCCGGTCCGGGTCGGAGCGTTCGTTGCCGCTGGGGCCGCCGATCATGACCACGGTCAGCCGGTTGCGGAGCTCCGGATCGTCGGCGAGCAGCCGGGCCGCGGATCGCAGCAGCACGTCCGGGCCTTTGAGCGGCTGTACCCGGCCCGCGAACAGCAGCACCAGCGCGTCGGCGGGCAGGCCAAGGTCGCGCCGGGCCGCCTGGCGGTCTCCTGGCCGGAAGGTCCGCAGGTCCACTCCCGGGTTCACCACCGCGATCCGGTCGGGGTCGGCGTCGTAGAAGGCGGTGAGCTGGCGGGCTTCCTCGACGGTGTTGGCGATCAGCCGGTCGGCGGCGGCGACCACCTCGTGCTCGCCGCGGATCCTGATCCCCGGCTCGGCGGCGTCACCGGAGGCCAGTGAGGCGTTTTTCACCGCGCCGAGAGTGTGCATGGACTGGACGAAGGGGACGCCCCAGCGCTGCCGGACCCGGGCGCCCACCTGACCGGAGAGCCAGTAGTGCCCGTGCACCAGGTCGTAATGGCCGGGGACGCTGGCGGCCGCCTCGGCGCGCAGCACTTCCATCGTAAACGGACAAATCTGAGCGGGAAGATCGGTTTTATCTAGTTCCTCGAACGGCCCGGCGGCCACGCTGCGGACCAGCACGCCGGGCGCCAGCTCGGTGACGCCGAGGCTGTCGCGGCAGGCGGCGCGGGTGAAAATCTCCACCTCAACGCCCTCGGCGGCTAGCCTGCGGGCGATTTCGGCGATGTAGACGTTCATGCCGCCCGCGTCACCGGTGCCCGGCTGATCTAGCGGCGAGGTGTGGACACTAAGGGTCGCGACCCGCCGGGGCAATATTGACACAGTTGTAACCAACCGTCCGTGCGGGCGGCATGTTCCCACAGTGCCGGAAGGCTTTGGGTGCAGGGCCCGCTAGGCTTTAATCCATGGCGACACTTGTGCTGTTCCGGCATGGCGAGAGCGAGTGGAACTCGAAGAACCTGTTCACCGGCTGGGTGGACGTCAGCCTGTCGGCTAAGGGTGAAGATGAGGCTTCGGCCGCTGGACGGATGATCGCGGAGGCCGGGCTGAGCCCCGACGTGGTGCACACCTCGGTGCTGACCCGCGCGATCCAGACCGCGAACATCGCGCTGACCGAGGCTGGGCTGAGCTGGCTGCCGGTCCACCGGTCCTGGCGGCTGAACGAGCGGCATTACGGTGCCCTCCAGGGCAAGGACAAAGCTCAGGTACGGGGCGAGTTCGGCGACGAGCAGTTCATGCTGTGGCGGCGTTCCTACGACGTCCCGCCGCCGCCGATCGCGGACGACGACCCGCTGTCTCAGTCCGGCGACCCGCGCTACGCGCTGCTGCCGCCGGAGCTCCGGCCGCGCAGCGAGTGCCTGAAGGACGTGGTGGCCCGGCTGCTGCCGTACTGGTACGACGCGATCATCCCTGACCTCGCGGTCGGGCGGACCGTCATGGTGGCGGCGCACGGCAACTCGCTGCGCGCGCTGGTGAAGCACCTTGACCAGATCGACGACGAGACCATCGCCGAGCTGAACATCCCCACCGGCATCCCGCTGGTGTACGAACTGGACGACGCGTTCCGTCCGGTGGAGAAGGGCGGGCGTTACCTAGACCCGGAGGCGGCGGTGTCCGCGGCCGAGGCGGTTAAGAATCAGGGTCGGTGACGACGCCCGCAACTCTGGCTTAATGCGACATGTCCTGATATTCACGAAGAGGTGAACATCAGGGGAACAGTGGCATTTCAGTGGAGCTGCTGATTGTGGACACCTAGGGATATCCGCATACCATCTAAGACGTGAGTCCGATGTGGCTGCTTCCGTCCTCGCAGGTCGTGGGGTTGGAGTGGCGATAAGAACGCGTGCTGGCAACTCCTTGCGCCAGCCGCGGAATCCTCGTTTGCGATCCGCCAATCAGCCGGCCAAGCTTCCCCCCGGCATCGCTTCGGTTCTTTCCGTTCTATCGTCCTCCGCCGTCGTACTTGACAGCGAAGACCGGGTGTTGCGCGCTAGTGCCGCCGCTCGCGCGTTCGGCATCGTCAAGGGCGACCGGCTGATGGTCAGCGAACTGCTCGCGCTCGCCCGCCAGGTCCGGCGCGACGGTGAGATCCGTGAGGGCGAGTTCGACGTTCAGGTCCCGCGGTTCGGCGGGCGGACGACGAGCTTCGCGGTCCGGGTCGCCCCGCTGGCCGGCGCCGTGGGCGGCGGCGGACTCGTGCTGGTGCTCGCCGAGGACCAGACCGAGAGCAGGCGGGTCGAGGAGGTCAGGCGCGACTTCGTGGCCAACGTGAGCCACGAGCTGAAGACCCCGGTCGGCGCGCTCGCCCTGCTGGCCGAGACCATCGAGGACGCGGCCGATGACGAGGAGGCGGTGCGGCGGTTCGCCGGCCGGATGCGGCACGAGGCGGCGCGGCTGACCTCGCTGGTGCAGGACCTCATCACGCTGAACCGGATCCAGGCCGCCGAGCCCATTCCGGATCCACGTCCGGTCGACCTGGACCAGGTGGTCTCCGAGGCGCTTGACCGGTGCCGGATGAAGGCGAACGACCGTGGCATCTCGCTGGCCTGGATAGGCACGCGTGGCTTGTCCGCGCTCGGCGAGGACGAACTACTGGTCACCGCGTTGCGCAACCTGCTGGAGAACGCCGTCGTCTACAGCCCGGAACACACCCGGGTCGTGGTGTGCACCCGGCGAGCGGGCGACGGCGGGGCGGAGATCAGCGTTACTGACCAAGGCATCGGGATTCCAGAGCGGGACCTGGAACGGATCTTCGAGCGGTTCTACCGGGTCGACCCGGCGCGTTCGCGCGCCACCGGCGGCACCGGGCTCGGGCTCGCGATCGTGAAGCACGCGGCCGCCGCGCACGGCGGACGGGTCATGGTCAAGAGCGAAGAGGGATCCGGTTCGACGTTCACCCTCTGGCTTCCGCTGCGGGAGGACAGTTCATCACGTCAGGAGGAATTCAAGTGACTCGCGTGCTCGTGGTCGAGGACGAGGAATCGTTCAGCGACGCGATCTCGTACATGCTGCGGAAGGAAGGCTTCGAGGTCGCGGTCTGCTCCACTGGTCCGGACGCTCTCGACACCTTCGACCGTACTGGCGCCGACTTGGTCCTTCTTGACCTGATGCTGCCGGGCCTGCCCGGCAGCGAAGTCTGCCGTACCCTCCGTGAGCGGTCGAGCGTCCCCGTGATCATGCTGACCGCCAAGGACAGCGAGATCGACAAGGTAGTCGGGCTGGAGCTGGGCGCCGACGACTACGTGACCAAGCCATTCTCGTCGCGTGAGCTGGTGGCCAGGATGCGCGCGGTGCTGCGGCGCCGTGGCGATGTCGAAGAGGTCACCGAGGCGACCCTGGAGTCGGGCCCGGTGCGGATGGACGTCGACCGGCACGTGGTCACCGTCCGCGGCGAGCCAGCCCAGCTGCCTCTGAAAGAGTTCGAACTGCTGCAGGTGCTGCTGCGCAACGCCGACCGCGTGCTGACCCGGATGCAGCTGATCGACCGGGTGTGGGGCGCCGACTACGTGGGCGACACCAAGACCCTCGACGTGCACATCAAACGGCTGCGCGCCAAGATCGAGACCGACCCGGCCAAGCCGCGGCACATCATCACCGTGCGCGGCCTAGGCTACAAGTTCGAGTCCGCCACCTAACGCGCGAACGGTTTCGCGTCGGGACCCGGAACACAACAGACCCGTGGGCACCTTGCGTCCCACGGGTCACGTCTTGTGCGGCTAGCCGACCCCATGGATGGGCCATCGCTGGGGCTATAGCGCCAGCGATGGCCCATCGCTGGTTACTGGCTGGCGGTGGCTGACGGGCTGGCGGTGGCCGTCCCGGTCGCGGTTGCTGTTGCCGTTGCTGTCGCGCTGGCCTTGGCGGTGGCGCTGGCCTTGGCGGTCGGCGACGCGGAGGGGGACGGCGCGGGCGAGAACGTGTCGTAGTAGAACGCGTACGGCTCTACCGGGACCTGGAGGGTCACCGGGCCGGTGTTTGAGAAGTCCAGCGTGACCGTAATGGACGTTCCGCCGCTCAGCGCTTTGGTGAGCTTGGTGAGCACGATCTCGGGCTTTGGTCCGGTCAGCAGCGCGGAGGAGTTGGGCGCCACGCTGACCGAGCCCTTCTCCAGCTTGACCGAGGAAGCCGCGGAGGAGCTGACGCTGACCAGGCTGTCAGACGAGTTACCCGAGTTGTACAGCGCCAGGAAAACCCCGGCCGAGCTGCCAACCGGGAGCGTTGTGCCGACCGCCGGGCCGAGCACGAACACGTTGTTGATGGAGATGTTGTTGACCTCGGTGTGGGCACCGTTGGATGCGGCGTGAAACTGGGGCGCGCCGGCCTCGCACCCGGCGAGGACCGGGACGAGCAGGGCGATGGCGCCGATCATCGCGCGTCGCGCCACGGTTGTCCCGCGGGATTTGCGGAGCAAGGCAGCTCTCCTCGATAGGCGGTTTTTATGCGTCATGGCGGACTGCCAGACGTACAGCACTACAGACCGTAGAAATAGTATCGACCGCCCCCGAGGGGATCGCGGCGGGCCGGCCTGTTAAGGCTTTGGCGAGACGACTGTCCTATGCGCGGAGGGCGTCGGACGGGCCGTGGGCGTCGCCGACGCGGACGTACTGGCGTGCGGGCCGATCGTCGAGGTGACTGCTGGCCTGACGGCACGGGTGGGCGCGGACGCCGGGCTGATCGTGAGGAACGAGAGCATCGCCCCCGCCACCATGGACAGCGCCGCGCAGATCGCGATTAGCGGGACCGCGGTGCCGGGGTTCATAAGCGGCCCGAAGACCCGCCGTGCGCGTTCGCGCCGCCGCCGCGACCGTTGCTCGCGCCGGTAAGCGATCACGTCGCGCTCAAGCTCTCGCGCGTCATCGGGGATCTTGACGTTGACCGGCGGCAGCCCGCTATCGTCTCGTCCCGGTTCGCCGCCGAGCGTCACGGGCGCCTCCCTTGACCACCGCGAAGCGGTTTGCTCTTCCCTCCAGTATGAGCCCTGACCGGGCCTTCCCCGCACATTAGATGCCGGTCCATCTAGGTCGGGCCGGTGCCGGGGAACGCGGTTTCCCGGATCGAAACGTGGGCCTGAGGTAGACTAGTGGTCTACCCACCTAGACGGCGGGCCGGCTCGTGACAGCGCGTGCGAGGCTGGCCCCCCTGATGGCGTCACCTGGTGATGGCGTCGTGGTGGCAGAGCGCGGAGCGTGACAACGGGGGATTTTGACGTGCGCTCGAAATCGTACATTGACCTGCATATTCTGTACTCTTGGGCATTTTATCGGGGTGCGCGGACGTGGTAAGATAGCCTTCAGCGGAAGGGGTACTTGCCACATGTCTTTCAAGGTCGGCGATACCGTCGTATACCCCCATCATGGGGCTGCTCGCATCGAAGCCGTAGAGTCTCGCACGATTAAGGGCGAGGAGAAGACTTACCTGGTCCTGAAGGTCGACAAGGGAGACCTGACTGTTCGGGTTCCCGCGGACAACGCCGAGCTTGTAGGCGTACGGGACGTTGTAGGCCAGGAAGGGCTTGAGCGGGTGTTCGAGGTGCTCCGCGCGCCACACACCGAGGAACCCACGAACTGGTCTCGGCGTTACAAAGCGAACCTTGAGAAGCTCGCGTCTGGCGATGTCAATAAGGTCGCTGAGGTTGTACGCGACCTATGGCGGCGTGACCGTGAGCGGGGCCTATCCGCAGGTGAGAAGCGGATGCTAGCCAAGGCGCGGCAGATTCTGGTGAGTGAGCTGGCGTTGGCTGAGAAGACGAACGAGGACAAGGCTGAAGCCCTTCTCGATGAGGTTCTCGCCAACTAACTTCCGGCGGGCTTGAGCTTTGGACATGGTGCCCCGTACGGGGCTGGGCGTCGATGTACATCCATTCGAGTCGGGGCGAGTGCTTCATCTCGCCGGGCTCGAATGGCCCGGCGAGACCGGCCTGAGTGGTCATTCAGATGGAGATGCGGCGGCGCACGCGGCATGTGATGCGTTGTTTTCCGCGGCCGGACTTGGTGATCTCGGCGAGAATTTCGGTACCTCCAGGCCTGAATGGTCGGGAGCATCTGGAGTGGCCTTGCTTGAAGAAGCCTTTCGCTTGGTCGGTAAGGCCGGCTTCAGCGTAGGTAACGTCGCCATCATGATCATTGGCAACCGGCCCAGGTTCGCGCCACGACGCGCTGAGGCCATCAGTGCGATATCGTCCGCCCTCGGTGGTGCTCCGGTCAGTATCGCGGCGACAACCACGGACGGACTGGGGCTCACCGGCCGGGGAGAGGGCATCGCGGCCATGGCCACCGCCCTCCTGCTCCCCGACGCCCGCAGCTAACCCGCCCGCGCAAGCAAACACGCCCGCAGCCTCTGGTCGGCTGGTGGGCCCGCTGCGCGCCCCACGGCGCAATAGCCGCATCCGGGGCATATCGCCGGGCGGCGTGTCTTCTACAAGCCCGTCGATGGCCCAGCGCTGGGCTTATAGCGCCAGCGATGGCCCATCGCTGGGGTCGGGCGCGGGAGGAACCTAGACCCGTTTAGTCCTGCGGCGGGACCGGCGTGGAGCGGACTCGGTACAAGCGGAAGCCAGGGGCGTCGGTGTCCTCAGACTTCTCACCGTTGGAGACGGCCGTATCGTCGGGTGTGGTCTTGCCCGGTTCAGTGACGGCCTCGGAATCGGCATCCGCTTCGGATTCGTCCGTCGCCTCGGCGGGCGCCGCGCTCTCAGCGGCTGCGGCGTCCTCGACATCCGAAGACGCGTCGCCGGCTGCCGCGTCGGCGTCGGCCCTGGCGGCGTCGGCGCCAGCCTCGGGGGCCTGGGCCTCCGGTGCCTCAGCCTCGGGCGCCACAGCCTCTGCTTCCGGTGCCGCAGCCGCAGCCGCGGGCCCGGCTGCTTCCGGCTGCGCCGCGTCGGGCGCCGCCGCGTGGGCCGCCTCCGCGTCGGATGCCGCCTCGGCGTCGACCGCCTGCGCGTCGGCCTCGGGAGCCACGACATCGGCCTGCTCGGGCTCGGCATCCGGGTGGCCGGCCCACCACGGGCTAGCGGGCTTCGGCCCGGTGGCCTCCAGCAGTGGCGGCGTGGAAACCCCAGAGCCGGAAACCCCGGCGCGGGAAACACCGCGGGCGGACACGTCGGGGGGCAACGGGGCGGGCTCGAGGGCTGGATACGACGTGGCCTGGTACTGCATCGGCTCGGCGGCGCGGCGCGGCGCGCGGGAGTGGCGGAGCATCGTGAGCCACAGGCTGAAGCCCAGCATGACCAGCGCCCACGGCAGCGCCGCGACGGTCCCGGCGGCGGGGCGCTTGGGGAGAACGACGTCCATCGCGTGGATGGCGTCCGCCGCGCCGATCACGGCGACGAGCACCGCGACGGCGAACCACGCGTAGATCCGCCGCCAGACGGAACTGTCCCGCAACATGAACGCGGCGGCGCAGGCCACCACGAGGACCCCGTCGAGTATCGCGGGGTACAGCCTGGCGAGATGCAGCGGCACGCCGGCCGCCACGGCCAGATCACGGACACCGGCGTAGGACAGGATGAAGGTCGCCGCCGCCAGCGCGGCGACCAGTACTACGACGGCAGCCGAGACAAGCCGTCCGGTCCACGAAGAACCGGACATACCGCCAGAGTCGCGGAAGTTCACGCCAAGCACGCTATCGGCTTAAGTGCCGGATTGGAATCATTTCCTGCCGTAGGTGAATAGTGTCGTTATCTCGGCGGTAAGCACCCGCGTACCGTACGCTATCTGCTGTGACGCTGCGCCTGTACGATACGGCAGCCCGGGGGGTACGAGAGTTCCAGCCACTGAGCGCGCCGCACGTCACGCTGTACTTGTGCGGTCCGACCGTGCAGGCTCCGCCGCACATTGGCCACCTGCGTTCCGCGGTGTGCTTCGACATCCTGATCCGCTGGCTGGAAGCCGCTAGCTACAGCGTCACCTACTGCCGGAACGTCACCGATATCGACGACAAGATCCTGGCGGTGGCGGCCGCCCAGAACCTGCCATGGTGGCGGGTGGCCGAACGCAACCTCCGGCTCTTCCGCGAAGCCTACGATCTCGTCGGCTGCCGCCCGCCCGACGCCGAGCCTCGCGCCACCGGCAACATTCCGCAGATGATCCGGCTGATCGGCAAGCTCATCGACACTGGCCACGCGTACCCGGCGGAGGGGAACGTCTACTTCGACGTCGCCTCGGATCCCGGCTACGGCGGGCTGTCCGGCCGCGACCCCGCCGACGAACTGGTCATGGAAGAACCCGCGCCGGGAAAGCGCCACAGCAACGACTTCACCCTGTGGAAAGCCGTCAAGCCAGGCGAGCCATCTTGGGACACGCCGTGGGGGCCTGGCCGCCCGGGGTGGCATCTGGAGTGCTCCGCGATGTCGGTTGAGTACCTGGGCGAGGCCTTCGACATCCACGGCGGCGGCATCGACCTGCTGTTCCCGCATCACGAGAACGAACGAGCCCAGTCGACGAGCGCGGGTGACACCTTTGCCCGCTACTGGTGGCACAACAACTATCTCGGCGTCTCCGGCGCCAAGATGTCCAAATCGACGGGCAACTCGCTGAACGTCGCCGAAGTCCTCACCCGGGTCCGCCCGCAGGAACTGCGGTATTACCTGGGGCAGTCGCATTACCGGGCGCTGCTCGAGTACTCGGAGGAGGCCCTGGAGGAGGCCGCGGCCGCCTACCAGCGGATCGAGCGCTTCGTCCAGCGCGCCACCGCGCTGCTGAACAAGCGGGATTCGGCCACCCAGCGATTCACGACCGATGACCTGCCGGTGTCGTTCGCCGATGCGATGAACGCCGACCTTGGCGTGCCGTCCGCGCTAGCCAGCCTGCACGCGACGGTCCGGGACGGAAACCACGCCATCGCCGACGGAGACACCGAAGAGGTCGCGGCGCACCTTACCCTGGTTCGGGCAATGCTCACCGTCCTCGGCCTGGATCCGCTAGACCCTCGCTGGCCGAACTCGGACCGGAATGAGCGCCTCTACGCCATCGTTGACACGCTGGTGCGGCTGGCGCTCGATGAGCGGGAGAACGCGCGCCAGCGCAAGGATTTCGCCACGGCCGATTCGATCAGGGAAACCCTGGAAAAGATCGGCGTGGTAGTGGAGGACACCGCTCAGGGTCCTCGATGGGAGCTGCGACGATGAACAAGGACCGGCGGCCAAGCCCCGGAAGCCGCAAACCGGTAATACGGTCCAAGACCGGCAAGCCGCGCCCGGGGACCGGCGGGTACGGCAAGCGCGGACTGGAGGGCAAGGGCCCGACGCCACCCGCGTCGATGCGGCCTGGACACCCGGCCCAGCGGGCCGCCGCACGCCAGGAGCGTGCCACGGCCGAGCCACGCAAACCCGGAAGGCCGGAGCGGGGGCAGGGGGCCGACGCCGGCCGTCGTTCTGATATCGAGACGGTCTTCGGGCGCAACTCGGTGGTGGAATCGCTCCGTGCGGCGGTACCGGCTACGGCGCTGTATGTGGGGCCGCGCGCGCAGGCGGACGAGCGGGTGGCCGAAGCGGTGCAAATCGCGGCTGGGACCGGCATCGCGATCCTCGAAGCCGGGACCAGCGAGCTCGACCGGCTCGCCGACGGCGGCGTCCACCAGGGCGTGGTGCTGCGCGTACGGCCGTACAGCTACGCACACCCAGAAGACTTGATATCAGAACGGCGATCGGGGAATCCTCCGCTCATTGTCGCTCTCGACGGGGTGACAGACCCGAGGAATCTCGGTGCGGTGGCGCGATCGGCCGCCGCGTTCGGGGCGGATGGGGTTGTGGTTCCGTCGCGGCGCAGCGCCGGGGTGACGGCGGGCGCGTGGAAGTCCTCCGCGGGCGCGTTCGCGCGGCTGCCGGTCGCGCGGGCGGTCAACCTGACCCGGGCGCTCGAGACGTACAAGGAGCACGGGCTGTTTGTCGTCGGGCTCGACGCCACTGGCGACGTGTCGGTGCGGGAGATGACCGTGGCCGACTCGCCGCTGGTGGTCGTGGTCGGCTCCGAGGGCAAGGGACTGTCCCGGGTGGTGTCCGCGGCTTGCGATCTGCTGGTCAATATCCCGATGACGTCGGCCACCGAGTCGCTCAACGCGGGCGTCGCGGCGTCGATTGCCCTATACGAGGTCGCCGCCGCGCGCGCCGCTGGCTAGCCGCTCAGCCCCACCTGGTCCCGGCGGGCACTCGGAGCGTGGTGTTGATGCGGTTGAAGAAGTTGGTGATCGCCACCATCAGCACTATGGCGTTGAGCTGCTGTTCGTCGTAGTGCCTGGCGGCCTCGGCCCAGATTTCGTCGGTGACCGCGCCCGGCCGGTCCGACAGCCGGGTCGCGGCTTCGGTGAGCGCCAGCGCGGCCCGCTCGGCGTCGTCGAAGAGCGGGTTCTCGTACCAGGCGGCGAGGGCGAGCAGCTTCTCGGTGCTGACGCCCGCCTTGACCGAGCTTGCGGAGCCGGCGTCGACGCAGGCGCTGCAGCCGTTGATCTGGCTGGCGCGCAGATGCACCAGCTCTAGTGTCTGAGGCGGTACGCCCCCGGCGTAGGCGGCCTTGTAGAGGTGCTGGATGCCGGTTGTGACGTCGGGGTTGGGGGCGGTGTCCTGGATGCGTGCTGGCATTTTTCCTCCGTGGGTTTGGTGTGCGGCACTACGACGGCTGGCCACGGCGGAAGGTAACGTGTTACCTCGCCGAAGCGGGCTGCGTCCTGGTAGTGACACTGCCGCGCGGACCAGGGAGAACCGTGACCGAGGAAGAACAGCTTGCCGCCGGGTTCGAGACCCACCGCCCCTATCTCCATGCGATCGCGTTCCGCGTACTCGGCTCGCATGCCGACGCGGACGACGCCGTGCAGGAGGCGTGGCTGCGGCTGGCCCGTACCGGCGGCAGTGACATCGAGGACCTGCGCGGCTGGCTCACCACGGTGACCGGGCGGATCTGCCTCGATGTCCTGCGCAGGCGGGGAGTCCGGGGCGAGCAGCCACTTGAGCTCGGCGTGGGGATGATCGCGGGGGATGATCCGGAGGAGCAGGTCGTCCTCGCGGACTCCGTCGGCCTTGCGCTGTACGTGGTCATGGATGCGCTTACCCCGGCGGAGCGGGTGTCGTTCGTTCTGCACGATGTGTTCGAGGTTCCGTTTGACGCGGTCGCCGCGATACTCGGCCGGAGCACCGCCGCCACGAAGATGCTCGCTAGCCGGGCGCGCGGACGGATCCGGCTGGGCACGCCGCCACCGGCGGAGGCGGCCGGCCGGGAGGTCGTCGACGCGTTCCTGGCGGCCGCTGGCCGGGGCGACCTCGCGGGGCTGCTCGCTGTGCTCGCCCCCGAGGTCGAGCTTCGGGCCCGGGGCCCGGAGGGAAGCGTGGTTGTCCGCGGCGCCGGCAACGTCGCCGCTCAGGCGAGAATGGGCGGCCGGTCGGGCGGACTGGTCCATCCGGCGCTTGTCGACGGCGTGCCGGGCGTGCTCATCACGGTGAACGGGCGGCCGGTCACGGTCATGGCCTTCACGGTCGCCGACGGCGCCATCACCGTTATCCGCTCGCTGACCGACCCGGACCGGTTGGCGCAGATAGTCCCATCGTGGGTCGTGTGACGGAGGTCACCAGACCGCATATAGCGCTAGGGGGCGGGTAAGGCCACGCATATAACCGAATACGCGTACAGGGAGTGATACATATGACAGGAATGTTGCAGATGCGCCGTAGTCGCGGTGTATTCAGCGGGATCGTGCTGGCCCTGCTCGGCATATGGGGTGCCCTGATCCCGTTCGTGGGCCCGCACTTCCATTACGCCTACACGCCAGATACGACGTGGACCTACACCAGCGGGCGGCTGTGGCTAGAGATCCTGCCCGGTGCCGCGGTGTTTCTCGGTGGTGTGCTGCTGGTCATCACCGCGGCCCGGCACATCGCGCTGTTTGGCGCGCTGCTGGCGGCGGCGGGCGGGGCCTGGTTCGCCCTCGGCAGCGTGGTCAGCCCGCTGTGGAGCGCCAATGTGCAGGCCGGTACCCCAGTCGGGACCACGGTCCTGACCAGGACGGTGGAGCAGATCGGGTTCTTCACGGGGCTGGGAGTCGTCGTCGTCTTCATGGCCGCGATGGCCGCCGGCCGGATAACGGCCGTGCCATCCGGGCTCACCCCGGCGCCGTCGCCCGCGGTCGAGAATGACGCCGCTACCCCGAAGGACGAAACCGTCCCCGTGCAGCGCCGGGCCGAAGATGACGCCGTCGGCCAGGACACCGAGCACCTGAGTTAGCCCGTCCGCCGTGGCCACCGGGCCTTGACCATGCCCGGTGGCTCGAACTCAGCTTGGGCCATGCTGTTGCTCTGAGTGCGATCTGGAGCGAGCATATGGGCGACGTCCGTATGGTCGTCGAGGACTCCTGCTGAGGTGCTCATGCGTAGTTTCCCGGTGGTTTGCGCGGTGTCGGTCGTGGGCGCGATCATGCTGGCACTTCCCTCGGGGGTGCGCGCCGCTGCTGCTCAGGGGGCGGCTGGCCCTGTGAAGGAACCGGTCGCGGTCGGGACGGGGGGCGCCGTCGCCTCGATGGACCCGGACGCCAGCCAGGCCGGCATCGATGTGCTGGAACGCGGCGGCAACGCGATCGATGCCGCCGTCGCGACGGCCAGCGCGCTGGGCGTGACCATCCCGTTCGTGGCGGGTCCCGGTGGCGGCGGCTTCATGGTGATCTACCTCGCCAAGTCCCATCAGGTGGTGACCATCGACGGTCGCGAGACGTGCCCAGGCACGTGCACGACGACGATGTTCACCGACCCGGCGACCGGCCAGCCGCTCAACTACTACACCGCGTCGGACCAGCCGCTGGCCACCGGCGTGCCGGCCAACGTGGCCACCTGGGCAAAGGCGGTCAGCCGCTACGGCCGCGAGTCCCTAGGCACGGACTTGCAACCCGCCATCGCGGTAGCGCAGCGCGGATTCCGCGTCAACGCGGACTTCCAGCAGCTCACCGAGTCGGACCTACCTGAGCTACAGGCATACCCGGCCAGCCGTGCCTTGCTGCTGACCCCGGACGGCAACCCGCTGCCGGTGGGTTACCTGCTCCGCAATCCCGACCTCGCCAGGACCTACCAGCTGCTCGCACGCTACGGGCCCTCCTACCTGTACGACGGCCCGTTGGGCAAGGCCATCGTCCAGGCCGATGACCACCCCGTCTTGACTCCGGGGCAGACGGTGGTCTCGCTGCCCGGGATCATGACCACGGGCGATCTACGCGCATACCAGGCCAGGGTGCTGCCGCCCACCCACGCCCGGTACCGCGGTCTCGACATCTACAGCATGGCGCCGCCGTCGAGTAGCGGCTCCACCGTTGGCGAGGCGCTGAACATCCTGAGCGGATACAACCTCTCCGCCGAGCCCCGCGCGGAAGCGCTTTTCCACTACCTAGAGGCATCCCGGCTCGCCTACGCCGACCGCAACGCCTACGTCGGTGACCCTCGCTACGTTAACGTGCCCCTGTCCGGGCTGCTGAGCCCGGCGTTCGCCGCGACCCGGCGCTGCCTCATCGGCAGCCAGGCGCTGACCTCACCGGTCGCGGCGGGCGACCCGTACCCGCCGTATGGGAGCTGCCCGAGCCAGACTTCAGGGCAGCCGCCCGCAGCGGAGGGCGGCCACACCAACAACATCGTCACTGTCGACAAATGGGGCAACATTGTTGCCTACACGAACACCATCAACTTCTTCGGCGGCAGCGGTGAGACCGTGCCCGGCTACGGCTTCCTGCTCAACAACGAGATGACGGACTTCGACTTCGCCCCGCCGTCGGCGGGGGTCTACGACCCCAACCTGCCCGCGGGCGGCAAGCAGCCGCGGTCCAGCATGGGGCCGGTCATCGCGCTCCAGGACGGGAAACCGGTGTTCAGCGTCGGCGCGGCCGGCGGGTCCACGATCATCACGACCATCCTGCAGATCATCCTCAACCATGTGGACTTCGGCATGTCGCTGCCCGCGGCGCTCGCGGCCCCGAGGGTGAGCCAGACCAACTCGGCCACCTCACTGGCCGAACCCGACTTCTACAACAGCGCGCTCGCACAGCAGCTAACCAGCGAGTTCGGCGAGAAGTTCACCCTCGCCACCGGGCCGATACTCCCCCTCGACAACTACCCGGGTGACGCGACCGCGCTGCAGATTCTTGGCCAGGACCACTACGAGGCCATAGCCGAACCGGTCCGCCTAGGTGGCGGCAGCGCGCTCGTGGTGCACCCGTCACGATAGGAGCCGTCGGAGATTCAGTTGGCGGCTTCGGGCGCACCGTCAGCGCGGTGGTGCCGGAAGTGTCCGGCACCGCTCCGGACGCCTGGGATTCGGCCCGCGCGTCTGCGCACGCCAGTGCTTGCGGGCTGTTCACGGTGTGTCGCCGCAGGCCGCGATACCTGTATGAATAAGGGTTTCCGTGACGCTGCCTTATCCGCCCGCGTGTCACGCCGGCGTCGCGTAATCTCCCGTGACGGCACCCGGCAACGAGACAAGATAGTGGAAACGGGCCGTCGCGGGCCGACGGCTAGTTACCGTTATCTTGCCGGCAGGCCAGTCCGGGCCGCCGGGTGGCCCCGCAGGCTCGGGCATATCGGGCACGTTGCCGGCCGCCCTAGCCGCCAGAAGGCCGCACCACGATCCGGAGACTGGCCCGCGCCGACGCCGCACGATCGGCGAGCTACGTCCAGCTGGAACACCAAGTGGACCCGGTCGGCGTCCTGGCCCCGGGCGTTCTCAAAGTCCAGTGCCCAGCGTGTGGGTTCCGCCCTGGCTGCGTTCCTGGAAGTACTGGTTCAACAGAGCGGTGCCGACGTCGCGGTAGGGGGTTCTGTCAGTGCCTGGAACGACAGGCTCTCCCTCATCGCCGCCGGGCGCAGTTTGATGGAGAACGCCGGGGAATGAACGGCAGCCGGGGGGCACAGAGCGTTAGCGCGGGCCGGACTTGCCTGCGGCAGCTCATCATGACAAAGCGACATAAGGGAGAAATGTTCATGCGTGCCACGTTGATGTACGGTGCCGGGGACGTGCGCGTCGAAGACGTGCCGGACCCGGTGTTGCGGGAACCCTCTGACGCGGTGGTGCGGGTGCTGCGGTCATGCATCTGCGGCAGCGACCTGTGGCCCTACGGGTCCATGCCGGCCAGCGAGCATGGCCGCCGGATAGGGCACGAGTTTCTCGGCGTCGTGGAGGACACCGGCTCGGACGTGCCTGGTCTCAGCCGCGGTGACCTGGTCATCGCCCCGTTCGTGTGGTCGGACGGCACCTGCGACTTCTGCCGGGAGGGCCTGCAGACCTCGTGCCGGCACGGTGGCCTGTGGGGCGGAGACCTGGACGGTGGCCAGGGTGAGGCGGTGCGGGTACCGCAGGCCCCGGGCACCCTGGTCAAGATCCCGGCCGGCCTGGACGAGGCGCTGCTGCCGTCACTGCTTACCCTGTCGGATGTGTTCTGCACCGGTCACCACGCCGCGGTCACCGCCCGGATCAGCCCGCGCACCACGGTGACGGTGATCGGGGACGGCGCGGTCGGCCTGTGCGCGGCGCTGGCCGCCCGCCGCCTCGGCGCGGAGCGGATCATCCTGATGGGCCGCCACAAGGACCGTACCGACCTGGGCCGGGAATTCGGTGCCACCGACGTGGTCGCCGAACGCGGCGCGGAGGGGATCGAGAAGGTCCGGGAGCTGACCGGCGGCGACGGCACCCACACGGTGCTGGAGTGCGTGGGCACCGCGGATGCGATAGCGACCTCACTGGGCGTGGTCCGCGACGGCGGCGTGATCAGCCGGGTCGGCGCCTCGCAGTACACCGAAGTGCCGATGGATTTCAGCACCTTGATGCGCAACATCACCCTGACCGGCGGTGTCGCTCCCGCCCGTGCCTACATCGAGGAGCTGCTGCCCGCAGTCCTGGACGGCAGCCTCCAGCCGGGCCGCGTTTTCGACCGCACCATCAGCCTGGATCAGACACCGGACGGGTACCGGGAAATGGCCGGCCGCCAGGCACTGAAAGTCCTCATCCAGCCCTGACCACCGCCCGCGAACGGAGTACCAAGAGATGACCGAGACTGCCTGGAGCGAGACCGACCTGTCGCAGATCGACGGGCACGACGAGGTGCGCATCGCGTCCCTGCGTCCCGGCGGCACACTGAGCAGCGGCAGGATCATCTGGGCCGTTCGCCTGGGCGACACGGTCTACGTGCGCTCGGTCAACGGACCCGGCTCGGCCTGGTACCGGTCCACCCGCCACCGGCACGAGGGACAGCTGCGCGCCGGGAGCCTGACCAAGGACATCACGATGCTCGACGTCGACCACGCCGGCGACATCGAGGACCGCATCGACGCCGCCTACCGCGCCAAGTACGCGAGCTACCCCGGGCCGGTCGCGCGCATCACCGCCAGCCAGGCCCGCGCCACCACCCTCCAGCTTGTTCCCCGCTAACAGGAGCTGACATGGAAGTCCTAAAGAAACAGCCCACCGCCAAAGGTCCGGAGCAGTGGTTCACCGGCGATGTCTGGTTCGACCAGATAGCCCGCGGGGAGGAGCCCTCCCGCGTGCGGGTGAACACCGTCCGCTTCGCCCCGTGCGCCCGCACCGCCTGGCACACCCACGCCATGGGCCAGACCTTGCACGTGACCGACGGCATCGGCCTGGTCCAGTCCCGCGGCGGCGAGATCACCGTCATGCGCCCCGGCGACACCGTCTATACTCCGCCCGGCGAATGGCACTGGCACGGCGCGGCCCCGGAAAGCTTCATGACGCACTTCGCCATCTGGGAGGGTCCCGGACCCGATGGCGGCGAGGAAACCACCTGGGGCGAGCATGTCACCGACGACGAATACCGCCATGACTGACAGGAAGCAGGCGGATCAGCATGCGCACCACCACCCTCGGCATCCGCGGCCCCGAGATCGGAGTCATCGGCCTCGGCTGCATGGGGATGACCTTCGCTTACGACATGGCCGCCTCGCGCGATCGCCAACCGGATCGGTGCCAGCCCCGCCCAGGTCGCCCTCGCCTGGCTCGTCTCCTAGGGTCCCTGCCCGCGCCCGTGGGCAGCCGTTACTGACTTACGACAAGGAATGCATCATGAGCAAGGAAGTGGCCGTCCTCACCGGGGCCGGCAGCATCGGCCTGGCCATCATCCGCCGTGTCGGCGCGGGCCGGACCGTGCTGCTCGCCGACTACAGCGACAAGAACCTCGCGAGCGCGGCCAGCCAGCTGAGCGATGAGGGCTACGAGGTGACCACCCAGGTCACGGACGTCTCCGACGCCGCTGCGGTTGACGCGCTGGCGACGGCGGCCGCCGCGCTCGGCCCGGTCACCCAGGTGGTGCACACCGCCGGCGTCTCACCCACTCAGGCGACGATCGAGCGGATCCTGCACGTCGACCTCTACGGCACCGCACTGGTCCTCGACGCGTTCGGCCGCGTCATCGCGCCCGGCGGGGCCGGCCTCGTGGTCGCCAGCATGGCCGGGCACCGCGAGAGCCCCTACACGCCCGAAATCGAGCAAGCCCTCGCCACCACCGAGACATCGCAACTGCTCGCGTTGCCCTTCCTGCAGCCCGCCGAGGTGGGCGCCACCGTTCACGCCTACGCGCTGTCCAAGCGAGCCAACGTGCTGCGCGTGCTCACCGCCGCCGCGGCCTGGGGCAAGCGCGGAGCCCGCGTGAACGCTGTCAGCCCCGGCGTCATCATCACGCCCCTGGCCAAAGACGAACTGTCCGGCCCCCGCAAGGAATGGTTCGAGCACGTGCGCAAGGTCTCAGCCGCCGGGCGTTTCGGCACGTCCGGCGAGGTCGCCGACGCCGCGGCCTTCCTCCTCGGGGACCAGGCCGGCTTCATCACCGGAGCCGATCTCCTGATGGACGGCGGAGTCACCGCTGCCCTGCGGGCCGGGGAACTGACGACCCCTTGACCGGAACCCGCATTGCCCGACGTTCTCCAAGGTCGCATCACCCCGTAGCCCGTCATTGTAAGGAGCACGCCATGGAGTACACCCGCCTCGGAACCTCAGGGCTGAAGGTGAGCCGGATCGCCCTGGGATGCATGAGCTTCGGCAGGCCAGGTACCGGCCGTGACTGGGCCCTGGACGCCGACGCGGCCGAGCCGGTATTCCGGCAGGCGGTCGAGCTCGGCATCACCTTCTGGGACACCGCGAACATCTACAGCACCGGCACTAGCGAGGAGATCACCGGCGAGGCTATCAAGAAGTACACCAGCCGTGACCAGGTCGTGCTCGCGACCAAGCTGTTCGCTCCGATGGGCTCCGGCCCCGGGGGACAGGGTCTGTCCCGCCGAGCGGTCTTCGAGCAGATCGACGCCTCCCTGGAGCGACTCGGGACGGACTACATCGATCTCTACCAAATCCACCGCTTTGACCCTGAGACGCCGGTCGAGGAGACGATGGAGGCGCTGCACGATGTCGTGAAGGTCGGCAAGGCCCGCTACATCGGCGCATCGAGCATGTGGGCGTGGCAGTTCTCCAAGATGCAGTACACGGCGGAACTCCACGGCTGGACCCGGTTCATCTCCATGCAGGACCAGTACAACCTGGTCGCTCGCGAAGAGGAACGGGAGATGTTCCCGCTGCTCGCCGACCAGGGCGTCGGGTCGGTTCCGTGGTCGCCGCTGGCCGCTGGCCTCCTCGCCCGCCCCTGGGGCGAGCAGGGCACGACCCGCGGCACGCTCAACCCGGCCACCGACTCCTCCGGCACGCCGCTGTTCCTGGACTCCGACAAGGGCACGGTCGACGCGGTGGCGCGTATCGCCGCGGCCAGGGGCATTCCGATGGCCCAGATCGCCCTCGCGTGGGTGCTGCGCAACCCGGTCGTCTCCGCGCCGATCATCGGGGCCACCAAGCCGCGCCATCTCGCGGACGCCGCCGACGCGCTCGACGTGAAGCTCACCGGTGACGAGGTGTCCGGACTCGAGGAGCATTACACGCCGCGCAAGCCCACCTAGAGGCGGCGCGCGTAGCCCTGAGCCGGGGGTAGCCGGTACTCTGGCAGGGTCTCCGGCACCGCCGGGAGGCCCGGCCGGTGTAGCTCAGTAGGCAGAGCGCTCGCCTTGTAAGCGAATGGTCAGCGGTTCGAATCCGCTCACCGGCTCCTCATCGCGACAAGCAAAAACGCCGCCTCACCAGCGCAAACACTGGTGAGGCGGCGGTCCTCGGCGACGGGATCCCTCGGAGGCATCGAGATACTCGACGCTCGCGGGATTCTGTCCGAGGTGTCCGGCTTGGCCGCGGCGGATCCCCGCTTCGCCCAGTGCTGGCCGCACCGCCACGGCAGCGACGCGATGTTCATCGCGCTGCTGCGCCGCCGCTGACGGACAGGCGTCATTTGCCCGCAGACGAACACGATCATGGTTCCGCGGGTGTCGTCCGGGTTCCGTAGCCTGACGTTTCGCATCTCCGCGTAGCCGTGCTGGGCGCGTGAAGCTTTGCCGTCAGCCGGAGGGAGCCGGAAGGACGGTCAACGCTACAGAGTTGCTTGATTGACCCATCACTGTCACGGTGAGCAGCGCATTCCGTTTCTGAGCCGGTGCGCCCGTGTCCGCGGGGACGGTGAAGGTAATGGAATCAGCCGACCACCCCGTGGTCGCGATGGGCGCACCATCCATTGCCAGCTCCGCGCCGGCAGGCGTCTCCAAACCAGCCGACGGCGTCCCCAGATTAGCGCCGGTAAGGGTCACAGTCGCGCCGGCAGCCGCTTCTGGGGGATCCGGAGGGTACAAGGCCGGGGCGCCAAAGGTGACGAGCTTCTTGCCGAGGTAACCACCCTGGCTGATCCCCATCAGCACCAGCAGCGACGAGTCGATGTCCGGCAGGCTCGTGATTACCAGGTTACTGAGGATCTGGTGGATGAGGGTCGCGAGGAATATGCCGACTGCGATGAGGGTGAACCCCATCATCTGGAGTTTCGCCAGCTCCGGCACGCCGCTATCGTCCTGGAGGAGGCCGCCCTTCTTGCTCCCAGCCTGCGTGCCCGTCCCGGCCGAGGTGGTCTTCGCCACGCGATTCGACTGGACGTATCCGGCGGTAATTCCTTTCGCGGCGGCAGCCGTGCCCGTGCTGAACCCGAGAACGGTCAGGAGGCTGACCGGTATCTGGCTGATCGCCGAGTAGTTGCCCTGCCTGGCGCGCAAGACCCACAGCACCGTGTAGGCGAAGGCGATCACGACGAGCCACAGCAGCCACTGGAACTTCGAGGTGCTGGCCCGGCCGTCGGCGCCTTCCGTCAGCTGCCACAGCTTCCCCTTGGCGGGAACTGCCGCCATGAGGCCGAGCACCGCGAGCACGGCCAGCCCGATCAGGACTGCCAGCCACTTCCACCCGGGGGTGACGGCGGCCAGGGCCGCCGTCCTCGCGGCTTCACTCATGCCCGGACTCATTTCGAGGGAGAGCTAGCGTCTGGTACGCGCGAGTTCTTGAAGGAGTCGATCCACTCAGTCAGGTCTGCCAGCGTGCCGTTGTAGGCGTCCCGGTCCCCGCCGCCCTGCCCGCCACCCCATCCCCATTGCCAGAAGCGCCAGTTCTCCCAGGGCTTGACATTTGGCGGGGCGGTGAAGGACGGATAGGCGATCCACAGGTCAAACTCGGTGCAGTTGCCGAGCACCGCCGCGACCGACAGGTTCGTGTAGAGCAATCGCGGATTGCGGTACTTGTTCTCCCCGAGGAGGTCGCCCAGCTTTTCGAGGAAGGCCAGCGTCACATCGCCCGCTAGGCCCGTGCCAGTCAGTGTCGCGGGAAATGTGACATTTGGCGACGCCATCCGGCTCTCAGGATCCCCTGCCTGCAAGGCTCCGTCTGGCCCGGTCATGATCTCGGAGTCGACCACCAGCATGTCGCCAGGTTCCAGTCCGCCATGCTCTTGCACGAAGCTGAGGAAGAACGCGGCCTGCTCCTCGCCGCCCAGTTCGAGGTGGAGGAAATGGTAAGCACCGCGGAACTTTACCTGCGTGCGAAGCGCCTTCCAGTTCGCCTCGAACGTCGGGTCGGTCCAGGTAAGGCCCTCGGTGGCCTTAGTGAATCCGAAGTCGTCGGCAGTCCAGGGCCCGATGGGCTGATAGGACGACCTGTCCTCGCCTTGAGCGCTTTTAACTGCCTTGTAACCATCAGAATTCTGGATTGCATCGGTCATCGTGTGCCTCCCGCTAGGCGACTGGTTTCTTCGTTTTATTC
>JBEKHI010000106.1:0-21179 GCA_050012355.1 Streptosporangiaceae bacterium | reverse complement strand
CCGCTCGCCATCGGCGGTACGCACGTAGACCGTTCCGTCGGCGTCTACCCGACCCCACGGGTCATTGGCGGTCGTCACGGCGAACCTCCCGGTGTTCGTTAGCCCGTTGTTCAGGCCTTCTTGATCGTCACGCTGTCGATGATGACCTTGTCCTTAGGCGCTCCGCCGCCCGCGTCCGCATAGGTGCAGGAGTAGCCGGCATTGGCCACATTCTGGAGAATATCCAGACCTGAGGTAATAGTCCCGAATGGCGTGTAGTCCGCGGCCAGCGAAGTCTTCTTGTAGACCAGGAAGAACTGGCTGCCGTTGCTGTCCGCGGTCCCGCTGTTGGCCATCGCGAGCGTGCCCGCGGGATAGGTAGCGCCGGTCAGGTTCTCGCTGGCGAACTCATACCCCGGGCCGCCGGTCCCTATCTTCGAGGTAGAACTGCAGGTCAGCTTGGTCGTGGCAGTGGCGTAGGGGTCGCCGCACTGCAGCATGTAGAGGCTGTCGGAAGTGGACAGCCGGTGGCACTGCGACTGATCCCAGAATCCGGCCTCCGCCAGGTGCACGAAGGAGTTAACGGTGCACGTCGCCTTGGAGTTCAGCAGGTCTATAACAATAGGGCCGCGATTTGTGTTGATGGTCGCGGTATAGGTCGCTTTGTAATCGGGAGTAGTCGAGGGGAGACTCACCGTGCGCGCGGCGGTGCCCGACTTTGTGTAGGTGCAACTCTTCGCGGGTTCCGCGATGGTCGAGGCGGTGGGAGAGGCTGATGCGGACGCGGTGGCCTTGGCGGCTGCCTCGGACTTGGAATTGCTGCCGGTGAACAGGACCAGGCCGCCGGCGACTAGCCCGGCCACCACGATCACCACCAGACTCAGGCCTGCGATTCTGCGGTTTCTGCGCTGGCGATCCAGCTTGCGCTGACGCTGCTTTTCGTAGCGCTCGCGTGCCTTCCTTCGAGCCCGGTCGTTGCTGCCGCCCAACGGAACGAACCTCCCTTATTCCCGACTTAATCGGAAGACTTAGCCTTTGGGATGACCGCTGATACTAGATGGCGATCAAGCCCGGTAGTTCGCGAATCGTACCTGGCCAACCTCAAAACCGGTACCGTCCGTTATAGGTTCGCAGCATGGTTCGCTGCTTTCGCCGCCCGCTCGGTAGCCTGTCTGCGTGTTGATCACTGGGTTTCCCGCCGGCGGGTTCGCCGCCAACTGCTATCTGGTGGCTCCGGCGGAGGCGGCCGAGTGCGTGATCATCGATCCTGGTCAGGACGCTGAGCCCGGGATCGAGGAGATCCTCGCCCGCTACCGGCTGAAGCCTATCGCGGTGCTGCTTACGCACGGTCACATCGACCACGTGTGGTCGGTCGCTCCGGTCTGCGGCGCGAAGGACGTGCCCGCCTACATCCATCCGGCCGACCGGGGCATGCTGACCGACCCTGGCCTCGGGATAGGCCAGCCTATATTCGGCGGGCTTACCCTCACCGAACCAGATGACGTGCGCGAGTTGTCCGACGGCGAGCCGATTACACTGGGTGGCCTAACCTTCGTCGTGACGCATACTCCTGGGCATACCAGGGGCTCGGTGACGTTTCTCAGTACGGACGCCAGCGAGCCCACGCTGTTCTCCGGCGACCTGCTGTTCGCCGGATCCATCGGGCGCACCGACCTGCCCGGCGGAGATGACGGCCAGATGGCCGACAGCCTGGCCAGGACGATGACGCTGCAAGACGAGACGATCGTGTTCCCGGGCCACGGCCCGCGCACCACGATCGGCGAGGAACGGGAGAGTAACCCGTTCCTGACCACAGGACGAGGCATATGAGCACCTTTCAGGCCCCGAAAGGGGTCAGCGAGTACGTACCGCCGCGCAGCGCGCTGCTCGCGGCGGTACGCGACGCGTTCGCGACAGCGGCCACCCGGGCCTGCTACGGCTACGTCGAGACGGCGGTGTTCGAGGACACCCAGCTGTTCGTCCGCGGGGTCGGCGAGTCGAGCGACGTGGTGACCAAGGAGATGTACACCTTCGACGACCGAGGCGGCCGGTCCCTGACGCTGCGCCCCGAGTTCACCGCCGGGGTGCTGCGGAGCGTCCTCGAGCACAACCTGCACCACGGCCAGCTTCCGGTGAAGGTGTGGACGTCGGGCCCGGTATTCCGCTACGAGCGGCCGCAATCGGGCCGGTACCGGCAGTTCTACCAGTTCGACCTGGAGGCGCTCGGTTCACAGGACCCGGTGCTCGACGCCGAGACCATCGCGGTTGCCTGGGACGGTTACCGGTCCCTCGGGCTGCGCCAGTTCACCCTGCTGCTGAACTCGCTCGGTGACGCCCTGTGCCGCCCGGTCTACCGCAAAGCGCTGCAGGATTTCCTGCGCGGCCTCGACCTGGACGACGAAACCCAGCGGCGGATCGAGATCAACCCGTTGCGGGTGCTGGACGACAAGCGCCCTGAGGTCCGCGAGCAGCTGGCCGGCGCCCCGGTCATGATCGACTACCTGTGCGCCGAGTGCAAGGCGCACCACGACCAGGTCCGCGAGCTGCTGGCGGACGCGGACATTCCGTGGACCGACGCGCCGCGGCTGGTCCGCGGCCTGGACTACTACACGCGGACCACCTACGAATTCGACCACGCGTTGCTCGGCGCCCAGTCCGGCATTGGCGGCGGCGGTCGCTACGACGGGCTGAGCGAGGACATCGGCGGCCCGCCGCTGCCCGGCGTCGGGTACGCCACCGGGATGGACCGGATCGTGCTCGCCATGGAGGCCGAGGAACTGGTTCCGGCGGCGGGTAACCAGGCCCAGGTGTTCGGAGTGCCGCTCGGCGCCAGCGCGCACCGGGAGATCTACGGTCTGGTCACGGAGCTGCGCCGGCGAGGTCTACGAGCCGATATGGTCTTCGGCACCCGCGGGCTCAAGGGTGCCATGAAGGCGGCGGACCGTTCGGGGGCCCGCTACGCGATACTGATCGGTGACGCGGAGCAATCAGCCAGCGTCGTTATGGTGAAAAATCTGGAAAACGGCGAGCAGCTTGCCGTGCCCGCGGGCGAGGTCACGGCATGGCTGACAGAGAGGTTGACATGATCCGCACTCATGAGGCGGGGACGCTGCGCGCGACGAACACCGGGGAGGAAGTAACCCTCGCGGGCTGGGTCGCGCGGCGGCGCGACCATGGCGGCGTGGCGTTCATCGACCTGCGGGACGCGAGCGGCACCGTCCAGGTACTGTTCCGCCCGCGGGGGGACGACCCCCCTGCACCCCCCGAGGGGCGTGGCACCGAGGACCTGCTCCACAGCCTGCGTCCCGAGTCCTGCGTGCGGGTGACCGGGTCGGTGCGGGGGCGGCCGGAGGGGAACGAGAACCCGGAGCTGCCGACCGGCTCGATCGAGGTCGTGGCCGACGAGGTGGAGCTGCTGAGCGAGGCGGACCCGCTGCCGTTCCCCGTCGAGGGGGACGTCAACGTCAGCGAGGACGTCCGGCTCAAGTACCGCTACCTGGACATCAGGCGCGAGGAGATGGCGCGCTCGCTGCGGACCCGTTCGCAGGCCGCCTACCTGCTGTCCGACGTGATGCGCGAGCACCGGTTCGTCCAGGTCGAGACGCCGTACCTGACCCGGTCCACCCCGGAGGGCGCGCGTGACTTCCTGGTGCCGGTGCGGCTGCGCCCCGGGTCCTGGTACGCGCTGCCGCAGTCGCCGCAGCTGTTCAAGCAGCTGCTCATGGTCGGCGGGCTTGAGCGGTACTTCCAGCTCGCTCGGTGTTTCCGTGACGAGGACTTCCGTGCCGACCGGCAGCCCGAGTTCACCCAGATCGACCTTGAGATGTCCTTCGTCACCCGCGACGACGTGATCGCGGTCGCCGAGGACGTGGTCTCAGTCTTGTGGTCCTCCATCGCGGGCTACGAGGTGCCGCGGCCGATCCCCCGGATGACCTACGCGGAGGCGATGGCGCGGTTCGGCTCGGACAAGCCGGACCTGCGTTTCGGCCTCGAGATCACCGATCTGTCGTCGTACTTCTCGGCCACCGAGTTTCGCGTGTTCCAGGCGCCGTACGTGGGCGCGGTCGTGATGCCCGGCGGGGCGGCGCAGTCCCGGCGGGAGCTCGACGGCTGGCAGGACTGGGCCAAGTCCCGCGGCGCCCGGGGGCTCGCTTACGTGCTGGTCGGGTCGGATGGCTCGCTGTCCGGGCCGGTCGCTAAGAACCTCTCGGCCACTGAGCTGTCGGGTCTCGCGTCGGCGGTGGGCGCGGCTCCCGGTGACGCGGTCTTCTTCGCCGCGGGCACCGCTCAGGCGTCGCAGGAACTGCTGGGTGCGGCGCGGCTGGAGATCGGGCGCCGCGGTGACCTGATCGACACGTCGGCGTGGTCCTTCCTGTGGGTGGTGGACGCCCCGATGTTCGAGCAGACCGATGCCGGGGGCTGGACGGCGGTGCACCACCCGTTCACCTCGCCGCTGCCGGAGTGGATGGATTCCTTCGACTCCAAGCCCGCGGACGCGATCGCGGATGCCTACGACATCGTGTGCAACGGCTACGAGATCGGCGGCGGCTCGATCCGTATCCACAAGTCCTCGGTGCAGCAGCGGGTCTTCGAGGTGATCGGGCTGACTCCCGAGGAGGCGCGCTCGCAGTTCGGCTTCCTGCTCGACGCGTTCAAGTACGGCCCGCCCCCGCACGGCGGCATCGCGTTCGGCTGGGACCGGGTGAACATGCTGCTAGCCGGGGCCGAGACGATCCGCGACGTGATCGCCTTCCCGAAGGCCGCCTCGGGCGCCGACCCCCTGACGGGAGCCCCCACCCCCATCACGGTCGCCCAGCGCCGCGAAGCCGGCATAGACGCCAAGCCCCCCACCGCCCCCTGAGCCTGTTCCCAAGATCGTGGGCTGAAACGACCAAATACTGGTCGTTTCAGCCCACGATCTTTGTCTCCGGGATATCTAGGGGGCAGGCGGGGGAGCAGGGGCGGGCGGGGAAGTGGGGGCCTCGGGAGAGCAGGAGGGGGACTACCCAGGTGACGGTGGCGCAGCGGGCGGGCTGGTCGCGGATGTCGGGCAGGCCGAAGCGGAGGGTGACGATTTCCTCGCGGACCAGGTTCCAGTTGTCGCGGCGTTTGTCCCGCCATTGCTCGTCCACCGGGTGGGCCGCGATACCGTCGAGTTCCACGCAGACCCGGTACTCCTCATAGAGGTTGTCCAGGTACTTGTTGCCTGTCTCTTGCCGGACGCGTGCCTGGCGCCGTGCCCGCGGCAGTCCATGCGCGCGTTCCACGCCGGTGGCGTACCGGCGCTCGTACACGGATAGAGCACCGTCGTCAGCCTCGGCTAGCGCGAGTTCTAGGTCCTTACGCCACCGCATCTTCTTCCTGGCGTTCATCGCCTGACGGAGCCTGTTCGCGGTCGTCTTGCCTCGGCCGATCGCACGGCAGATCCAGTCGTAGGCTTCGTCGAAGGTCGCGGCCAGCTGGATGAGATCGAGCACGGTGTCCTCGACTCGGGTGCATGGGATCGACTTGGCGGGATGTCTGGTCCACCGGATGGAGTCCGACCGGTGAATGACGAGCCCCGGGATGCGGCTGCGTCCAGGATGGCAGTCGGCGGGAACGGTGACATGAACTGCGGCGCTCGGTTTATCCGTCAGGCCATGGATCTCCGCAGCGGTGTAGTGGCTGAGCGCCGCCTCACTTCCGGCGCGAAGCAACGCGGCCCAGAGCACAGTCTCCCGCTCAGGATTGCCCGAGTAGACGGCGTATACCCCTCGGTGCATTCGTTGCCAGCGGCCGCTGTTCACCTGGTTGCGCATCGAGTACGTGCTTAGCTCAATCTCACTGGATTGAGACCGGGCGAGGACTTGGCCTTGCCGTCGGGCTACCTGGCGGGCTCCGGAAGGAAGCTGAGCTGTCATGACCCGATCCTGACCGGCACGTCCCGTAGCGTGGTAGCAGCAGTTACTCTCTGTGGATAACAGCCGCAATCGCGCCGCCCCCCTGTGGATAACCCCCACTTTTCTCGCCCCCTTCGCCCCCGCCCCGCGTCCGTGGGCCGAAGTGACCAGTATTCGATCCGAACTGCCCACGATCACGGGCGGTACCCTCGGAGGGTGGAGAGTCTGTTCGATGAGGAGCCCGCACCGCGGGCCGCGCGGGAGCCGGACCCGAGCGCGCCGCTGGCGGTGCGGATGCGGCCGCGGACACTGGATGAGGTTGTCGGGCAGAAGCATCTGACTGGGCCCGGCAGCCCGCTGCGCAAGCTCATCGAGAACGACGCGCCGATGTCGGTGGTGCTTTGGGGGCCTCCCGGCACTGGCAAGACCACGCTCGCCTACGTTATAAGCCAAGCTACCGAGCGGAGCTTCACCGAGCTGTCCGCGGTGACGGCGGGGGTTAAGGACGTGCGCGCCGCCGTCGAGACCGCGCGCAAGCAGCTGGGCATGACCAGCCGGCAGACCTTGCTGTTCGTGGACGAGGTGCACCGGTTCTCCAAGACCCAGCAGGACGCGCTGCTCCCGGCGGTGGAGAACCGCTGGGTGAGCTTCATCGGCGCGACGACCGAGAACCCGTCGTTTTCCGTGGTGAGCCCGCTGCTGTCGAGGAGCTTGCTGCTGACCCTGCAGCCCCTCGACGACGAAGACATAAAAGACGTCGTGGAAAGGGCGCTGAAAGACCAGCGCGGCCTCAACGACACGGTCACCCTGGCACCCGAGGCCGAAGACCAGCTGATCCGGCTGGCGGGGGGCGACGCCAGGAGGGCGCTCACCTACCTGGAGGCCGCCGCGCTCGGCTCCACCAACATCGACGCGGAAACCCTAGAGAAAGCCGTCGACCGGGCGGCCGTCCGCTACGACCGGGACGGCGACCAGCACTACGACGTGATCAGCGCGTTCATCAAGTCGATCAGGGGCAGCGACGCCGATGCCGCCCTGCACTACCTGGCGCGGATGATCGAGGCGGGGGAGGACCCGCGGTTCATCGCCCGAAGACTGATAGTGCATGCCAGCGAGGATGTCGGCATGGCCGACCCCACCGCGCTGCAGATAGCCGTCGCGGCGGCGCAGGCGGTCGAGTTCGTCGGGCTGCCGGAGGCGCGGATCAACCTGGCGCAGGCGGTGATCCACCTGTCGCTGGCCCCGAAGTCCAACGCCGTCGTCAAGGCGATCGGCGCGGCCCAGGCCGATGTCCAGAAAGGGCTCATCGGCGGGGTACCCGCGCATCTGCGCGACGCGCACTACGCTGGTGCCAAGCAGCTCGGGCATGGCAAAGGGTACGTGTACCCGCACGACCTGGACAGCGCGGTGGCGCGGCAGCAGTACGCGCCCGACGTCGTCAAGGACCGGAACTATTACGAGCCGACCGACCACGGCACCGAGGCCCGCTACAAGGAGCGCGCGCAGCGTATCCGGGCGATCCTGCGTGGTGATGACGAGAAGAGCGACGCTACACTCGGTCAGTCGGGAACCGGGGAGGTACGGACATGATCGCTGTAGCCGCTATGGTCGCGGCCGTCAGCTTCGCCGTGCTCGTGTTCGCGGCGATCCTGGCACTGTTCAAGCTGACGCGGGTGCTGTCGCAGGCCACGCGGCTGGTCTCCAGGGGGGATGAGATCCTCACCCGGGCGGGCGCCGCCGTGGACCGGGCGAATACCCAGCTCGACCGGACCGACGCGGTGACCGCGTCGATGGACGAGCTCGGCAACGGGATGGCCGAGCTCGCTGGCCAGGTCCAGACGGTCGCCGGGATCGGGCGCGCGCTGGCGGCCAGCCCGGCCGGCAAGGCCGCGGCGTTCGCGCACGGCGTCCGGTACGCGGTCACCAAGAATCGCAAGACCGTGCGGGCGGAGCTGACCCGGTGATCCGCCGTCTGTTCTGGGTCACGGTTGGCGTGGTAGCCGGGGTCGCGGGATACCGCCGCATTGAAAAGCTCGCCCAGCGCCGTAGCCTGGTCAGCGCGGTGCGCGGGACCGCGCGCTTCGCACGGGACGTGCGGGACGGCATGGACGAATATTCCGCTCGTCAGCAACGTGCGCGGAGCACTACCCTGACCACACCAACGGACGACGAAAGGCATGGGAATGGAGTCGGCTGAGATCGCGCGGCGCTTCCTGGCGTACATGGAGACGCAAGGGCACACCATCGTGCCCAGCGCCAGCCTGGTGGCCGACGATCCAACCTTGCTGTTCGTCGTCGCCGGAATGCAGCCGTTCAAGCCTTACCTGCTCGGCCAGCAGACCCCGCCCTACAAGCGGGCGGCCGACGTGCAGAAGTGCGTCCGCACCCTCGACATCGAGGAAGTCGGCCGGACGACCAGGCACGCGACGTTCTTCCAGATGCTCGGGAACTGGTCGTTCGGCGACTACTTCAAGGAAGGCGCCATCCAGTTCGCCTGGGAGCTGCTGACCCGGTCCGAGCGCGATGGCGGCTTCGGCTTCCCGGAGAGCAAGCTCTGGGCGACGGTGCTGCACGGCGACGACGAGGCGTACGCCATCTGGCGGGACGAGATCGGCGTCGACCCCAGCCGCATCCAGCGCCGCGGGCTGTCCGACAACTACTGGCACATGGGTGTCCCTGGCCCGGGCGGACCGTGCAGCGAGATCTACTACGACCGCGGTCCCGAGTACGGGCGCGAGGGCGGCCCGGAGGCCGACGAGGACCGGTACCTGGAGGTCTGGAACCTGGTCTTCATGCAGGACGACCTCGGAAGCGTCAGGTCCAAGGAAGACTTCGACATCGTCGGTCCGCTGCCGCAGCGGAACGTGGACACCGGCATGGGCCTGGAGCGGATGGCCAGCCTGCTGCAGGGTGTCGACAACATCTACGAGATCGACACCACCTACAAGATCCTGGACCGGGCGGCCGAACTCACCGAGCAGCGCTACGGCTCGGACCCGCGGACGGATATCGCGCTCAAGGTGATCGCGGACCACGTGCGGTGCGCCGTGATGCTCATCGAGGACGGCATGCTGCCGTCCAACGAGGGCGGCGGCTACATCCTGCGCCGGGTGCTGCGCCGGTCCATCCGCAACCTGCGGCTGCTGGCGGGCGGACACCGCGGCGGCGGCAACCCGAACGGCGGCATGCTGCACGATCTCACCAGCGCCGCGATCGACGCGATGGCTCCGCTATACCCGGAGCTCAGCCGGGACGCGGCGAACATCCACACGGTGATCGACTCCGAGGAGGAGGCGTTCAGCGGCACGCTGCGTACCGGCACCGCGATCTTCGACGCCGCCGTCGAGGAGACCAGGCGCAAACAGCAGGCGACGCTATCCGGCTCGCAGGCGTTCCAGCTGCACGACACCTATGGCTTCCCGATCGACCTGACTCTGGAGATGGCGGCCGAACAGGGCCTGTCCGTCGATGAGGAGGGCTTCCGGCGGCTGATGGGGGAGCAGCGCCAGCGGGCCAAGAAGGACGCCAAGGAGAAGAAGACCGGCAACGCGGACATCTCCGTCTACGCGACGCTGCTCGAGCAGTCGGGCCGGGTTACGTTCACCGGCTACGACAGCGCCGAGGGCGAGGCGACCATCACCGGGCTGCTCAACGCCGACGGTGCGCAGATCCCGTCCGCCTCGGCCGGGCAGGACGTGGCGGTGGTGCTTGACCGCACCCCGTTCTACGCCGAGGGCGGCGGCCAGCTTCCCGACCAAGGCGTCATCCGCACCGACGGCGCCGCGATCGAGATCTTCGATGTCCAGACGCCGCTTCCCGGCCTGGTCGTGCACCGGGGCACCGTACGCAGCGGCGAGGTAGTCAGCGGCGCGCAAGCGTACGCTTCCATTGACGCAGAACGCCGTCGCGCGATCTCCCGGTCCCACACAGCCACCCACTTGGTACACCGGGCGCTGCGCGGAGCCCTCGGGGACTCCGCGGCTCAGGCCGGTTCTGAGAACTCGCCTGGTCGGCTGCGGTTCGACTTCACCGCGATGGGCTCCGTTCCCGCGTCGGTGCTGTCCGAGATCGAGGACGAGGTCAACGCGGTGCTGGTCGGTGACCTGCAGGTGCGCGCCTTCCACACCTCGATCGACGAGGCCCGCGCGATGGGCGCGCTCGCGCTGTTCGGCGAGAAGTACGGGAACGAGGTCCGGGTCGTCGAGGTCGGCGAGTACTCCCGTGAGCTGTGCGGCGGCACCCACGTGCTGCGCTCCGGTCAGCTCGGGCTGGTCAAGCTGCTGCGGGAGCAGTCCATCGGGTCGGGTATCCGCCGGGTGGAAGCCCTGGTGGGTATCGACGCGTTCCGGTTCCTCGCCAAGGAGTCGGTGCTGGTCAGTCAGCTCGGCGAGCAACTCAAGGCTCGGCCGGAGGAACTGCCGGAGCGGGTCTCCGACCTGGTGACGAGGGTGCGCGACGCCGAGCGCGAGCTGAACAAGCTGCGTTCCGCCGAGCTGCTCAAGGCAGCTGGCGACATCGCCAAGAGCGCCGAGAACATCGGCGGGGTCGCCTTCGTGGCGCATCGAGCCCCGGACGGCACCGACGCGGACAGCGTGCGCAAGCTCGCCCTGGACACCCGGGGCCGGCTGCCCGCGCTGCAGCCGGCCGTGGTCATGGTGACCGGCGTCCCCGCGGATCGTCCTGTTGTGGTCATCGCGGTCAACGAGGCGGCGCGCGGTTACGGGCTCGTCGCCGGCCAGCTGGTGAGCGCGGCGGCGAAGGCGCTCGGCGGCGGTGGCGGCGGCAAGCCGGACATCGCGCAGGGCGGCGGAGCGGCCAATCCCGAGGCGCATGTGGTGGATGCGGCATTTGAGGTGGTTCGTGGCTCTTTGCGGGACAGGGCGCGCTCGGGCGGGTAACGTGGTCCCATGTTCGCGCGGGCCGAGACGCAGGTGAGGAGCGGTATACGCATCGGCGTCGATCCGGGCTCGGTTCGGATAGGCATCGCGCGGTGTGACCCAGCGGGCGTACTGGCCTCGCCGCTCACCTCCGTCCGGCGAGGCAAGGGCGACCTGAGGCAGCTCGCCGCCCTCGTCCGCGAGGAAGAGGCCGTCGAGGTGATCGTCGGGCTGCCCACGTCGCTGTCCGGACGGGAAGGCGCCGCCGCCGCGGTCGCGCGCGAGTTCGCGGGCCGCCTCGCGACGAAGCTGGCCCCGATCCCTGTCCGGCTGGTCGATGAACGTTTCACGACGACCACCGCCCACGGCGCGCTGCGGGCCGGCGGCCGGGACGCGAAGGCACGCAGGGAGATCGTCGACGCGGCGGCCGCCGCTGTGCTGCTGCAGTCCGCCCTGGATGCCGAACGAGCGTCCGGTCGTCCGCCAGGTGAGCTGGTTGGCCCGATCGGGGGAACAACAGACGTATGAGCGGTCGCTACGACGATTCGGGCCCCACAGACGGTCAACGGACCCGCGGCCGGGTCCCTCCGTACTACGGCCGCCGTGCTCCTCAGCGTCAGCCTGGCCAGCCCCAGCCTGGTCAGGGTCAGCCAGCTCAGGGCCAGCCTGGCCAGCCTCAGCCCGGCCAGTGGCAGCAGGATGGCCAGTGGCAGGACGACGGCCAGCAGCCGCGGCAGCCCCGCAGGCCCGCGCCAGCGCCCGGCGGTCCTGGCGGACAGTTGCCTGGTGGTCCGGTGCCTGGTGGTCCGGCGCCTGGCGGCCAAGGGCCAGGCCAAGCTCCGGCCGGGCGGCCGCGGCGGCCTGGCGGTAACGGGCCACAGCAGCAGCCATGGCCGGGCCCGAGCGGCCCTCAGCCGCAGCAGCCGTGGCCGGGAGCTACCGGCCCGCAGCGCCAGTCCAGGCGGCCGGGTGCCCAGCAGCCGCGGCCAGGCGGGCCAGGGTCACAACCGCCGCCGCCCCAACAGCAGCAGGCATGGCCAGGTGGTGGCACCGACCCGCAGCAGCAAGCGCCGTTCGCCGGCGCTCCCGGCCAGGGGCCGTTCACGAACAGCGGTCCGCAGCGGCAGATGCCGCATCCGGGTGGTGGCGGGCCCGGCTGGCAGGACGGGACCGAGAGCGGCCCGCGCGGCTGGTACCCAGGCGGCGGCGACGAGGAGGGCTTTCTCCCGTACGACGACGACGATGAGGACACCGAGGACCGCCCGCGCAAGCGCCACCGGTTCCGTCGGCTGGCGCCCATTATCGCGGTGCTCTTGATCGTGATCCCGCTCGGCGCGGCGGGATATTTCGGCTTCAACTACTACACGAACAAGTACCACCCGGCCGACTACGCCGGCTCGGGGACCGGCAACGTCACGGTCCAGGTGCCCAGCGGCGCGACCGCGATCTCGCTCGCTCCGGAACTGGAGTCCCTTGGCGTGGTGGCCAGCTCGCGCGCGTTCGTGCTCGCCGCCGAGGCGTACAAGGGCAGCGGGCAGATGGAAGCCGGCTATTTCGTACTGCACCATCACATGCAGGCGAGCCAGGCCTACGCCATCCTGGTCAACCCGAAGAACGTGGTGGAGAGCTTCCTGCGCTTCCCGGAGGGGCTGCGGGTCGACTCAGTGCTCAAGCTGCTCGGCGAGCACACCAAGTTCCCGCTCAGCCAGTACGAGGCGGCCATCAAGAACCCCGCGCTCGGCCTGCCGTCCTACGCCGACGGCAAACCAGAGGGGTTCCTGTTCCCGGACACCTACCCGGTGGTCCCGAACGAGACCGCGCTGGAGATCCTGCAAGCCATGGTGAAGCAGTACAGCACCGTGACGCAGGGAATCAACCTCACCGCCGGCGCGACAGCGGAGCACATGACCCCCTATCAGGTGATTGTCGCCGCCTCGATGTGCCAGGCCGAGGCCGGCAGCGACGCCGACATGCCGAAGATCGCCCGGGTGATCGACAACCGGCTGGCCGACGGGATGAAGCTCCAGTTCGACAGCACCGTGCTCTACGGTCTCAATTCGTTCGCTAGTGACGCGAGCCTGACGCAACTGCAGATCAACACGCCCTGGAACACCTTCCTGCACAGCGGGCTGCCGCCGACGCCCATCGACAACCCCGGCATGGCGGCGATCCAGGCCGTGCTGCACCCCGCGTCGGGCAACTGGCTGTACTTCATCGTCGCGAACGGCCACTCAACCTTCTCCGCCAACCCCATCGGCAACCAGTAGCGCCCCCGCCCGCCCCGTGGATGTCCCATCGCTGGCGCTATACCGCTAGCGATGGGACATCCACGGGGTGTCGGGGCTTGAAGCGCCAGGTCTGACGGGCGTGGGCCATGTGGACGGGTTACGGCGCGGTTGAACAGGGCCTGGGTGCGCTAGGCTCGGCGTGCATGAGAGCAGCCGTACTCGGAAAGCCGATCGCGCACTCGCTGTCTCCGGCGCTGCACCTGGCCGCGTATCGGGCGCTCGGGCTGGCGGACTGGTCGTATACGGCCATCGAGTGTGCCGAGTCCGAGTTGCCGTCGTTCGTCGCCTCCTGCGGGCCGGACTGGGCGGGCCTGTCGCTGACCATGCCGCTGAAGCGCACGGCGCTGACGTTGCTTGACCACGCCGACCCGGGGGCGGTGACCACCGGCGGGGCCAACACCATGGTCTTCCGCGACGGGCAGCGCTGGGGGTATAACACCGACGTGCCTGGCATCGTCACCGCGCTGGCCGAGGCGGACGTCAAGCCGTCCGGTGACGTGACGATCCTCGGGGCCGGCGCGACCGCCTGTTCGACGGTCGCGGCGCTGAGCCAGCTTGGTGTCAGCCGGGCGGATGTCGTGGTCCGCGCCCCGCAGCGGGCCGTGGCCCTGCTGGCGGCCGCCGAGAGCCTGGGGTTCACCGTGCGGCTGACGGACACCCCGCGTCCCGCCCCGGGACTGCTCATCTCCACCCTCCCGGCTGGCGCCGCCGACAAGTACGCCGGTCAGGTGCGGGCGTCGGCGCTGGCGCCGGCCGCCGTTATGGACGTGGTGTACGCCTCGTGGCCGACCCCGCTGGCCGCCGCCTCGGCTGCTGCCGGGGTGACCGTGGTCAGCGGTTTCGCGATGCTGCTGCACCAAGCGGCCGAGCAGGTGGAGCTGATGACGGGACGAGACGCGCCGGTTGAGGTCATGCGGGCCGCTGGTGAACGCGCGCTTGCTGACGACATACCGGACAACTCGTGAAACATGGCGTAATGAGGCTGGAACATCCCGGTTTTACGCTTCGGTCGTGGCGGACATTTTCGACGGGTACCGGCTGGCCGAGGCGTGGGACGAGATGTTCGCGGCCTCGGGTAGACCCCGGGCCCCATACGAGTCGCTGGTGTCGGTCATGCAGCCGATGGACCCCACCGAGCTGCGGTTCCGCGCCGACCAGCTCGCGCGGGTGTTCACGGACCGGGGCGTGACCTACGACTTCGCGGGGGAGGAGCGGCCGTTTCCGCTCGATCTGATTCCCCGGGTGATCGACGCGGCCGAATGGGACCTGATCGCGCGGGGCGTGCGGCAGCGGGTCCGGACGCTCGAGGCGTTCCTCGCCGACGTGTACGGCCCGTGCCGCGCGTTCGACGACGGGGTGGTGCCGTGGCGGCTGCTGACCACTTCGCCCAGGTTCCGCCGTGAAGTGGCGGGCATCGTCGCGCCGAACGGCGTGCGGGTGCACGTCGCGGGAATCGATCTCATCCGCGACGAGGACGGCCGGATCCGGGTGCTCGAGGACAACGTGCGGGTGCCGTCGGGCGTCAGCTACGTGATCGAGAACCGGCTCGCGATGAGCCGGATCTTCCCGGCGCTGTTCGCCGAGCAGACCGTGCACGCCGTCGACGAGTACCCGTCCCGGTTGCTGGCCGCGCTGCGGGCGTCCGCGCCCCATGGAGCGTCCGACCCGTTCGTCGTCGTGCTCACCCCTGGCGTGCACAACGCGGCCTACTTCGAGCACACGCTGCTGGCCCGGTTGATGGGGGTCGAGCTGGTCGAGGGCCGTGACCTGTACTGCTCACGGAACCGGGTCTACGTGCACACCACCCATGGCCGCCGCGTCGTGGACGTCATCTACCGGCGGGTGGACGACGACTTCCTCGACCCGCTGCACTTCAGGCCCGATTCGCTGATCGGCTGCCCCGGGCTGATCAACGCGGCCCGCGCGGGAAACGTGACGATCGCCAACGCGGTCGGCAACGGCGTCGCCGACGACAAGCTCGTCTACACCTACGTGCCTGACCTGATCAGGTACTACCTGGGCGAGGAGCCGCTGCTGCCGAACGTCGAGTCCTACCGGCTCGACGATCCCGACGTGCTGGACTGGGCGATCGGCTCCGCCGCCGAGCTGGTCTTCAAACCGGTGGACGGGGCGGGCGGCGCGGGCATCGTCATCGGGCCGCGCGCCACCGAAGCCGAGCTCAGCGCGGTCTGCGCACGGGTCGTCGCCGACCCGCGTGGCTGGATGGCGCAGCGCCCGGTCGCGCTGTCCACGTCGCCGGTGCTGATTGGCGAGCAACTCGCGCCCAGGCACATCGACCTGCGCCCGTTCGCCGTCAACGACGGGAACGACGTGTGGACGCTGCCCGGCGGACTCACCCGCGTCGCCCTCCCGGAGGGTGAGCTGGTGGTGAACTCGTCCCAGGGCGGGGGCTCCAAGGACACGTGGGTTATCAGCCGGCCGCCGCCGGAGACCCGGCCGCCGGGCCCACCGCCGTTTTGGCCACAAGAAACCGCGGTGACCGCGGAGCGGCAGACTGGTCCGGGCGGCGAGCAATGAACGAGGAGCTGCTGAGCAGGATCGCCGAGACGCTGTTCTGGATGGGGCGGTACGTCGAGCGGGCCGACGACACCGCGCGGCTGGTCGACGCGTACGTGCACCGGCTGCTCGGCAACCCCGGCGGGTCCAGCGCGGACTGCGGGACGCTGTTCGGGATCCTCGGGGTGGACCCGGGAGATGACGGCGAACCGGATGTCGGGGCCGCGCTGTTCCGGCTGGCGTACGACCGGTCGGATCCGAGCGCCATCGCGGGCGCGGTCCTGGCGGCGCGGGCCGGCGCGCGGGGCATCCGCGAGGTGATCTCCAGCGAGATGTGGGAATGCCTCAACGTCACCGCGCACGGGCTGCCCGGCCAGCGGCGGGCCGCTGAGCGGCTCGGACCGCACGTGTTCCTGCACTACGTGCGGGAACGTTCCGCGCTGTTTTCCGGGCTCGCGGACGCCACCATGAGTCACGACAACGCCTGGCGGTTCCTGGTGCTCGGCCGGTCGCTTGAGCGGGCGGACATGACCGCGCGGCTGCTGCAGGCGCGATTGTGGCTGCCGGACGACCTCGGCTGGCCGGTGGTGCTGCGGGCCTGCGGCGCCTACGAGTCGTTCATCAGGACGCACGCCTGGGTCACCTCCTCGTCGCGGGCCGATGAGTTCCTGCTGCTGGACCGGCTGTTCCCGAGATCGGTCACGCACTCGCTGGCGATCGCCGAGGAATGCCTGGTCGCGCTGAACCCGGAACCGGTGCGCGCGGGGGTGGACGACCCGGCCCGCCGCCCTATCGGCAGGATGCGCACCCGGCTCGAGTACGCCGACACCACGCAGCTCACCGAGCAGCTTCCCGACCTGCTGGCGTCGTTGCAGGGGGCGTGCGTGCAGGCCAGCGAGGCGATCGCGAGGCGGTACTTCCAGTACGAGGAAGTAGTGTGGCGGGAATGGGAGGACGCGTGAGCCGGGGCTGGCGGCTGCGGGTGGCGCACACCACGCGGGTCAGCTACGTGTCCCCGGTGCGTATCTCGTTCAACGAGGCACGGATGACGCCGCTGACGTTGCTATCGCAGGTGACGCTCGAGAGCAGGGTCACGGTCGGGGGTGGTGTCCCGGTCTGGACGTACAACGACTACTGGGGAACCTACGTCAGCGTTTTCGACCTGCCGGAGTCACATTCTGATCTGGAGATAGCCGCGCGGTCGACGGTCGAGACCGAGCCGCCACCCGCGCTGCCCAAGCCGCTGAGCTGGGCGGAGCTTAGGCCGGCGGCTGGTTCCGGACGGCTTGACGAGTTCCTGCTGCCGACGTCGCTCACCACGCTGGACGACGAAGTGGCGGCCACCGAACTGGCCAGCCTGCGAGCGGACCCGCATGAGACGGCGGAGCGCGTCTCGGCCCGGGTACGCGAGCAAGTCCGGTACATGACGGGCGCCACCGGGGTGCGGACCAACGCGCAGGAAGCCTGGGACCAGGGGCAGGGCGTGTGCCAGGACATGGCGCACGTGACGGTGGCCCTGCTGCGGGCGGCGGGCATGCCCGCTCGTTACGTATCCGGTTACCTGCACGCCGACCCGTCGGCAGAGCCGGGCGAGACGATCGCCGGGCAGTCGCACGCCTGGGTGGAGTACTGGGCGGGGGAGTGGGCGGCTTGCGACCCCACCAGCGGCGCCCCGGTGGGCGAGCGGCACGTGGTCGTCGCCCGCGGCCGGGACTACGACGATGTCCCGCCGCTGAAGGGCATCTACCACGGGCCGCCCGCCAGCACGCTCGACGTCTCCGTCGAGGTGACGCGGCTCGCCTAGCAGTCGACGAGCTCGGGGGACTGGTTGAGTAGCTGGGCGCGGGTCGAGGTGAATTCCGCGTACGCGCCGGTGGCGCTCGGGCGGAAGGCCGCGGCCCGATGGCAGTTCTGGAAGGCGAGCCGCACGCCGAAGTGGCGCTCGACCGCCGCGCGCATCGCATCGCTGGCCATCAGCCGCAGCAGCTGCCCGCGAGCGGCCTCGTCCGGCGGCGGGACCTGGTTGTCGGCGAACTCGGCGTCGCTGCCGTTCAGCCGCTCGATCAGGCCGCTGATCACTCCCCACGCGTAGGGGAGCGAGGTGCGGACGCAGTCGGTGAACGAGGCGTCATCCACCTCGCCGTAACGCGCGCGCTCCAGCAGATCGGGAGTAACCGTGAGTGACATGAGCGTGTCCTTTCGTGAGTCTCCCTCTATCCTGACATGAAAATGGTTATCATTACAGAGGTCCAAGCAGGGAAACGGGGAGGGCTCAATGAAGGTCGCGTTCGTCGGCAAGGGCGGAAGCGGGAAGACCACGCTGTCGTCGCTGTTCGTCCGGCAGCTGGCCGGGTCGGGACGGCCGGTCATCGCCATCGACGCCGATATCAACCAGCATCTGGCCGACGCGCTCGGGGCCGAGCAGCCGCCACCGCTTGGTATGCACCTGGACGAGATCAAGGACTACCTGCGCGGCACGAATCCGCGCATCGGCTCGGCGTCGGCGATGGTGAAGACGACGCCGCCCGGCAGTGGCTCGCGGATCCTGCGGGTCGGGGGTACCGATCCGGTGCATGAGCTGAGCGTCACCGCGCCGTGCGGCGCCACGCTGATGGCGACCGGGCCGTTCGCCGAGGATGACCTGGGCGTGGCCTGCTACCACTCCAAGACCGGCGCGGTCGAGCTGTACCTGAACCACCTGGCCGACGGGCCTGGCGAGTACGTGGTGACCGACTGCACGGCGGGCGCCGAGTCGTTCGCGTCGGGGATGTTCACCAGGTTCGACCTGACCGTCCTGGTGGCCGAGCCGACCCGCAAGGGCATCGGGGTCTACCAGCAGTGGCGGCAGTACGCGTCCGGCTACGACGTCGCCGTCGCCGTGGTCGGCAACAAGGTCCAGTCCGCTGAGGACGTCGAGTTCCTGCGCGAGCAGGCCGGAGCTGACCTGCTGACCTGGTTCGGTTACGAGCCGGCGGTCCGGGCGCTGGAGCAGGGCCGTCCGTTCGAGCTATCGGATCTGAGCCCGGCCACCAGGGACGGGCTGGGCCTGGTCCAGGACACGCTGGATGCCCGCGGTAAGGACTGGGGGAAGTTCCTCCGCCAGGCGGCCGAGTTCCACGTCAAGAACGCCCAGGCCTGGGCGAGTTCGCGCGCGGGCGAGGACCTGTCCACCCAGATCGACCCGGACTTCGTGATGCCCGTCGCCTCTCCAAGGCCTTCGATGGCCCATTGATGGCGCTAGGCCGCTATCGATGGCCCATCGCTGGGGCCAGGGCGGGCCAGGGGCGGGCCAGGTAGGCTTGAATGGTGAGGGTTCCCTGTCTTGGCGGGGAATACCGCTAAGCTGCCAAGTGCTGTTATTGTTGGTTGCTGACCGTCCGGTACCCTGTGTGCCGGACATGCAAGCGGAGGACCACCTCCCACCTGGTCGGCCCTATGGGCTGGCGGGTCTGGTCGGTAGCAACGGGCACCGTACCTACAGTGCGGTGGCTAGTGAGCTACCGGGACGGCGCCGATCGAGGCGTACCGTATAGCCATATCGGATGCGGTGCGCTAAGGTCAGTGCCGTTGTCGTGGTTGCCCCGTGGTGCATGCGCCTACGGGGCTTTTCTCGTTAGGTGAGGTAGCGGCAGGAGCCGCCGGAAAGGCCGGCGGCGGAAGATGAGACTCTGGAGGTCACATCAGCGCCGAAACGCGTATCAACGAGCGCATCCGCTCTCCGGAAGTGCGGCTCGTCGGCCCCAAGGGCGAGCAGGTCGGTATCGTCTCCATCAACGAGGCGCTCCGGCTAGCCCAGGAAGCCGACCTCGATCTCGTCGAGGTCGCCCCGACGGCACGGCCCCCGGTGTGCAAGCTCATGGACTACGGGAAGTTCAAGTACGAGGCCGCCGTCAAGGCTCGTGAGTCGCGCAAGAACCAGACTCAGACCATCGTCAAGGAGATCAAGCTCCGCCCGAAGATCGACCCGCATGACTACGGCACCAAGAGGGGCCATGTCGAGCGGTTCCTGAAGGCGGGCGACAAGGTCAAGGTGACGATCATGTTCCGCGGCCGTGAGCAGTCCCGGCCGGAACTCGGGTTCCGTCTGTTGCAGCGGCTAGCCGACGACGTGGGCGACCTCGGCTTCGTCGAGTCGCAGCCGAAGCAGGACGGGCGGAACATGATCATGGTGATCGGTCCGCACCGGAAGAAGACCGAGGCTAAGGCCGAGGCCAAGGCTGAGGCTGCGGCTGCGGCTGCCGAGCGACCGGCTGGACGCCAGGTCCCGAGCCCCCGTGGCGCGGCGGCGCCGGACGAGAGCCCGGCGAGCACCACGGCTAGCCAGGCGGCCGGCGCGGAGGCCTGACGACCCGGCGCGGGCTTGCCAGGCACCGGCCTGACGGGTGCTTGCGGCCCCAAGGCTTAGCTCAATAGACCTGCCCGGCCGGATTCGGCCGTGGAGACGGCGCCGGACCACGAGTCCGGCGCCGCGCGTACGACGCTGCCCGCGAGGGCGGCGAATAACTCACGCTGCGACGCGGCGTGCATACGAATGGAGACGACGGCGACATGCCGAAGATGAAGACGCACAGCGGCACCGCTAAGCGATTCAAGCTGACCGGTACCGGCAAGGTGATGCGCCGCCGTGCCAACACCAACCACCTGCTTGAGCACAAGTCCTCTCGGGTTACCCGGCGGCTGGCCGGCAGGGTCTCCCTCGCGCCGTCCGACGTCAGGGAGATCAAGAAGCTGCTGGGCAAGTAGCAGGTACGGCTGCTTTAACGAAGGGACTACGGACTATGGCACGCGTGAAACGGGCGACTAACGCCCACAAGAAGCGCAAGGTTGTTCTCGAGCGGGCGAGTGGTTACCGCGGCCAGCGGTCACGGCTGTACCGCAAGGCCAAGGAGCAGATGCTCCACTCGATGACCTATGCCTACCGCGACCGCAAGGATCGCAAGGGCAATTTCCGTCGGCTGTGGATCCAGCGGATCAACGCGGCCGCGCGCTCGAATGGCATCACTTACAACCGGTTCATCCAGGGCCTGAAGCTCGCGGGCGTCGAGGTTGACCGTCGCATCCTCGCCGAGCTCGCCGTCGCCGACGAGGCGGCGTTCACGGCGCTGGTCGAGGTCGCGCGCACGGCGCTGCCCGCTGGTCCTGCCTAGGATGGCGCGGCATAGCCAGAGGATCACCGGCGATTAGCGAGTATTACACCGCCAGCTCGCCGCGGTTTCGCGCGGCGCGCAGGCTCACCAAGCGAGCCCTCCGTTTGCGGGAGCGGGCCTTCCTAGCCGAAGGCCCGCAGGCCGTGACGGAGGCGCTCGCATCTGGGGCGAAGGTCACCGAGCTCTTCGTGACCGCCCCGGCGCTGTCGCGCCATGCGGATCTCATCGGCCGCGCCACCGAGGCGGGAATTCCGGTGCGCTCGATTAGCGGCGAGGCAATGGGCGAGCTGGCGCAGACCGTCACGCCTCAGGGGCTGCTCGCCGTCTGCGGTTTCGTGGACGTCCCGCTGGCCGACCTGGCCGGAGCCAGTCCCCGGCTGGTCACCATCCTGGCCAATGTCCGGGACCCGGGAAACGCCGGGACCGTGCTGCGCACCGCCGACGCGGCTGGCGCGGACGGGGTGATCTTCGCCGACGCCTCCGTCGACCCCT
>JBEKHI010000105.1:0-21288 GCA_050012355.1 Streptosporangiaceae bacterium | reverse complement strand
GTCCGCGCCCGGCGTACCCGTTGCCGCGACCATCCCATATCGCGAAGGTTTGATGCTGTTCCAGCTACACCGAACCTTCCCGTTAGCTGGTGACCTGGCGGCGCGGGGGTGCCTTGCGCATCTAGTCGAATCTTGGGCTATTCTTCTGGGTGCCGCCCACGCGAGCGGACACGGCAGGTTGCCCGAGTGGCCAAAGGGAGCGGTCTGTAAAACCGTCGGCTCAGCCTACGATGGTTCGAACCCATCACCTGCCACCACCTGCGAAGACGGCCCGTTAGCTGCGAATTCTCGCGGCTGGCGGGCCGTTTTTCTCTGTCCGGCCGTGTGTCACCTTGTCGCGCTGTAGACCGCTGTGTCGCGGTGTCCACGGACACATAGCAGACGGCGTCCGCAGCTGTCGCGCGGTTGGTGTGACTGTCGCTTTTCCACGGACGGCCACGGACGGGCAACAAGCGGCGCGTCCTGGCTTGACGCGCGCCGCCGAGTCGGTGGAAGAGTTTCCGTAGTTCCGTGACAGCGCCCGATCCAGCCGGGCCAGGCGCTCCTCCGCTGCTGCGAGCGCGCCAGCAAGCTCGGAATTCCGCGCCTCCAGGATCTCGATCAGCCCGCCCTGCACCCCGGCCAGCACGGCAAGGTCATGATCAGGAGGCACGGCGGTCACAGCCAGCGATCATCTCGCAGCCAAATCCAGCCGGCCTGCAAACATCCCAGCCGCAGCGCAACCGTGACCCGGGCCCGCTCCGCGTGGGCGAAGGAGCCTGGCAGGCGGGGGCTGCGGGCGCGGATCGTGCTGGCCTGCGCGGAGCCGGGGCCGTCAGGCCAGCAGGTCGCGGACATGCTGGGGACCACTAAGGTGACAGCCGGCATGTGGCGGGAGCAGCCGGCCCGGCTTGGCGCCGGGCCGGACTCGTGGCAGCGTGGCAAGCTCGAGCGGAGACCGCAGCTGTGGCCGTGCAGGGCGGGGCCGCCAGGTACGAGTCTGGGGCCGCCGAAGCCTCCTGCGTAGTGGCCGGGCTAGACGACGATTGATAGGCCCTCTCGGGCACGTTTTCTCGTATTCCACCCGGCCGCCACGAGCAACTAGAAGTGGTTTGGGCCCCCGGCCATGACGCAGGTGTTGTGAGGTATGTCCAGCGCCCAGGTAAGGACGTCGCCATCCATCGGTGTGCTTACGGCCGTGTTGTTGCAGGTGTTACCGATGGCAGTGTTGCCACTCCCGAGATTGACGTTAACCAGACCGCCGTTCACGATAGTGCCATTGACCAGCCAACCGTTGGTGCCCAGTGGAGCGCTGGCCGTGCTGGCCATCGCCGTCGGTGCCCACAGGGTAATAAGCCCGGCAGTCGCTGCGGCGACGGCAAGGGCACGGCTCTTTCCTGACATATTGGATTCCTTCACTTTCTCGGACGATCAGTGGTGCGCAATTCCCGCGCGGCCTAGCTTCTTCCTTGAGAAACGTTACCTGGCTACACCACTGTCGCGCGCAGCATTGCGCAGCGCGAAACCGACAATGTGTGAGTTGGATAAGCCTTAAACTTATAAAATAAGGGTCATAACTGTCCCATATGGCGGATAACTTGGGTGACCAGTCGTTGAACGGGCCAGTTCGGCACATCGCCCGAGGCCGCCCAATCAGGGAAATATCGTCTGCGTGGCCGTCGGCGTGATCCCTTCCCGCATCGCCGCTCGCGGCGCCAAGGGGCTGTTTAGCGGCATCGGCCAGCGGAAACAGGTGCACAGAGGGGATCGCAGAGCTGGGAGGGTGCGCAAATGTCTCGTCAGGATTGAATCAGGCGGGTCGGTGATGGCCGATATTTTCCTGTTTGCGATGAATATTAAATTCCTCATGCTTGTAATTCACGATCCGTCCGTGAACGGTCTGCTGGCTGCTGCCTGTGGCTATTCACCGAGCGGGTGACATGGGGTTCCAGAAAGGGATTAGCGTGACGAATCTGCTCGACGGTCCAGACGCCAGTTACGTCGACGTGGAGGGTGGAGCGGGGGCAGCGAACTCGATCCCAGCCGGGGCTGCGGTAATCACGCCGGGAATGCTTCCCCTGGCGAACCTGACCGCCGAGCAGATCGGTCGGATTGTCGGTGGCGTTGCAGGCGGCGCCGCGAATGTCGCGGACGTATTCTGTCTGACACCGGTGCAGGAAGGCATGCTCTTCCATCATCTCATGGACGCCGAGGACAGCAGCGATGTCTATGTGCTGCCGGTCGTGCTCCGGTTTGATTCCCGGGCCCGCCTGGAGGGCTTCCTTGGCGCGCTACAGCAGGTAGTAAACCGCAACGATATTCTGCGGACTTCGCTGGCATGGGAAGGACTGCCAGAGCCGGTCCAGGTGGTACGGCGGCAGGCGCAGCTGCCGGTCCAGGAGATCATTCTGGAGGGCGGTGACCACGATGCGGTGCGGCAGCTGCTGACCGCTGCCGGGTCACGGATGGATCTGGGCAGCGCTCCTCTGCTTCGGGTATACGTGGCCGCCGAGCCAGGGAGCCAGCGGTGGCTGGCTCTGCTTCAGGTCCACCACCTTATTTTGGACAACACGGCGCTGGAGCTGATGCTGGGCGAGGTAGCAGCGTTCGCGCGCGGGTACGGGGACCTGCTGGAGCAGCCGGTGCCGTTCCGCGACTTTGTCGTCCGGGCCCGGTTGTCGTCACCGCGGCAAGAGCATGAGCGATTCTTCGTCGGGCTGCTGAGCGATGTGACCAGCCCGACCGCCCCGTACGGGCTGTTGCACGTACACGAGGACGGTATGGCGGCAGGACAGGCTCGGCTGCCGGTCGACGACGAGCTGGCGGCGCGGGTGCGCGAGCAGGCCCGCGCGGCGCATGTCAGCCCGGCAACACTGTTTCACCTGGTGTGGGCGCGGGTTCTGGCGGCGGTATCTGGCCGTGATGATGTGGTATTCGGCACGGTGCTTTTCGGCCGGATGACCGCGGGGCCCGGCGCGGACCGCGCGCTGGGACCGTTCATCAACACCCTGCCGGTCCGCGTTGATGTTGCCGCAGCGGGCACCGCGGCCGCCATCCGGCACATGCAGGCGCAGTTGATCGGGCTGCTGGCCCATGAGCACGCCCCGCTGGCGCTGGCGCAGCAGGCCAGCGGCGTCGCGGCGCCGGCGCCGCTGTTCACCTCGATCCTCAACTACCGTCACCGGCCGGATACAGGCCTAGGGCTCGGTGCTGGCCTGGAGGGCATAGAGGTGGTGTCGGTCCGGGAGCGCACCAACTACCCTCTTGCGCTCTCCGTCGACGATACCGGGACCGGGTTCGTCTTCCACGTACAGGCGGTCGCACCCGCCAGCCCGGAACAGGTGTGCACGCTGGTGCACACCGCCACTGAGCAATTGGTCATCGCGCTGGAAACCGCCCCTGATGCTCCGATGCGTGCGATGCAGGTTCTCAATGAAGCTGCGCGCGGCCAGATCCTGGCTGGGTGGAATGACACCGCGCGCGCGGTGCCTGCGGCGACGCTGCCGATGCTGTTCGAGGCACGCGCGGACGAGTGCCCGGATGCGGTCGCGGTGGTCTTCGAGGACACCGGCCTGAGCTACGCGGAGCTGAACCGTCGGGCGAACCAGCTGGCGCGGCTGCTGGTGTCGAGGGGAGCTGGTCCGGAGTCGCTGGTCGCGGTGGTGATGGAACGCTCCGCCGATCTGGTGATCGCACTGCTGGCGGCCCTGAAGGCAGGGGCAGCCTATCTGCCGGTCGACCTGAACTACCCGGCGGAGCGGGTGAGCTACATGCTGGCGGACGCGTCTCCGGCGGTCGTGGTGACATCGGCAGGCGGGCTGGCCGCGGCCCAAGGGGCGGTGGACGGGTTGGCATCGCTGGTGCTGGACGATCCGGCCATAATCCAGGAGCTGAGCGCCCTGCCAGATACAGACCTGGCAGATGCGGACCGGCTGGCGCCGCTTCGGCCGCAGAACCCGGCATATGTGATCTACACCTCCGGATCGACTGGTCGGCCGAAGGGCGTCGTTATCCCGCACGGAAACGTGACGAACCTCGTGCAGTGGGCCCTGACGACCTTCGGGTCTCACGGGTTGTCTCGGGTGCTCGCGTCGACCTCGTTTAGCTTCGACGTCTCGGTGTTCGAGATGTTCGCTCCGCTGGCGGCTGGTGGGTGTATCGAGGTAGTCAATGATCTGCTGGCCCTCGCGCGGCGGCCTTTTAGCGGAACGCTGATCAGCGGGGTCCCATCGGTGATGGCAAGCCTGATCTCTGGTGGCTCGGTGCCCCCGGTACTGGATGAGGCAACCGGAACGGTGGTCCTGGCAGGCGAAGGGCTGACCGGGCAGCACATGGCGCAACTGCGGTCCTGGGTTCCGGGACGGCGGATCGCCAACATCTACGGCCCGACAGAAGCCACCGTGTACGCCACCGCCTGGTTCTCCTCGGCGGCCGATGAAGCGGCACCCCCGATCGGGCGACCGCTGGATAACACCCGGGCGTACGTCCTGGACAAACGGCTATGTCCAGTACCGGCCGGAGTAGAGGGCGAGCTGTACATCGCGGGGGCCGGGCTCGCGCGTGGCTACCTCAATCGTCGCGGCCTGACAGCGGAGCGGTTCGTGGCGTGCCCGTTCGGGGCGGTCGGCGAGCGGATGTACCGGACGGGGGACTTGGCCCGGTGGACTCCGGACGGAATGCTGGAGTACGCCGGGCGTGCGGATGGCCAGGTGAAGATCCGCGGGTTCCGGGTGGAACCCGGTGAGATCGAGACAGTTCTGGCCGCACACCCGCTGGTGGGCCAGGCGGTAGTGGCCGCGCGGGAGGACGTTCCCGGAGATGTGCGGCTGGTCGCCTACGTGGTCCCCGCCGCAGCCGACGGTGATAGTGCTGATGACAGCGCGAGTAGCGACGGGCTAGCGGCGGTGGTGCGAGCCTTCGCGGCGGAGCGACTGCCGGGCTACATGGTGCCGGCCGCTGTGGTCGTGCTGACCGACGGCCTGCCGATGACGGCTAGCGGGAAGGCGGACCGGGCAGCGCTGCCAGCCCCGGATTACGCAGCCGGGGCGTCAAGCCGGGCGCCTGCGACAGTGCGAGAGGAGATCATGTGCGGGGTCTTCGCGGAAATCCTGGGCCTGGATCAGATCGGGGCCGACGATAGCTTCTTCGATCTCGGCGGGCACTCTCTGCTGGCGGTATCGCTGATGGAACGGCTGCGCCAACGGGGGGTCCCGGTGCCGTTGCGTGCACTGTTCGAGAGCCCGACAGCGGCCGGACTCGCAGCCCGGCTAGATCAGCCATTCATGGAGGATGCGCTAGGTAGCATCCTTCTTCCGATCCGCCCGGGCGGAAGTAACCCTCCCTTCTTCTGCATACACCCCGCCGCCGGGCTGAGCTGGTGCTATACACCACTATCCCGCTACGTGCCCGCGGACCAGCCGCTGTACGGGCTGCAGGCCTGCGGCCTTGACGGTGCAAGCCAGCCTTCGTGCTCCGTCCGGGATATGGCATCGGAGTACGTTAAGCAGATCCGCGCCGTGCAGGAATCCGGTCCGTACCACCTACTGGGATGGTCTTTCGGAGGAATCGTCGCGCATGAGATCGCCGTGCAGTTGCAAGCTGACGGCGAGCAGGTAGCAGCCCTAATTATAATGGACGGGTATCCGCCGCAGCAGGTAACAGAACCCGCCCCCCCATGCCATGCCGAACCTGAGACGGCGGGGGAAGATTCCATACCGGCTGGCATAATGGACTGGATACGCCGGGAGCGGAGCGGCTTTCTCGAGGTCATCTCCGAAAGGGAACTCGCGATCCTCGGCCGGATTCTCCAAAATAATGTGGAAATAATGTGTGCGCATGAATTTCGACGATTTGACGGGGATCTCCTTCTTATCGCGGCGAGTGAGGATAACCCGCGGGGAACATCCGCCATCGCGCGGTGGGAGCCTTACGTATCCGGGGAAATATCAGGGTCCGGGCTTCCCTGTGGGCACTTCGAGATGGTGCGCCCTGACATGCTCGATCAGGCTTGGAGTCAAATATCAGCATGGCTGGTTTCTCGCGGGCAAAATGCGTCGAGCGTTGGCTAGGCCGAAGCGCAGGTACGCCCGGCACATGGTGAGCTTTAAATCGAAGATTCCAGAAAGGGATTAACGTGACGAATCCGTTTGAAGATCCGGACGCAAGTTACGTCGTCCTGGTCAACGATGAAGGACAGCACTCGCTGTGGCCGGTTTTGGCTGATGTACCAGACGGCTGGCGGGTTATCTTCGGCGAGGCGGTACGCCAGGAGTGCCTTGACTTCATCGAGGAATTCTGGTGTGACATGCGCCCGAAGAGCCTAATCGAGGCCATGGGAAAATAGCTGGCCGCTGGTGCCAGGCCGCGCGCCGACACGATCGGGATGCGGGATACACCTGAACTGATGTCCAAAGCCTGGAGTTGGTGGCGGCAGCCGGACACTCCGGCCTGCCGCGTAAGCGAGTGCCTGGAGTCCGAGGCCTTACGCCGCCTGTGGCGAGATACCGCCGCCGGCCCGCACGCCATGGCTGGCTATGCGGACCGGCGGCCCGGCACCTGGCAGTCTAGGTAGTCCCCTGGCGGGTATGCAGGCGTCCGCTGCGCGCCCGATCCATCGTGCGCGGGTAAGAACTGGTCGGCCGGACTAGTGTCGAAGTCGTCAGGATGTCGCGGCGAGGCGTGAGGATTGAACTAGGTCAACGATATCCTGGATGGTCTTCAGTTCTTTCAGTTTCTCGTCTTCGACTTCGATGTCGAACTCGTCCTGGATCGTTACCGCGAGCTCGATTGTCGTGAGCGAGTCGATTTCCAGGTCATCCCTGAGGCTCTTGTCGGGCAGCAGCTCGGCCTTCGGGATATCGGTGATCTCCGTGACGACGGTGGTAACTCGATCGAGGATATCTTCGCCGGTGGTGGCCATGGATATGATCCTTTCTGTATTGGTTGGTGATTCCAAACGCGCGGGTCACGTTGTGGTGATGGCGAGGGCTACGTTGTGGCCGCCAAATCCGAAGGAGTTGGATAGCGCCGCGTTGAGCGCCGCCTGGTGCGGGGTGCCGGTGACGACGTTGACTTGGATGTCGGATGCTTGCGTGTCCAAGTTCCTGGTCGGCGGTATGACGCGGTCCCGCAGTGACAGCACAGTGAAGATGGCCTCGACAGCTCCGGCGCCGCCGATCATGTGGCCGGTGCTCGACTTGGTGGCGGTCACGAGCGGGTGATCGCCAACGGCTTCGATGACGGCTCTTGCTTCCACACCGTCCCCGGCGGGTGTCCCGGTTGCGTGCGCGTTGACGTGCCCGATGTCCGACGGGCTCAGGTCGGCCGTGGTCATGGCCTCTTTCATCGCTCTGACCTGGCCCTCGGAGTGCGGGTTGGTCATGTCGCGCGCGTCGCAGCTCATCCCGGCGCCGGCCAGGCGGGCGTAGGTCCGCGCGCCGCGCGCCCGCGCGCTGTCGGCCCGTTCGAGCACGAGGGCCGCGGCCCCTTCCGCTAGGACGAAGCCGTCCCGCGCCGCGTCGAAGGGCCGGGAGGCGGCCTGCGGTTCGTGCGCCCGCTGTGACAGGGCTCCCATCCGCGCGAATGCCGCCATGGACAGCTGGCCGAGGCAGGCCTCCGTGCCGCCGGCAAGGACGATGTCGGCGCGGCCGCTTCGCAGCAGCGCCAGCCCCATGGCGATCGCCTCGGCCCCGGAAGCGCAGGCGCTCATCGGGGCGTGCGCGCCACCCCGGGCCCCGAGGTCAAGGCTTACAGCGGCGGCTGCGCCGTTGGGCATCAGCATCTGGATCGTGAACGGCGACACCCGGCCCGCACCGTGCGCGGTGATCTTGTCGTACTGCGCGATCGTGGTCAGGCCCCCGCCGATGCCGGTGCCGATGACCACGGCGAACCGCTCGGGGTCGACGTCTGGGGCGCCGCAGTCGGCCCATGCTTGCCGGGCCGCGACAACCGCGAACTGCTGGCACCGGTCCATCCGGCGCGACTCAGCGCCGCTGAGCACCTCGGCCGGGTCCTGGTAGGCCCGGCTCGCCATTTTCACCGGCAGGTCGGCGGCCCATTCATCGTCAAGAATGCTCACCCGTGATTCCCCAGCCAGGAGAGCACGCCAGGTCGATGCCACGTCAGGACCGAGCGGGGTTGTCATTCCCATTCCGGTTACGAGCACATTTACCTGGTTACGGTTCACGGAACTCCTTAAGCGGCACACATCGCCCATAGCGCTGGTCACGGCAGGTCGCCACGGTGTTCCTTTCCCATCTAGCCGGACGGCAACCATTCCGTTCGCGATGCCAGGTGGGTTGTTTAGCAGCCTCGGCCAGAGGAAACAGGAGGCACTGAGAACATGCGCCAGATGGCCATTACCCGTCGCTCGTCACGAAAGAGAACTGACTAAACCATGGCTGGAGTACCTCCCGAAGAACTCGAGAAGATGAAGACATGGGCGACATTGGTCGATATGTGCCGCGATCGGAGCGTGGCAGATCCAAGCCGACGTATATTCGTTTTCCTGGAAAACGGGATGGACGAATCCGCCGCCCTCACACTGGCCGACCTCGACCTGCGGTCACGCGCGATCGCGGTCCGGCTGAGCGAACTGGCGGCTCCCGGCTCCCGGGTCCTGCTGAGCTACCCCCCAGGGCTTGATTTCGTCACCGGGTTCTTCGGCACCCTGTACGCGGGCATGATCGCGGTGCCGGTAGCACCCGTTGACGGTGACTGCAACGACGTTAAGAAGAGCAGGATCGAATCGATCGCCCTGAGCGCCGAGCCGGACGTTCTGCTGACCAGCGCGGCAGCAGTCGAGCGGGTCAAGAAGGCGCTAGCTGATAGCGGCCGGCTGTGCAGCCTGCACGTCGTGGCCAGCGACGAGGTGCCCGACGATGCCGCGGGCCACTGGACGCGACCGGACATCGGGCCGTCCACGGTTGCCTACCTCCAGTACTCGTCAGGATCGACGGGCCTGCCCAAGGGCGTGATGCTCAGGCACGCCAGCGTCCTGCACAACCTGGCGCTGATCGTTGAGAACGGGTCAGACGGTGCGCCTGAGCGGCCGCCGGCTTTTGTTTCCTGGTTGCCCATGTTCCACGATATGGGGTTGATCAGCAGCGTGGTCGAGCCGATCTACGCGGGTTACGACGCGGTGCTGATGCCGCCCCTGGCGTTCGTGCACCGACCCTTCAGCTGGCTGCGGGCCATCTCGGACGCGGGCCGGGCGAACGCGGCCGCTCCCAACTTCGCTTATGAGATGTGCGCGCGCCGCAGCAAACCGGATCAGCGCGCGCAACTCGACCTCAGCAGATGGACGATCGCGCTGGTGGGCGCGGAGCCGGTCCGGGCTCGGACGATGCGGCTTTTCGCTGAGACATTTGCCCCATGCGGCTTCCGTCCCGAGACCTTTTTCCCTAGCTACGGCCTCGCTGAGTCGACCGTGATGGTGAGCGGCGGGCCGGTGGGCCGCGGTGCGGTGATGCACACCTTCGACGCGCGGGCCCTAGCCGCGGGCCAGGTCCGGCTGGCCGGCCCTGGCGGAGGAGAACGAGAGCTGGTCGGCTGCGGTCAGATCCAGCCGACGCTCACCGTGGTCATCACGCGTCCGGGTACCGACGTGCCCTGCGCGGAGGACGAAGTCGGGGAGATCCTGGTGTCCTCGGACAGCGTCGGGGACGGCTACTGGAATCAGCCGGAGGAGACCGAGCGCGCGTTCCGCGCCCGGGTCCGCGGCTACGGCGAGCGAGACTTCCTGCGCACCGGTGATCTCGGGTTTGTCTTCGGCGACCAGCTCTTCGTCACCGGGCGGCTGAAGGACGTCATCATCGTTGACGGCCACAACCACTATCCGCACGACATCGAGCTCACTGTGGGGACCAGCCACCCCGCCATCCGGGAGGGGTTCTGCTGCGCCCTGTCTGTCGACGAAGGCGATGCCGAAAGGCTGGTCATCCTGGCCGAGATCAGCTTCCGCCAGATGAAAAGCCAGGACACTGCCCGCACTACCAGCGACGAGGTGGCTGCCGCTGTCAGACGCGCGGTCACGGCGGAGCACGGGATCGCGGTATCGGACGTCGTGATGCTGCGGCTGGGCACGCTCCCGTTCACCAGCAGCGGCAAGATCCAGCGGATGGAATGCCGTGCCCGTTACCAGTCCGGAGACTTTGACCGGCTCTGATGAGCCCCTTCTCTGATAGGAGTCGCACCGGCATGACTTCATGCCCGCAACCCACCGACGCCGCCGAGCTCCGAGCCTGGATGATCAGCCGCGTAGCCGAGATAGCAGGCGTGCCCGCACATGACGTCGACCCGGCTGTGCCGTTCGACAGTTACGGGCTCGGCTCGGCCCAAGCCGTCAGCCTTTCCGGCGAGCTCGAGGAACGACTGGGCGCGACGCTGTCGCCGACGCTGCTGTACGAACACCCCACCATCGACGAACTGACCGACGCCTTGACCGGAGTACCGCAGGCAGTCCAGCCCGAGCCGGTCTCAGAAGCGCCAGCGGACGACGACACCCTCTGCCTGACCGGCATGGCCTGCCGGTTCCCTGGCGGCGCCGATACTCCCGGGCTTTTCTGGGAGAACCTCATAAACGGCGTCGATGCTTCCTCCGCCCTACCCGATGACCGGTGGGATGCGGTACTGCCGGTTTCCGGCGATCCCGACGAGCCAGGTGCCGTTTACACGACTAGCGGCGCGTTCGTACGTGACATCGCCGGCTTCGACGCTCGGTTTTTCGGCATCTCGCCGCGGGAAGCGGCCCGCATGGATCCGCAGCAGCGACTGCTGCTCGAGGTCACGTGGGAGGCTCTGGAAAGCGCCGGCATCGCGGCCGACCAATTGCGCGGAAGCCGCACCGGCGTCTTCATCGGCATGATGGCGGGCAGCCAGTACGGCAATCTCCAGTTCGACCTGCAGGGCGATTCCTGCCTGGATGATCCGTACTTCGGCCTGGGGATCTCCGCGAACGTCGCCTCCGGACGTATCTCCTATGTCTACGACCTGCGCGGACCGAGCCTGACGCTGGACACGGCCTGCTCGTCGTCGCTCGTGGCCCTGCATCTCGCGGCCGAGAGCATCAGGAACGGCGATTGCGACACTGCCATCGTCGGTGGTGTCAGCGCCATCACTCACCCCGACTCGTACAGGCAGGCATGCAAGATGCGCATGCTGGCCAAGGACGGAAGTTGCAAGACGTTCGATGCCGCCGCGGACGGCTTCGCCATGGGCGAGGGCTGCGGCGTAGTGATCCTCGAGCGGTCACGGCGGGCGGCGGAGCTTGGTCGTCGGCCACTCGCTATCCTGCGGGGCTCGGCGACTGGCCAGGACGGAGCGAGCAACGGACTGACCGCGCCGAATGGCGCGGCCCAGGTCGCGGTGATCACGCGCGCGCTGGCGCGCGCTGGCTTGCGGCCCGCCGACGTGGACTACGTCGAGGCCCATGGATCGGGCACGCTGCTCGGGGACACGATCGAGGTGGGCGCGATCCAGCAGGCGCTGGGATCCGGAAGGGACACCAAGCGGCCGATCGTCGTCGGTGCGGTCAAGACCAACGTCGGTCACCTGATCGGCGCCGCTGGAATCGCCGGGTTGATCAAGACCGTTCTTGCGCTACGCCACGGTCAGGTACCGGCGAACCTGCACCTCACCACTCCCAATCCGGGGATCGACTGGGACGCCAGCCCGACCCTGCTACCCGCCGCGACGATGCCGTGGCCGGAAGCCGGAACAGGCATCGCCGGGGTCAGCTCGTTCGGCTGGTCCGGGACCAATGCCCACGTCATTCTGGAACGCAGCATCCTGGAACGCCCAGCCCAGGACGAGCCGGAGCAACTCGCGCCGGAAGACTGGCATGTGCTGCCGCTGTCTGCCGCCAGCAGCACCGCCGTCGGCTCGGTGGCCGGGAACCTGGCGGAGCACCTGCGGGCGCACCCTGAGACAAGCCTGGCCGATACCGCCTTCACGCTTCAGGCTGGCCGCGGCGCGCTGAAGGTACGCGCCGCCGTAGTCTGCCGGAACTCCGGTGACGCGATCCGCGAGCTCGAAGAGGTCGGCGGGCGAGTGCCGGTCCGCACCGTGGCCGTCGGCCAGCCTCCCAGGGTGTCGTTCCTGCTTCCCGGCACTGGTGAGCAATACCCGGGCATGGCGGGCGGCCTGTACCGCACAGAACCTGCGTTCCGCGATGCAGTGGACCGCTGCGCCGCCGCGGCGAGCGCGCACGGCGTGAACCTAGCGAAGATGTTCGGCGTGCCGGATAGTTCGCCGGCACCCGCCGATCCACTCGGTCGGCTGGACGAGGCCCACGCCGCGGTCTTCGCGACCGACTACGCCTGCGCCTGGTTGTGGCGGCACTGGGGTGTCGAGCCGTCGGCGTTGCTCGGCTACAGCCTGGGCGAATACGTCGCGGCCTGCCTGGCCGGGGTCTTCTCCCTTGAAGACGCGATCGGTCTGGTGATCCGCCGCGCGCGGCTGGTGATGCAGGCGCCGGAGGGGGCGATGACCGCCGTCGCCCTGCCCGCCGACGAGACCTCGCGGCTGCTGCCCGCCGATGTGTCGGTAGCGGCGCTCAACGGACCGATGACCACCGTGGTCGCCGGCCCCGTGACGTCGATGGCGGAGCTGGAACGCGGGCTCGGTGCCAAGGGGATAGCACATCAGCGGCTGCGTACCGATCGCGCCATGCATTCGGCCATGCTGGAGGAACTGCGCGACAAGGCCGCCGCGCTGGTCCGCGAGGTGCCGCGCGAGGTGCCGCGGATGCCGTTCGTGTCGAATCTCACCGGAACCTGGATCACAGCCGAGCAGGCCTGCGACCCGGCCTACTGGGCCACCCACATGTGCAGCACGGTCAAGTTCGCCGACAACGTGGGAACGCTGATGTCGGAGGGCGGGATCCTGCTCGAGACCGGCGCGGGGAACCTGCGCAGCCTCGCGGCCCAGATCCTGGCCGACCGTGGAGAACGGCCCGTCGTCGTCGCGACGCTGCGCACCGCGGCCGACCCTGCCGACGACCGGGGCTTCATCCTGCGCGCCGCGGGCAGCCTGTGGACCTACGGTGTATCGCTTGACTGGCGGGCGATGCGCGGCGACCGGCCCGGTCACGTGACCAGCCTGCCCACCTACCCGTTCGAGCACCAGCGATTCTGGCCGGCCATCGGGACCCCGGCTCTGTCCGCCGAAAACACGGTTCTGCCGGCCCAGCGCCAGCCACAGCCCATCGAGACCCGGTCATCCGCGACCGGCGGTGACGGGCGGCTGGCCGAGGACTCCTGGCTCAACGCGGTGCGGTGGCAGGAGCAGGAGCCCGCGGATGGCATGCCCGTGGGTCCATTCCTGCTGCTGGCCGACTCGCTTGGCGTCGCCGAACGTCTCGCCGGGCAACTCGCGGAGTTCGGTCCCTGCACCATCGTGGCCGAGGGCGCCTCGTTTGAGGACAACGGTGGCGGCCGCTTCGCTGTCCGTCCGGATTCTCAGGAGGACTACGCGGCTCTGGTCGAGCGGCTCGCCGTCGGTGAGCTGCCGCGGACCGTCGTCCATCTGTGGAGCCTGACCGGCGACCAGCCTGACGGCCCCGATGAACTCAGCCAGGACACCGTACGGCTTCGTCAGCGGCTCGGATTCGCCAGCCTGACCGGCCTGACCGTGGCGCTCGCCGGGCGGTCAGCCGAAGGGCTGCGGGTGCTCGTCGCGACGGACCGTGCCCATCGGGTCGAACCCGGGGAACTGGTCGCGCCCGGCAAGGCGACGCTGGTCGGCCCCTGCCTCACGCTGCCGCAGGAGTACCCCGGCGTGGCGTGCCGCACCGTGGACTTGCCTGCCCTGGCGTCAAGGCCGAACGATGCGGACGGCGCCGCTCTGGTCGGCCACCTCATGACGGAGCTCGCCTGGCCGGGCAGTGACGTGACGATCGCTTACCGGTCAGGGCGCCGCCTGGTGCGGCGGCACGCGGCCGTGGTAGCACCGGGGCGTGCCGATGGCGACCTTCCACTGCGGGATGGCGGCGTATACCTGATCACCGGCGGGCTCGGCCAGCTAGGCCTAGTGTTCGCCAGGCACATCGCCAGGCAGGTCGCCGCGCCCCAGCTGATCTTGCTCTCCCGCGGCGGCCTTCCGCCTCGAGATGAGTGGCAGGCGCTGCTGGCGGACGGCGAGGATGCCGCCGAGGCTGGCCGCGTGCGAGCCGTGCTCGAGCTCGAACAGCTCGGTGCAACCGTTTTTCCGCATGCGGCCAACGTGTCCGACCCGATCGCTATGAGCGCCCTCGTTGAGGAGATCCACGACCGGTTGGGGCCGGTGAACGGCGTGGTGCACGGTGCCGGAGTAACCTCGGCTAGCGGCTTCGCCATGGCCGGCGCCCTGACCGACAGCTCGGTGGCCGAGCACTTCGCGGCCAAGGTCTACGGGACGCTCGTCCTTTCCGACGTGCTATCGGCCGAGCCGCTGGACTTCTGCCTGCTGCAATCCTCCATGTCGGCCGAGCTCGGCGGCCTCGGGTTCACCGCGTACGCAGCCGCGAACGCGTTCCTTGCCAGCTTCCCCGACGCCGTGCGGGGTGCTGGCGCCCCGGTCTGGCGCAGCGTGTGCTGGGACGCCTGGCAGTCGACGCTGGAGCAGATCTCCGGCGGGATCGGCTCGGCGCTCGCCGAGCATGCGATGACAGACGACGAGGCGCTGCGGGCGCTCGGCGCGGTGTACCGGACCGAGCAGCGCATGCTCATCGTCTCCACCGCCGACTTGGCCGCCCGCCGTGCGAAGTGGGTGACCGGCAGCGACCCGCTGGCCGGTGCCGATCCGTTGGCAGAAAGCGCCTCCGCTCCGGCTCCTGCTCGCGCCGACTACGAGGGCAGGCTCGCGGCGCTGTGGCGTGAGGCACTCGGCACCGATGACATCGGGCTGAACGACAACTTCTTCGAGCTTGGCGGCAATTCGCTCATCGGGCTGCAGCTGATGAACTCGATCCAAAAGGAATTCCGGGTCGCCGTCTCGGTGGTGACGCTATTCGAGGCACCGACCGTCGCCGCTATGGCCCAGTACCTGCGACAAGGGGACGAGGCGAGCGCCGAGCCCAGGGAGTTGTCATCGTCGGGCCCGCACACGGCCGGATGACGACAACCGCCATCAGGAACCCACACCGGAAGGAACTTCAGCAAGATGATGCAAGTCGGAGTCATCGGGGCCGGCGTCATGGGGACCGGCCTCACCCAGGATCTGGTCGCCCACGGTTTCGGCGTCGTGCTCATTGACCGTTCTGCGGAAACGCTGGCCTCCGCGCGGCGTGACATCGAAGGCTACGGACGCTTCAGCCGCCTGCTCGGCGGCGGGCAGGGCAGCGCTAGCCAAGACACCGGCGACTACGACGCGAACTTGTCTCGCGTCGTTTACTCAACGGACCTCAACACGGTGGCCGCCGCTGACTTCGTGGTGGAGAACATCACCGAGGACTGGGCGCTGAAGAAGGAGGTCTATCCCGTCATTGACGAGGCGTGCCCCGAGGACACCGTCTTCGCGGCAAATACATCGGCGATTCCGATCACCAAGCTGGCCGCGCTCACCAGCCGCCCGGACAGGATCGTCGGGATGCACTTCATGAACCCGGTCCCGATGAAGAAAGCAGTCGAGGTCATCCGCGGCTGGCACACCAGCGACGAGACGCTGAAGCGAGCGGACCAGCTGCTGACCGGGCTCGGGAAGAAGGGCATCACGGTCGCCGACTCGCCGGGCTTCGTATCCAACCGGGTCCTCATGCTGACGGTCAACGAGGCCGTTTACCTCGTCCATGAGGGCGTCGCCACCGCAGCCGACGTCGACGAGGTCTTCCGCTCCTGCTTCGGCCACAAGATGGGGCCGCTTGAAACGGCCGACCTGATTGGCCTCGACACCATTCTCTACAGCATCGAAGTCCTGCAGGAAAGCTTCGCCGACAGCAAGTACAGGCCGTGCCCGCTGCTCAAGAAGATGGTGGATGCGGGGCTATACGGCCGTAAGTCGGGACAGGGCTTCTATTCCTACCGCTGACATTCCGGCCACCTTCAGAAGGGACATGATGATGACCGATACGACCCGTACCGAGCTCCGCCAGTTCGTCGAACGGCGCTTCCCTGGCATCGAGCTCACGGATGACCTGGACATCTTCTCGCTCGGGTTCGCGAACTCCCTGTTCTCGATGGAGCTCGTGCTGTTCCTCGAGCAGCTCACCCAGGCGCAGGTTCCCAGCGAGGAGCTGTCCCTGGACAACTTCCGCACGATCGACGCCATGACAGCGCTCGCCGGCCGCCTGACGGCGGCGGGTTCACACCAGCCGGCGGCGGACGTACGGCAACCGGCGGAACTTGGATGAGTGAGCTCCTGACCCGTCCGGCTGACACAGTGCGGGCACCGGCGCGAGCCCGGTTCCGTGCGTTCGTCGACGAGTTCGTGACGCCGTGCGCGGCCGCCTACGACGCGTCCGGCACGATACCGCCTGAGGTGCTCGACGCCGTTGCGGCAGCCGGGCTGTGGGCCGCGGTTCTGCCCGAGGCCCGGGGTGGCACCGGAACTGGGATGGCCGACTTCGGCATCCTCCACGAGGAAGTCGGGCGCGGCTGTTCGTCTCTGCGGAGCATGCTGACCGTGCACAGTATGGTGCTGCACGCACTGGACCGCTGGGGCACACCGTCGCTGCGGGAGCGCTGGCTTGAGCCGATGATCAGCGGGCAGGTCCTCGGCGGCTTCTGCCTCACAGAGCCGGACGCGGGCAGCGACATCGCCGCGCTGCAGACGACCGCGCAGCGCGGCGGCTCCGGGTACCAGATCGACGGCCTGAAGCAGTGGACGACCGGGGGGCAGCGTGCCGGGGTCCTGCTGACGTTCGCCAGGACCGAGCGCGGCATCTCTGTCTTCCTCGTCGACGGGTCGGATCCCGGCGTGAGCCGCCAGCCAGTGGAAGGCATGCTAGGGACCAGGGCGAGCATGCTCGCGCACATCCGGTTCGACGGCTGCCTGGTCGGCGCGGACGCGCTGATCGGCGTCGAAGGAGCGGGCCTTGGCCTGGCCGCCGGGCTGCTGGACATCGGCCGGTACAGCGTGGCTTGTGGCAGCGTGGGGATTATTCAGGCCTGCCTAGAGGCGTCCGTGCGGCATGCGGCCTGGCGCACGCAAGGCGGCGGGGGACAACTGCGTCAGCATCAGCTGATCCAGCAGCTGATCACCAAGATGGCAGTGGACGCCCAGGCAGCGCGCCTGCTATGCGAGCATGCTGGGTCCCTGAAGGACGCCGGTGACCCGGTAACTCTCGCGGTCACCTGCCACGCCAAGTATTTCGCGTCGACCGCCGCCATGCGGGCCGCGTCCGACGCCGTGCAGATACAGGGCGCGATGGGGTGCGCACCGGGAGCCGATGTGGCGCGCTACTTCAGGGACGCCAAGGTGATGGAGATCATCGAGGGCAGCACCCAGATTCTTGAGCTACTCATCGCGAATGACGCTTGCCAGCGGCTCGGCGAGCGCGGGCCGCGACCAGAAGCGGCGACCGGGAGGGATTGATATGAGCACGCAGACTGCCAATGTCGCCGTCGGCCAAGCGCGGCCGCCTGGGCCCAAGAAGGGGCAGGTCAAATGCGTGGTGTGGGACCTGGACAACACCGTCTGGGACGGAATCTTGCTGGAGGGTGGTGACGTCCGGGTCCGGCCCGAGGCGGCACGCCTCATCAGGACCCTGGATCAGCGCGGCATCCTGAGCTCGGTGGCCAGCCGTAACGACCACGAAGCCGCCATGACCGCGATCGAGCGGGCCGGGCTGGCCGACTACTTCCTGTGCCCGCAGGTCAGCTGGAACCCGAAGTCCGACAGCGTCGCCGCGGTGGCATCCACGCTGAACATCGGGCCGGACACCATCGCGTTCATTGATGACCAGGAGTTTGAGCGGGACGAAGTCCGTTTCCGTCATCCGCAGGTCCTCTGCTACGACGCGGCGGACGTCGCGAGCCTGGCTGACCGGCCGGAGTTCACGCCGAAGTTCGTCACCGGGGAATCGGCGTCGCGGCGCCAGATGTATGCCAGCGGCTTCGATCGCGACCGCGCCGAGAAGGATTTCGCCGGAACCAACGAGGAATTCCTGGCCACGCTGGGCATGGTGATGACCATTGCCCCGGCCACGGTTGGCGACCTGCAGCGGGCCGAGGAGCTGACGGTCCGGACCAACCAGCTCAACTCCACCGGGGTCACCTACTCGTACTCTGAACTCGAGACCATGCTGAGCTCGCCCCGCCACCTGCTGTTGGTGGCCGGCCTAGACGACCGCTACGGCAGCTACGGGAAGATCGGGCTCGCCCTGGTGGAGACGTCTGACACCTACTGGACACTGAAGCTGCTGCTGATGTCCTGCCGGGTCATGTCACGAGGTGTCGGTACCGTTCTCCTCCATCACGTCATGCGGCAGGCGCAGGCGGCCGGGGCTCGTCTGCTCGCCGAGTTCGTGCCGACCGACCGCAACCGGGTCATGCATATCACCTACCGGTTCGCGGGTTTCACCGAGCACTCCGAGCATGCTGGGGTGCTCGTCCTCGCCGGGCCGGACGAGAAGGTTCCTGGACCGCCCTCGTACCTGCGGCTCCAGTGACGGAGGAGACGTCGATGGCCGGGATCACGCAGGCGCCGGGGGCTTACCGCACGCCATGGCTGCCGGTCCGCCCGCCACACACGCCGGGTATCCGGTTGTTCTGCCTCCCGCATGCGGGCGCCGGTGGCTTCGCGTACCGGGAGTGGGGCAGGCTGCTGCCGCCAGCCATCCAGGTGCTGCCAGTACTCCCGCCGGGCCGGGAGACACGGCTGCGGGAGACGTCGTACACCAGCATCGAGCCGTACGTCGAAGACCTCGCCACCGCGCTGGCCCCTGAACTGCGGGCGCCTTACGCGTTGTTCGGGCACAGTCTCGGCGCCTTGGTGGCTTTCGAACTGGCCCGCCGATTGCGGGCCGCCCGCCTGGCCAGTCCGGTGCACCTGTTCGTCTCCGGCCGGATTGCCCCTCAGCTCACCGAGCACCGGCGGATTCTGCATCCACTGCCCGCAAGCGACCTATCCGAGGAACTGGCCGCGCTCGGCGGAATCCCGGGTCGCATCGACCTTGGTGATCACCGGCTCAGTCACGTGCTGGCCGCGCTGCGGGCCGACCTGACCGTCAACGAGAGGTATGCGTTCCGCACGGAGCCCGCACTCGGCACGGCGGTCACGGCGGTTGGCGGCACCACGGATCCGCGGGTGAACGAGAGCGAACTAGCCGCGTGGCGTACCCAGACCAGCGGGCCGTTCGCGCTCCGGACCTACCGGGGCGGGCACTTTTACCTCACTGAGCACGAGCACCGCAACGCCCTGCTCAGCCTCATCGCGGGCACGCTGCTCCCGGCCGGAACATGAACGTCGACATCTGGAGGGTCCGGCTCGACGGCCCGTTGCCAGATGACGCTTGGGCCGCCCTGTCGGACGCGGAGCGGGAACGCGCGCATCAGCTACGGCCGCCGGTCTGGCGGCACGACTTCGTGCTCTCCCACTACGCCACCCGCGAGATCCTCGCCCGTTATATCGCGACGGACCCGGCGGCGCTTGAGTTCCAGCGCGGCGCACACGGTAAGCCGAAGGCAGCCGGGCTTGTTGAATTCAGCCTGTCCCACACGGAGGGACTGGCGCTCGTAGCGGTCAGCGCCGCCGAAGTGGGCGTCGACGTGGAGATGACCCGTCAGACTCCGCTGGCGGAAGGCCTGATCTCGCGCTGCCTCACCGCCGCGGAGCAGGCCGCCGTCGCAGCTAGCAACGACACGACGACGGCCTTCCTGCGGTACTGGACCGCTAAGGAGAGCTACCTCAAGGGCCTCGGCATCGGCCTAGCCGAGCCGCTCGGGAACGTGGAGGTCCACTGGGATGGCCATGCTAGCGCCCGCATCGCCCGTGACGGTACGACGGACCAGCGCTGGGTGCTGCACGCCTTCGAAGCCGGCCCGCACCACATCGCCGCCGTCGCGGTCAACGCACCCGCGGTGTCCATCCGTCATCTAGATTTCATTCCTGCTGGTCTTGACCCTCGGCTTCGGCCTCGGGTTCCTGGCGCGCCGTCCCGGAAGGCAGCAGCCAGAGCGTGAGCAGCGCGCCCGCGAGAGCGGTGCCAGCACCGACAGCCAGTGACGTCTGCGTGCCGCTCATAAACGCGGCCTTGGCAAAGTCCGCGAGCATGGCACCGGTAGCCCCGCCGACTGTCTGGGCGACGCTGAGAGCGCCACCAAGGGAGCCGGTGATCTGATGGCCGATGGCCGCCGGGACATTCCGGGTGGCCAGCACAGTGCCCATCCGGTCTTGGTACCTGGTCGCTAGCACGCTGCCGATCACGGCCACGCCCAGCGCGCCGCCTACCTGGATCGAGACCCCGTTGGTGGCCGATCCCACTCCTGCTTCCTCCCGCGGCACCGACCCCACCAGGGAGTTCGTAGCGGTCGACAGCAGCAGGCCAGCACCGATGCCGACGATCAGCATGCCGGGGAGCACATCCCCGTATGTCGCCGCGGCCGTCGATGCCGCGCTAGCCTGCCACAAGCCGCCTGCTATGGCCGCCAGGCCGACGGCGGCAGTGACCTTGGCCCCGGCGAACTTTACCGCGATCACGGCGAGCGGGGAGCTGACCACGAGGGCGGCGGCTACTGGCAGAATGCACAACCCTGCCTTCAGTGGCGAGTACCCGAGCTTGAACTGCAGGAATTGCGTCTGCACGAACAACCCGCCGAATAGGCCGAACAAGCCGAGGCACTCCGCCGCCGCCGCGATGGCGAACCGGCGGTCGCGGAAGAACGCGAGCTTCAGCATCGGATGGTCGCTGCGAGCCTCCCACCAGACGAAGGCAGCGAGGGTCGCAACGCTTGCGAGCCCGACACTGATCACGACCGGCGAGCCCCAGCCTTCGGTCGGGGCCTCGATGATCGCCCACAGCAGCAGCCCCAGGCCAGCTATCGACAGCGCGGAGCCCCCCGGATCCGGCCGGTCAGCGGCGGTGTTCTTTGAGTCCCTTACCAACAGCAGGGCACCACCCACAGCGACCATCACGATCGGGACGTTGACCAGGAACACCGAGCCCCACCAGAACCTGGAAAGCAGGAGTCCGCCGGCTACCGGCCCGATAGCGATGCCCAGCCCGCTCGAACCCGCCCACGCGCTGATGGCCCGGGCCCGTTCCCGGGGAGTTCGGAAGGTGTCGTTGATGATTGACAGCGTTGATGGCATCGTCAGGGCCGCGCCCGCGCCCATGACGGCGCGGAACGTGATGACCAGCGCGACTGAACCGGAGAACGCAGCGCCGATGGACCC
>JBEKHI010000104.1:0-21513 GCA_050012355.1 Streptosporangiaceae bacterium | reverse complement strand
CAGGGCGATATGGCACGGATGCCCGGTTCGCTACCCCATCCCGGGCCTCACGGCGCGAAGTGAACCACGATCAGGACCCGCAACATGCCGCAAACACACCTTAATTTGACATGTGTCCAATGGCGCCAGCGGTGGGCCATCGATGGGGTCGCCTTGCGGGCGGAGCGCTTCGGCTTACGATGGTCTGGTGAGCAGCAGTCTGGCCAGGGCCACCTTCACCCGGATGCAGGACGGCACCGCCGAGGAGTACGCCCTCATCAACGCGCGCGAGGCGACGTACAACCGCACCTTGCACCTGCGGGTGCTGGACGCGGTGCGGGCGCTAGACGCGGCGGAACCGGACCCTGGGTACGCGGTCAGCCGGCTCGCCCATAGCCTGCAGTCGGCGACCCGGGCGGAGCGGGACGGCCGGCCCGTCGACTACGTGGTGGCCGCGTTGATCCACGACATCGGCGACAGCCTGGCTCCGCACTCGCACGGCAGCTACGCGGCGGCGGTGCTGCGCCCGTTCGTCTCGGAAGAACTGTGCTGGATCGTCTCTCATCACCCGCTATTCCAGATGTATTACTACGGCGCTGCGACCGGTGACGACGCCAACGCCAGGGATGCCTACCGAGGGCACCCATGGTTCGATGACACGGTCGAGTTCTGCGAGCGGTATGACGAGAACTGTTTCGACCCCGGCTACGACTGGCTGCCCCTGGAGCACTTCGCCCCGGCGGTCGAGGAAGTCTTCTCGCGGAAGCCCGCCTTCCGTTAGCAAAGCCGCGGTTCGTCAGCACGGACCAGGGCGACGCCCGTAAGGATGAGCGCTCCGCCGGCGAATTGCGCTCCGGTCGGCACCTGGCCGAGGGCGGCCCAGGCGAACGCCGCGGCGAACACGACCTCCGACATGCCAACGAATGAGGCAAGTTTCGGGCCGAGGTACCGGATCGCCGCGATCCCCGCGATGTAGCCCGGCGCGGTGGCGAGCACGCCGATGCCGATGACCGGCACTACCCAGCTGGTGCGGTGGCTGAGGAAGGTAACGTCTCCGGTGCTAGCCGCGAGCGACATGACGTGAGCCAGGCCAAGAACTGTGAGGATCACGGCGCCAACGCACATCCCGGTCCAGCTCAAGACGACCGGTGACAGCGGCTCGCCGGCCTCCGTCGCGTCGCCGCTGGGATTGGCCCGGCCGCCGGCCAGGAAAAAGTACACCGTCAGGCATACGGCGTTCAGCATGCCCCACATGAAGCCGACGACGCTGATACCGCCAGTTCCGGTCACCCCGCTCATCATCGCCAGGCCCCCGATCGCGACGACCGCCCCGACGGAGGTCAGCCGCCGAGGGCGCTGCCGGTACCGCACCCACAGCCAGCCCACCACCAGCACCGCGCCCATGAACTCCAGCAGCACCGCGATCCCGACTTGGATGCTCTGGATCGCGTAGAAGAAGGGAAGCTGGCAGCCAATAACGCCAATCAGGCCGTAGGCGATCACCGTTCCGGCACTACGCCACAGCTCTCTCCAGCGGCTACGCAACTGCACGACAGCAGAAGGAGCCAGGACGAACGCGGCGACGACGATCCGGGCCAGCACGACGGCGCCCGGGCTCCATCCGGCCCGCAACAGCGCCGAACCGAAGACGCCGGAAGAGCCGAGCGTCGCGGCCGACACCACCGCCATCAGCAGTCCGGTTCCGCGCCGCGCGCCCGACTCCGGCGAGGAGATCCCGGTCGGCTCGTCCTGTGCCCCCAGAGCGGCCATTCCGTCCGGCTCCATGTCACCAGTGTCGCGTGGTCGTGACAAAAGGTTGAATGGCCTTAAACCCTAACTTTGCTAACATTTCGCGTTCTCATGGTCACCTAAGGTGAGAACTGTCATAGTCGGCATCATGGGGGTCGCTGGACCGGAGGGCATCCAGGCTGAAGTCGCCCAGGCTCAGGGCGGCGTGCGGGCGTGGGTGCTGCGGAGCACGCGTGACGGCGGCCACGGCCTACGTGAGGCGTCGGCTCCAGTCCTGACATCGCTGCTGTGCGCGGCGGCGTTCGCGCCGCTGGTAGCTGCCGGCGCGGGGGTCAGTGGCGCCGGCCCGGCGGCTATCGCAGGTCTAGAGGTGCTCTCCTCGGTCGGCGGTGGTGTCCTGAGCGGAATCCTCGCGGGCGCGATCGACCAGCTGCGCTCCCGGAACCGGCAGGAGGCCGGCGACGAGCGGCCCGGGACAGGGGCTGCCTCGGAGCAGGAGATCGCCCGGGAGATCGGCCGGGTGCTGGCGACAGAGGATGCGCGTGCGCAGGCTCTGCGGGCTGACATCGCCGAAGTGCTAACGGAGATCGACGCGGGCCGCACCATGCTCCGGGCGGCGATCGAGACGGGCAACGAGCAGGTCCGCGCTGAGGTGATCACGGCGGTCGGCGTGCTCGGCGCGGGCTTCGTTGAGCTCGAGTTCCTGATCGCCGATGTGGCACAGGCGGCGACGGAGATCCAGGCGAGCCTAGATGCGCAGGGCGCGAATGTGCGGGTGATTATCGAGCAGAACCTCCGGCAGTCCGCGGAGATCCGCCTAGCCCGGCAGGATCTGGCGGTCATCGAGCGGCGCACCCGCGGCACCGCGGAAGGGGCGGATGCCAGCCAGGAAGAACGGTGGGCGGGCGGGTGTCCGTATCGGGGGCTGCTGCCATTCGGGGAAGCCGACGCGGAGGTGTTCTGCGGGCGCGAGCGGCTGACGGCCGAGCTGGCGGTCAGCGTCGCGCGGCAGGTCAGCGTCGGCGGCCTAGTGGTGGTGACCGGAGCGTCAGGCGCGGGTAAGTCGTCGCTGCTGCGGGCGGGCCTGCTGCCGGCGCTGGCCCGGGGTGTGCTGGTGCAAGGCTCGGAGCGCTGGCCCCGGATGGTGATCACCCCGGGCCGTGATCCGCTGGCCGAGCTGGCTATCGGCCTGGCCGCGCTCGGCGGTGGTGACGCCGCCGCGGTCCGCGAGGCCCTGGCCCGCCTACCTGACCAGGCACACCTGGCTGTCCGGCAGGCGCTGACCGCTGATGTCGCCCGCCGCGGGGCGGAGCAGCCACCTGGCGACGGCGTGATGCGCCTAGTACTGGTGGTTGACCAGTTCGAGCAGGTCTTCACGCTGAATCCTGGCCTGGAAGGCGAGGCGGGGCGGCGGGCGTTCATCACCGCGCTGTGCGCAGCCGCCGGGCCGGGCGATGATCAGCCGGCGCTGGTAGTGATCGGGGTCCGCGGGGATTTCTGGGACCGGTGTGCCGCCTACCCTGAGCTCGCTGACGCGTTGCAGGAAGGCCAGTTCGTCGTCGGCCCGATGACCGAGCCCGATCTCCGGCTAGCGATCACTGGTCCGGCTGAGGAGGCCGGGCTGCGGATCGGCGATGCCCTCACCGACATCATCGTCAGCGATCTGCGCACGGCCGGGAACTCGGCCGCGGTAGGCGTGCTGCCACTACTGTCCCAGGCAATGCTGCTCACCTGGGAGAACCGCGACGGAGACCGGCTGACCAGCCGCGGTTACCGCCAGGCGGGCGGAATCAGGCTGGCCGTCCAGACCAGCGCCGACGCCGTCTATGACTCCCTGCCGGCCCACCAGCAGGAGCTCGCCCGGGAACTGCTCAGGAACATGACCGTCGTAGGCCGCGACGGCCGGCTGACCCGGCGTCCGGTGAACCGGGCGGACCTGTACAGCGGGCACCCGGACACTAACACGTCTCAGATCGATGTGGTCCTGGAGGCATTCGCCGCCCGGCGCCTGATCGTCCTGGATGGCTGCACCGTCCAGATCGCCCATGACGCCTTGCTGGCCGCGTGGCCCAGGCTACGCGGCTGGCTGGACGGCGATCAGGCCAGCTGGATCCTCTACGGCCAGCTCACCGATGACGCCGCCGCCTGGCGCGATCACCATGACGACCCCTCGTTCCTGTACCGGGGAACCCAGCTGGCCACCCTCCGTCAGGCCGCCGCCAGTTGGGCAGCAAGCCCGGCCCGCTACCCGGCGCTCACCGCCGCCGAGCGTGACTTCGTGGCCGCCAGCGAGCGCGGCGCCGCCCGAGCCACCCGCCAGCGGCGGACAGTGGCCGCGTCGCTGGTCCTGCTGCTCATCGCGGCGCTCACTCTTGCGGGCCTCGCAGGCAAAGCGGATACAACCGCCAGCCAGCAGCGCAACCTCGCCCAGGCGGACGAGATGGCGGCCGAGGCCACGAACCTGTTCCCAGCGGATGACCCGCTTGCCATGCTCTTGAGCCTGCAAGCCTACGAACGCGCCCAGACACTGCAGACCACCAGCGCGGTATTCGAAGCCGAAGGACAACCGCTCGATAATCTGCTGGCCGAGGGCAGCCAGGTTACCAGCGTCGCATTCAGCCCGAACGGTCAGACACTCGCGGCCGGCGATGCTAGCGGTGATGTCGGGCTGTGGAACACCACCACAGACAAACGCACCGCAACCCTCACCGAAGGCAGCCTGGTCTATGGCGTCGCATTCAGCCCAGACGGGCAGACACTCGCAGTCGCGGACAACAACGGCGATGTCGGGCTTTGGCGCATCACCACCGACAAACGCGCCGCAACCCTTACCGAAGGCAGCCTGGTCGAAAGCGTGGCATTCAGCCCAGACGGCCGGGCACTGGCAGTCGGGGACGTTACGGGAGATGTCAGGCTGTGGAGCACCACGGGCAAGCGGACCACAACCTTCGCGGAAGGCAGCCAGGTCGAAAGCGTGGCCTTCAGCCCAGACGGGCAGACACTCGCAGTCGGGGATGCTAGCGGGAATGTGGTGCTGTATCGGCAGAGGCTCTCGGATCTGACTTACGGGTTCTTCTCGCGTCTCATCTGCGGCGAGGTTCGGGAGAACATGACAAGGGCTCAGTGGACGGCAAACGCGCCAGGCCAGCCATATCAGAAGACTTGTCCCAGCTACCCTTAGGCCGGGAGCCAGTCACGAGCGGGGTCGTGGTCGAGCCACCGGCTGCGCTGGCCGGCCGAGGCGAACGCGTCGAGCAGTTCCGGTATCCGCGCGTCTGCGCCGGTACGACGCCACACCAGGGACCACGCGTATACCGGCGTCGGGTCGACCAGCGGCACGGCGCGGATGTCGGCGCGCTCGGGCAGCACCATGTCAGCGGGCAGCAGCGTGACCAGGTCAGGGTCGGCGGCCAGTGAGTCGAGGAGCCCGTCGAGGCCGAGGTTGGGGCCGCCGTCCCGGATGAGAATGCCGAACTCCGCGCAGAACGACCGCAGGAAATCCAGCCGCTCGATCGCGGCGGGGAACCACACGACACTCCCCCGCAGGTCCGCCGGGCGTAGTTCGTCCGCGTCGGCCAGCGGGTGTCCGGCGCCCAGGATCGCGTCGACGGGCTCCAGCCGGACCAGCCGGTGGGCTAGCGACTCCTGCCACGGCTCGGCCGACGCGTGCACCCGGCCGAACCCGGCGTCCAGTTCGCCGCGCCGCAGCGCCGCGATCACCGCCGGGAAGTCTCGCGCCCGGCCCAGTTCCACCGGCAGTTCCGGGGCGGAGGCCAGCGCGGAGCGTACCGTCCGCAGCGGGCCAAACAGGTGGCCCCAGACGTCCACCCGCAGCGGTCTCGTTTCGCGAGTGACGGCCGCGACCGCCGCGTCGCCCGCCAGCAGCGCCTGACGGGCTGGCTCGAGGAACCGCTGGCCGGCCTCGGTCAGGTCCGCGCCCTGCGGCCCCCGATCGAACAGCCGGACGGCGAGCTCATCCTCCAGCCGGGCCACCCGCTTGGACAGCGCCTGCTGGGATAGCCCAAGGTGGTCGGCGGCTCGGCCGAAGTTCTTCTCGTCCGCGACCGCGACGAACGCCCGCACGTGTGCCAGGTCAAGGTCCACGACCAGCCGCAACAACCATCGGTTGTCACTGATTCCGGTTCGATGTTGGACCGGGAACCGGCCCCGGCGGTGTGCTGAACCCTATGAGAGCACTGATTCCCGATGGACGCGGCTCCGTCGTTATGACACAAATTAAGGAACCCGTACCGGAGTACGGCGAGTTGCTGGTGAAGGTCGAGGCGTTCTCCGTGAACCGGGGCGAGACGTTCCTGCTCGAGCCGGACCCCCCGTACCCGGCGCCGTCGGGGTGGCGGCCAGGCAAGGACATCGCTGGCCTGGTGGTGCAGGCCGCCGCGGTCAGCACCCGGGGCGACCGGCTCGCGGCGCTCGGCGCGGAGGTCGTCCGCGAGGTGCCGGAGGGGCCGTTCGACGTGGTGCTCGAATCGACGGGCGGGCCGGTCTTCGCGGCGGCGCTGGCGACGCTGGTTCCTGGCGGTCAGCTGATCTGGTTCGGTGAGGCCAGCAGGCAGCCGGTCACGATCGACTTCTTCGCGATGATCACCGGCCCGGCCGGGGCGACGATCACGCACTTCGGTTACGACCATCCGCCGTATGACGCCGATCTCGCCACCCTCGTCGGTCTGGTGAGTGCGGGCAAGCTGCACCCGGAGATCGGCTACCAGGGCAGCTGGGACGCGACGGCGGACGCGATCACCCGGCTGCGCGACCGGCGCGTCACCGGCAACGTGGTGCTGGTGATCGCATGAACCGCAAGCTTCCTATCTTGGTGACCGTGTGCACGGCGTGCCTGCTGATGCCGTTCGCCATGGCGGGCGTCTCGGTGGCGCTGCCCGGGATCGCCACGTCGCTGCACGCGGGGCTGGCCTCCGAGCAGTGGGTGGTGAATGGGTATGACCTGGCCTTCGGGGCGCTGATGCTGGCGTTCGGGTCGCTGGCGGACCTGCTCGGCAGACGGCGGGTGTTCACCGCGGGCGTGTCGCTGTTCTGCTTGGCAGCGGTGGGCGCGGCGGCGGCCCCGTCGATCCTGGTGCTCGACCTGGCCCGCGCCGCCGCGGGGGCCGGCGCGGCGGCGGCGTTGACCAGCGGCAGCGCGATCCTCGGCACCGCGTTCGACGGGCGGGACCGGATGCGCGCGTTCGCCGTGTTCGGCACCGTGGTGGGACTCGGGCTCGCGTTCGGCGCGACGGTCGCGGGGGCGCTGGTGAGCGGGTTCGGCTGGCGGTCGGTGTTCGTCGTGACCGCGGTGGTGGCGGCCCTGGTGGTCGCCGCGTCCCGGATGCTGCCCGAGTCGCGTAACCCCGCCGCCCGGCGCGCGGACTGGGGAGGCACCGTGACGTTCACCGCGGGGCTAGGACTGCTGATCCTGGGACTGATCGAAGGCCCCCAACTCGGCTGGGCAAGCCCCGTCGCGAGCGGCTCCCTGGCCGGGTTCGCGGTGCTGCTCGGCGCGTTCTTCGTGATCGAGCGGCGCATCGCGGAGCCGATGTTCGATCTGTCACTGATGACCAGCCGGCGGTTCACCGGGCTGTGCGTGACGGTGTTCGCGATGGTCACCGTGTTCACGCCGCTGGCGATGGACCTGCCGTCGTACCTGATGTCGACCGATGGCGATAACGCCGCGACGGCGGGGCGGATCATGCTGCTGATGGGGCTGCCGACCCTGGTGTTCCCGTCGGTCGGCGCGGCGCTGCAGCGGCGAATTCCGGTCGGGTACTTGATGCCCGCGCAGCTACTGATCGCGGCGGCGGGCGCGGCGTGGCTGCTGGCGATCAGGCCGCACGTCGCGGTGCTGGTCATGCTCGGGCCGCTCGCGCTGATCGGGACGGCGATCGGGCTGTCGTTCGGCCAGCTCGACAACCTGGCGATCAGCAGCGTGCCGCCGGAGCGGGCCGGCATGGCGGCGGGGATGTTCAACACGACGCGGATCGGCGGCGAGACCGCGGCCATCGCGGTGATCGGCTCGATCCTGGTCAGCGTGACCGCCGGACGGCTCGGTGGTGCGTCGCGGGTCGCCAACCAGCTGAACCAGGGGTCGCCCGCCCGCGGGGCCGCGGAGGCAGCGGCCTATACCGGGGCGTTGCACACGGTCGCCGCCGTGCTCGTGGCGGTCTGTGTGGCGGCCGCGGTGAGCGCCGCCGTCCTGCTCCGGGACGACCGGCGGGCTACCGCTGCCCCCAGCACAGCTTCCGCGATCCCAGCGATGAGACATCGATAGCGTCCCAGCCCCTGCGGTGGGACATCGATGGGCCTTGAGAGCGACCTAGGCTGGCGGGCTCGTAGGCTTGGACGATGCTGTCCAACTTGGGAGTCTCCGTACCGGTCCTAGCCGCGCCGATGGCTGGCGGGCCGAGCACCCCCGAACTCGTGATCGCCACGGCGAAGGCGGGTGGCCTCGGCTTTCTGGCCGGCGGCTACAAGACCCCGGCCGCGCTCGGCGAGCAGATCGCCGCCGTCCGCGAGCACGGCGTCCCGTTCGGCGTCAACCTGTTCGCGCCGAACCCGGTGCCCGTCGATCCCGCCGCGTTCCGCGAGTACGCGAAGGCGCTGCAGCCGGAAGCCGAAGCCTATGGTCTTGACCTGACCACCGCCGCGCCGCGTGAGGACGACGACGTCTGGGACGAGAAGATCAGCATGCTGCTGGCGGACCCGGTGCCGCTGGTCAGCTTCACGTTCGGGCTGCCGTCCGCCCAGGTGCTGACCGGGTTGCGGCGGGTCGGCACGGTCGTGGCGCAGACCGTCACGACGGCCCGCGAAGCCCTGCTGGCCACCGAACGCGGCGTCGACCTCCTTATCGTCCAGTCCACCGAGGCCGGCGCCCATTCCGGGACGCTGACCCCTCATCAGCCGCCGCCATCGGTTCCCCTGAAAGACCTGATCGCCCAGGTCCGCGGGGTCACCTCGGTACCCATAGTCGCCACCGGTGGCCTCGCCACTCCGGAGGCCATCGCGAATGTAATAAAGGCGGGCGCCGTGGCGGCGGCCGTCGGGACGGTGCTGCTGCGCTCCGACGAGGCGGGCACCTCCCCGATTCACCGCGAGGCGCTGGCGAACCCGCCGGGCGACGGCAGCACGGTGATCACCCGTGCCTTCACCGGCCGCCCCGCGCGCGGGCTGCGGAACCGGTTCACCGACCAGTTCGATGGCGTCGCGCCGCTGGGATACCCGGCGTTGCATCACCTGACCAGCCCGCTGCGTTCGGCGGCGGCGAAGGCGGGAGATGCCGAGCTTGTTCACCTGTGGGCGGGTACCGGGTACCGGCACGCGACCGACGAACCCGCCGGGGATATTCTCCGGCACCTCACGACCGGCCTGTAACGCGGAATACCCAGCGGCTAAGATTAGTTTGCATATAGCAACTAAATCGCTACCGCTGGAGATGAACCTTGTCACCGCGCTACAAGTGGATCGCGCTGTCGAACACCACCCTCGGTGTGCTGATGGCGACGATCAACTCGTCCATCGTGCTCATCGCGCTGCCGGATATCTTCCGCGGCATCGGCATCAACCCGCTGCAGCCGGGCAACACCGATCTGCTGCTGTGGATGATTATGGGCTTCCTCGTCGTCACCGCGGTGCTGGTGGTCACCTTCGGCCGTCTAGGCGACATGTACGGACGTGTCCGGATGTACAACATGGGCTTCGCGATCTTCGCCCTGTTCTCCATCCTGCTGTCGGTCAGCTGGATGCACGGCTCCCTAGCCGGCTGGTACCTGGTCGTCATGCGGATCTTTCAGGGCGTCGGCGGCGCGATGCTGCTGGCCAACTCCAGCGCCATCCTCACCGACGCCTTCCCGGCCAACGAACGCGGACTGGCCCTGGGCCTGAACCAGGTGGCCGGCATCGCCGGGTCCTTCATCGGCCTCGTGCTCGGCGGCATCCTCGGCCCGGTGAGCTGGCGGTACGTATTTCTCGTGTCGGTGCCGTTCGGCGTGGTCGGCACGATCTGGTCTTACCTGAAGCTGCGTGAGCTCGGCGAGCGCCACCCGGCCAAGCTCGACTGGTGGGGCAACGTGACCTTCGCCGCCGGGCTGATCGCGGTCCTGGTCGGCATCACCTACGGCATTCAGCCTTACGGACACGACACCGAGGGCTGGATGAGCCCGCTGGTGCTCAGCCTGGTGGGCGGCGGGATCGCGATGCTCGCGATCTTCTGCGTGATCGAGACCAAGGTCGTCGAGCCGATGTTCCGGCTGTCGCTGTTCCGCATCCGCCCGTTCACCGCGGGCAACGCGGCGAGCCTGCTGTCCAGCCTCGGGCGCGGCGGCCTGATGTTCATCCTGATCATCTGGCTGCAGGGCATCTACCTGCCGCTGCACGGCTACAGCTTCGAGAACACCCCGCTGTGGGCCGGGATCGCGATGCTGCCGCTGACCGTCGGCTTCCTGGTCGCCGGGCCGGTGTCCGGCTGGCTGTCGGACCGTTTCGGGGCCCGGCCGTTCGCCACCGGCGGCATGGTCATCGCGGCGCTGTCGTTCGTCTTCCTCGAACTGCTCCCGGTCAACTTCAACTACCTGGAGTTCGCCGGCATCCTGCTGCTCAACGGCATCGGCATGGGCCTGTTCGCGGCGCCAAACAGGGCGGGCATCATGAACAGCCTTCCCGCGGATCGTCGCGGGGTCGGCGCGGGCATGAGCGCCACCTTCCAGAACTCGGCGATGGTCTTGTCCATCGGCATCTTCTTCACGCTGATGATCGCCGGCCTGTCGTCCACGCTCCCGGCGTCGCTGTACCACGGGCTGGTGACCCAGGGCGTGCCCACCGCCGAGGCGTCCAGGATCGCGGCGCTACCACCGACGTCGGTGCTGTTCGCCGCGCTGCTCGGCTACAACCCGGTGCAGATGCTGCTCGGCAGCACGCTTTCGAAGCTGCCCGCGTCACACGCCGCCTACCTGACCGGGCACAGCTTCTTCCCGTCGCTGATCTCCGCTCCGTTCTCCCACGGCCTGCAGGAAGCGTTCGCCTTCGCGATCGCCGCCTGCCTCATCGCCGCCGCCGCCTCGCTGCTGCGCGGCAAGCGCTACGTCCACGACGAGGTGCACGGCACCCAAGCGCCGGCCCAGGAGACCATTGACCAAGAACGCGTCACTACTTAAAGTGTCGTACTGAAGGCGCTGAGCGACGCGGGAGGACCTGCCCATGCCCGAGCATACGGTCACCAAGGTCGGCCCAGATTTCGTCCAGGACCCCTACCCGCTGTACTCCGCGTTGCGCGAGCAGACGCCGGTGAGCAGGGTGCGCATGCCCGGCGGCACGGAGACCTGGCTGGTCACCCGGTACGAGGACGTCCGCGCCGCGCTGGCTGACCCCCGGCTGCACAAGGACTATCGCGAACTCGACGAGCTGAACCCGGACTCGGGTCTTCGGCCGACCTCCTCGATCGACGCCATGCGGTGGAGCATGCTGACCCGCGACCCGCCGGACCACACGAGGCTGCGCCGGCTGGTAAACAAGGCGTTCACGCCGCGCCGGACGGACGCGCTCCGCCCGCGAATCGCCGACATCACCGCCGCCCTGCTCGATGCCATGGAGGACGCGGGTCCCGACGTGGATCTCCTGGAGTCGCTGGCCTTCCCGCTGCCGGTCACGGTGATCTGCGAAATGCTCGGCATACCGCCCGATGACCGCGAGAACTTCCGTGAGTGGACCCAGATCCTGATCGGCACCCCCGGTGTGGCTGAGGATGTCTTCACCGCCGCGTCAACCGCCATGTTCGAGTACATCCTGCGGCTGCTGGCCGGCAAACGGGGCGCCCCGGCCGACGATCTGCTGTCGGCGCTGATCCAGGCACGCGACGAGGACGACCGGCTCGACGAGAGCGAACTGCTATCGAACGTCTTCCTGCTGCTGGTCGCCGGGCACGACACCACCGTCAACCTCATCGGCACCGGGACTCTCGCCCTCCTCACCCACCCCGCGGAACTCGCCCGCCTCCGTGACGACCCGGCCCTGCTGCCCCAGGCCGTGGAGGAGCTACTCCGGTTCGCTAGCCCGGTAAACCACGCCACCTACCGGTTCGCCTCACAGGACGTGCCGATCGGCGGCACCGTTATCCCGCGAGGTGACCTTGTGCTGATCGCGTTGAGCTCCGCGAATCACGATCCCGGGCAGTTTCCCCAGCCAGACACCCTTGACCTGAGCCGGGACCCCAGCGGACACGTGGCGTTCGGCCACGGCATCCACTACTGCGTAGGCGCCCCGCTGGCCCGGATAGAGGGACAAATCGCCTTTGGTGCCCTGCTCGAGCGGTTCCCCGGCATCGAGCTCGCGGTCCCGCCCGAGAGCCTCCGGTTCCGCCCCGGGACGCTGATCCGTGGCCTGGAATCCCTCCCGGTCAACCTCACATGAGCTGCTTGTCGAAGACGGTCCAGGCCAGCTTGGTCGTGAAGCCGGCTCGCTCGTAGACACCGACCGCGCCGGTGAGCGAGTCCGCGTCGACGCTGAGCGACGCGGTGGCGTACCCGGCCGCCTTCGCTCGCGTCAGCACCATGGAGACCAGCGCGGTCGCGATGCCTCGCTTGCGTCCGGCGGCCCGTGTCCCGACCAGCGCGATATACAGGTCGCGGCCGTGGTCGTGGCTGATCACCATCCCGAGCGGATCGGAGCCCTCGTACACCACGAAACTGAACCCGGACCGGAACGAGCTGGCGCTGCGCATCCGCGCCCACGACTCGGCTGGAACGTCGATGCTCCCCCAGTGATCGCGGAACGACTCGTTCCTGACCAGCCGGGCGTCCTCGGACCGCTGCGCGGTGAACTCCTCCGCCCGCAGCCCGTCGGCTAGCTCCGCCGCCACGATCGGGTCCGCCAAGTCCCTGGTCATCACCTGGAACATCCGCACCGGCTGGTACCCGCGCGCCTCATGCAGCGCCACGGCGGCCGTGTTCCCCGACACGCACCCGCTGTGCAGGCTGAGCGGCCGTCCGGGGAACCGCTCGGTATGCAGCGGGCGCGCGGTGCTTTCCGCCCAGTCCAGCAGCTCGCCGCCAAGACCTTTGCCGCGAAACGACGGATGCACGCCCCCCGAGTGCCGCATATCGTGCCGAGGTTCGGCGACCGGACGGGAGGTGAGCACCCCGTAGCCGATGAGGGCCGGACCGTCGAAGACACCAACCGACCCGTACTCGTAGTCCCGGTAGGGATCGCCGAAGGACTCTACGACCTCGGTCTCGTCTTCCTCCTCATCTCCGTCGGCCTGGGCGACGACCGCCATCAGCTCGGCCCAGGCCGAGGCATCGGATTCGCGCAACGGGCGCCACTCGAACGTCATGATCCTCGAGTCTGGCCTAATGCCGCCAGCCAGGGCAAACCGATAGCCTGACTGCCATGTTCACCGAGGTCATGCCCGGCGTGTCGGTCGCCACCGCCGAGCGATTCACCACGACCAGCACGGCCGTCACCGGCCAGGGCGGCGAGTGCCTGCTGATCGATCCCGCGGTGACCCCAGCTGATCTGGCCGTGCTCGCCGCGGCCGTCCGGCCCACCGTGGGCTTCGCCACCCATGCGCACTGGGATCACCTGCTGTGGAGCCGCGATCTTGGCCCGGAAGTTCCTCGGTACGCCTCCGCCCGGACGGTGGCCCAGGCCAGTGATCCCGCCGTCGTCCAGCAGCTGGAAGAGTCCGCCCCTGGTCACGACCTGGCGTTGTTCGCCGAGCTCGCCGTATCGCCCGGCGACCTGCTCCCCTGGGACGGGCCGGTCGCGCGGCTCGTCACCCATGACGCCCACGAGCCGGGGCACAGCGCGTTGTTCTTCCCCGATCTCGGGGTGCTCGTCGCCGGCGACATGCTCTCCGACATCGAGATCCCGCTGTTTGACCTTTCCGCCGCCGACCCGGTTGGCGACTACCGGGCCGGGCTTGAGCGGCTGGCCAGCCTGGAAGGCGTCCGCTGGCTGATCCCCGGGCACGGCCACGTGGGCGACGCGGCCGAGTTCCGCCGCCGGGTGGACCTGGACCGCCGCTATCTGGACTCACCCTCGGCCGGCGACCCGCGCCTGGACGACGCACCCGACTGGCAGCGAGCGGCGCACGAGGATCAGGTCCGGAGTCAGTTATCCCTGTCCAGCCCGGAGGCCCCCGGGTCCAGCGTCCGCTCCAGCAGCGTCCGCAGCAGCTGCTGGTCGGCCGGGTTGAGCTTGCTGGTCATCGGGGATAGCTCGTCCCTGATGCGGGCCGCGCCATAGGCGGCGAGTTCCTCCCCCGCCGGGGTGAGGAACACCTCCACGGCCCGGCCGTCGTCGAGGCTTGGCGCCCGCGCGAGCAGTCCCCGCTTCTCGGCCCGGTCGACCAGCCCGGACATCGTGGATTTCTCCAGGCCGAGGTGGGCGGCGAGCTCAGCCATCCGCAGCCGCCGATCCCGCAGGATCCCGAACACCCGCATCTGCGTCAGCGACAGGTCGTGTTCCGCGCCCACCTTGCTCATCACCGCGACCGTGGCGAAGGCGGACAGCGCGAGCGCGTCGACCAGCCGCTGCGCCTGGTCTGATGCGCCGGTCCCGGCCGCGTCGTTCCCCATGCCTTCAGCGTACTTGACTTCATTCGTATTACCAACTATATTTGGTTCGTGATACGAATCACATACGGGAGGTTATGATGAAGGCAGCCGTTGTCACCTCGTTCGAGGCCACTCCGCGGTACGAGGATTTCCCCGCGCCGGTCCCGGCCGGCGAGCACGACCTAGTGGTCGACGTGCTCGCCGCCGGGCTGCACCCGCGGGTCCGTTCACAAGCCAGCGGATCGCACTACACCAGCACCGACGAACTGCCGCTGGTGCCCGGCGTCGACGGGGTGGGGCGCGGGCCGGACGGGCTGGCGCGCTATTTCGTCCTGGAGGACACCACGCTGGGCTCGATGGCCGAGCAGACTCTCATCGACGCCCGTCGCAGCGTCGTGCTGCCCGCGGACTCCGATCCGGTCGCCGTCGCGGCGGGCATGAACCCCGCCATGTCCTCGTGGCTGGCGCTCCGCCAGCGGATCCGGTTCGAGGCCGGGCAAGACGTGCTCATCCTCGGCGCGACCGGCAGCGCCGGACAGCTGGCCGTCCAGGTCGCGGCACTGCTGGGCGCGAACCGGATCATCGCCGCCGGACGCGACGCCACCCGCCTCGCCATGCTGCCCGCGCTCGGCGCCACCGAGATCGTGCCGCTGGACTCCGACGCGGACCGCCGGCTAGCGGAGGTCGCCAGCGACGTTGACGTGGTGATCGACTACGTCTGGGGTGAGCTGTCCGTCGCGGCGATGACCGCGATCCTCACCGCCCGTCCCGACCGCGGCAAGCCGCTGACCTGGATCGAGATCGGCTCCGTCGGCGGTCAGGTCGCGGCCATCCCGTCGGCCGCGCTGCGCGCCGCCCGGCTCTCGATCGTCGGCAGCGGCCAGGGATCGGTCAGCACCCGCGAGATCCTCGCGGAACTGCCCGAGCTCGCGCAGCAGCTCAGCAACGGAACCCTGCGCGTCGACACGCGGCCGGTGCCGCTGGCCGACGTCGAGCACGCCTGGACCGACACGAGCCCCGAGCGACGCGTCGTCCTGATCCCAAACCAACAATGACGACCGCTTAGGCTGGGTGCCGAGTAACTCAGGCCCCAATTGTCTCTCGGGCAACAAGCTAGGTGTTTGCCATTAGTGCCGGCAAACCGCGACATGGGGTTTGCGCTGCGACATGAGTTTTGCGCCGCGGCCCACCCATGAAACGCCCCCGGCCCGACAAAAGCCGCATATCTTCCGCTAATGCGCACTTAGTTCGCAGTGCCGACCCCATGGATGGCCCATTGATGGCGCTATTCCGCCATCGATGGCGGGCCATACGCCTCTGGCCCGCCCGCTATACGCCCGCCACACGCCCGCCATAGGGCTAAGCCGGAGGGCACCAATAACCCCTCGGGTAAACCACGCACCGCATGAGCCTCAGGCATCCCAGCAGGCAGGACGCCGGATACCGAGCGACGTTGCACCGTAACACACAGGCCATCTCACCATACGGAAAAATCACGTTATTTTGAGACCTCGCGATATTTCCCCGTAATGAATCGCTAACATGTCGACCAATCGCTTATTCGAGGCGGTTGGCGGGGTGGGTCACGAGGCGTTTGCGCATAGCTACAGCTACGATGCGCCCCTCCAGCCTGGGGGGAAGACCGAAATTGAATATCTGGAAATCTGTCGTGGCACCTTGTGCCGCGGCAATTACGATCCTGTCCGCCGGCTGCTCGTCACAGTCTGGCATAACCACCGATTCCGCGCTCGGCCAACCCGAAGAACAAAACATAACGGTCGCCGCTATCCCTTCGGATGACCTGGCCGGCCTGTACATCGCGCAGGACGACGGGCTCTTCGCCAAGCAGGGGCTGCACGTGACGATCGAGAAGATCGCCAGCAGCCAGGCGGTGATCGCCGCCCAGCTGAAGGGCCAGGTGGACGTCAGCGCCGGCAGCTACGTGGCGTATATCGCGGCGCAGGCGGCGGGGGCCAAGTTCCGCATCCTGGCCGAGGCCTCGATCCTCAAGCCGGGGACCCGGGTGCTGGCCGTCACAAGGGACTCCCACATCACCTCCATCGGCGATCTCGCGGGACAGCGGATCGGGGTCAACGGGACCAACAGCATCGGCACCTTGCTGGTCAGTGCGCTGATGGAGGAACACGGGCTGGACCCGCAGGCGATCCACTTCATCACCGATCCGCAGGGCTTCCCGGCGATGCCCGGGCAACTCCAGGCCGGCGCCTGGGGGGCGGCGTTCCTGGCTGAGCCCTACGTCACCATCGCGGAGGAGAAGTACGGGGATCAGCAACTGGTCGATCTGGATCAGGGCGCCACGCTGAACTTCCCCATCGACGGTTACGTCGCCACCCAGGCGTGGGCGGCGAAGTATCCCAAGACAGCCGCCGCCTTCACGCGCGCGATCGAGGAAGGCCAGACGATGGCGGACACCGAGCCGCTGGTCGTCCAGTCGGCGATAGCGAAGTCCGACGACTTGCCGAATTTCGTGACCGCCGTCATGTCGCTGCCCGGGTATCCGGCCGGCCCGGTGAGCGTGGGACGCCTGCAGCGGGTCGCCGAGGTCATGCTCGAGTTCGGCGTGCTCGGCAAGCAATACCGCGCCGTGGTCGAGAACGGGACCCTGATCCGGTCAATGATCGGCTGAGTCCGGGCGCAGCAGGTCCAGGAGGTCGTCGCGGAGGGCGGGATCGGTCGCGTAGATCCCGCTCCTCGACCCGGGGCCGGGAAGCGCTCCGACGACCGCGCCGGCCTCGGAGGCTAGCAGCGCGCCGGCCGCCCAGTCCCATTCTTCGAGGTCATCCTCGTAGAAGGCGTCGAGGGTGCCGCTGGCCACCGCGGCCAGGTCGAGGGCGGCCGATCCCCCGCGCCTGATGTCGGCGATTCGCGGCAGCAGCCTGCCGAGCACCGACGCCTGCCCCAACCGTCCCTCGGCGGTGTAGGAGAACCCGGTGCCGACGAGCGCGCTGGACAGGTCCGCGGGACCGCGAACCGCGAGCCGCCGCTCATCGAGCCACGCGCCCTGACCGCGAACCGCCGTGTAGGTCCGGTTGAGGGCCGGCGCGTGCACGACCCCGGCCACCGCGCCCGACCCGTCCCGGGCAGCGACGCTAACCGCCCACTCGTCCCGGCCGTACAGGTAGTTGACGGTGCCGTCCAGCGGGTCGATGATCCAGCTAACCCCGCTGGTGCCAGAACGCCGAAGCGCTTCCTCCCCGATCAGCCCGTCCTGCGGGCGAGCATCCCCGAGCACCGCGACGATGGCCCGCTGCGCGGCCGTATCGGCCGACGTGACCGGATCGGTCGCCGAGCTTTTGGTGGTCACCTCGAGCACCGAGTCCCGCCGCGCCAGCAGCACCCGGCCAGCCGCCAGCGCCGCCGTCCGGGCCAGCACGAGCAGATCCGCGCTCACGCGGGCTTCGCCTCCACGATGCTGACCCCGGCGGCCGCGATCTCCTGGGCCGCTGGGTGGTCGGCGGTCGCGTCGGTCACCAGCACGTCCACCGATGGCAGCGGGGCGACCGTGCTGAACGCGACCCGGCCGAGCTTGCTGGCGTCAGCGAGCACGATCACCCGCCGAGCGGCGTTGATCGCCACCTTCTTGACCCGGGCGTCGTCGGGGTTGTACTCGCTCAGGCCGGGCGAGGCGCAGATGCCGGCGATTCCGATGAACGCCAGATCGCAGTTCAGGGTGGCGAACGCGTCCTCGGCCATGCCGCCGGTCAGGCTCAGCTCGCCGGACCTTACCTGTCCCCCGGTGACCACGACCCTGATGTCAGGGTCGGCACCCAGTTCCACCGCGATCGGCAGGCTAGCCGTCACCACCGTCACGCCGTGCTTGCCGTGCATCGCCTTGGCCAGCGCCATCGTCGTGGTCCCGACGTCGATGATGACCGTATCACCATCGTTGATCAGGTCGGCGGCCGCCACGCCGATGGCCTCCTTGGCACCAGCCGCGGTCGTCGCGCGGATCGCGAACGGCGGTTCGTAGGCCCGGCTGACCACCGAGATCGCACCGCCGCGCACTCGGCGGGCCAGTCCCTCGGCCTCCAGCATCTCCAGGTCACGCCGGATCGTCATCTCGGACACGCCGAATTCCTCAGCCAGCTCAGCGAACCCGGCCTCGCCCTGGGCTGTCAGCCGGCGCTGCACGGCGTCGCGTCGTTGTGAGGGAAGCACAGCCCAACTGTACGAGTTGTGAGTTCTTCACGCAAACGTAACAAGCCACACCAGGGATGTCACTCGACGCATGTGAGAAAATCTGAGAGAAATGTTTACATCTCACATGACGAGCACATAAGCTCACCCCAACACAACGAGACCTAGGAGTGAGTGTTGTCCCGCTTCCGCACCATCTTCCCCGCTGTTACCAAGCCGCTGATCGCGATGGCGCATGTGCCGGCTCTGCCCGGCACACCGCTGTACGACGCGGACGCCGGGCTGGCGGGCGCGGTATCGGCGGTCAAACGCGACGTCGACGTGCTGCTGGGCGCGGGGTTCGACTCGGTGATGTTCTGCAACGAGAACGACCGGCCTTACCAGCTGCAGGCCGGCCTGGAGTCCGCCGCCGCGATGGCCCGGGTGGTCACCGAGTGCAAGCCGTACGACGCGCCGTTCGGCGTCGACTTCCTGTGGGACGCGCGGTGCGCGCTGGCGGTCGCGGTCGCCACCGGGGCCAGCTACATCCGCGAGGTCGCCACCGGGGTGTGGGAGTCGGACATGGGGCTGCTCGCTCCGGACGCCGCCCATCTGCTCCGCGAGCGCCGCCGGCTGGACGCCGGCGACCTGGCCGTCTTCATGAACATCACGCCCGAGTTCGCTTCCGGCTTCGGCCGCCGCGAAGCCGCCGAGGTCGCCGCGTCCGTCACCGTGTCCAGCCTCGCCGACGTGATCCTGGTCTCCGGGAAGATGGCCGGGGCCGAACCCAGCGTCGCCACCATCGCCAGCGTCCGCGAGGCCGTCGCCCCGGACATCCCCGTCCTGCTCAACACGGGTGCCAAGGCCGAGACGATCGCCCAGTACCTCCCCTACGCGGATGGCGTCATCGTCGGCAGCTCGCTGAAGGTCGACGGCTACACCTGGAACCCGGTCGACCCGGAACGGGCGAAGCGTTTCGTCGAAGCCGCCCGCTCGGCGAACTGAGACGGCGGCCCGAGATGGCATCCCTCGTACTCGGACTCGACGTCGGCACCACCAGCACCAAGGCCGTGCTCGCCGACCCCGGCGCCGGAACCGTTCTCGCCCAGGCGTCGGCCCCCGTCCAGCTCAGCTCCCCGCACGCCGGATGGGCCGAGGCCGACCCGGTCCAGTGGTGGCACAACGTGTGCGACCTCGTCCCGCCGGTACTCGCCGACGCCCAGGTCACCGCGGCGGACATCGCCGCCATCGCCACCACCGGAATGGTTCCCGCCGTAATCGTCACTGACGACGCCGCGACTCCGCTACGACCAGCAATATTGCAAAACGACGCACGCGCCACCCGTGAGATCCGCGAACTCTCCGAGCAGCTCGGCCACCTGGATCTGGTAACACTCACCGGCTCCGCGCTGACCCAGCAGTCGGTCGCCCCGACGCTGCTCTGGCTGGCACGGAACGAGCCGGACGTCTGGTCGCGGACCAGGCACGTGCTCGGCTCCTACGACTGGCTGGCCGTCGCCCTCGGGGCCCGCCCGCACGTCGAGGAGAACTGGGCGCTGGAAAGCGGGCTGTTCGCGCTCAAGGACTTTTCGCTACTGGAAGAGGTCACGGCGGCGGCCGGAATCAGTCCCGCCGTTTTGGCCGAGATAACTAAGCCAGGTACGGCGGTGGGCACCGTGTCCCCCGCCGCGGCCGAGCAGACCGGGCTGCGGGCCGGGACGCCGATCGTCACCGGCGGGGCCGACCACGTGCTCAGCGCCTACGCGGCCGGGCTGGCCAGCCCGGGCGACTGGCTGGTCAAGCTGGGCGGGGCCGGCGACATCCTGGCGGTGACCGCCGAGCCGCTGGTGGACTGGCGGCTGTACCTGGACGCGCACCCGCGCGACGGGCTGTGGCTGCCGAACGGGTGCATGGCCACCAGCGGGTCGCTGATCCGCTGGTTCCAGTCGATCGCCGGAGACGCCCCGGTCGCCGAACTGGAGGCGGCCGCCGCGGCGTCGACCCCGGCCGAGCTGATCTGCCTGCCGTACTTCCTCGGCGAGAAATCCCCACTGCACGACCCCGACCTGCGCGGCGCGTTCCTCGGCCTGCACCTGGGCCACAAGAAAGGCGACCTGTACCGCTCGATCCTCGAGGCGATCGCCTACGGCTTCCGGCAGCACGCCGAGATCCTCACCGAACGCGGGGTGGCGCTGCGCCCGGCGGCCCGGGTCAGCAACGGGGGCAGCAAGTCCCGGGTCTGGAAGCAGATCCTGGCCGACGCGCTCGGTGTCCCGCTGGAACCCATTCTTGATCACCCGGGTGCCGCTCTCGGCGCGGCCCTCGCCGCGGGGGTGGGCAGCGGGCTGGTCGCGAACTGGTCCGGCTCGGCCGCGTTCGTCACCATCGGCGAGCCGGTTCAGCCCGACCTGTCGCTGGCCGACCGGTACGCCGAGGCCTATTCCATTTACCGGGACGCGGGCGCCGCGCTGACCGGTATCTCCCATCGTCTGGCGCGAAGGAGCACCACATGAGCGTCGCCGTCGTCACCGGGGCCGGGTCAGGCATCGGCCGGGCCATCGCCACCGAACTCGCGCGCCGCGACCACACGGTCGTGGCCACCGACCTCGATCTGGACGCCGCCCAGCGCACGGCAGACGGGTTCGGCGGGAAGGCGCTGCGGCTCGACGTCACCGACGCCTCGTCGGTCGCCTCGGTCGTCGAGGAAATCGGCGACTTCGAGATCTGGGTGTCCAATGCCGGGATCTCCAAGATGCAGCCGTTCACCGACGTCAGCCCGTCCGACCTGCGCAGGACGCTCGCCGTCAACCTGGAGGGCGTCTTCCTGTGCGGCCAGGCGGCCGCTCGTTCCCTGATCGACCGCGAGACCCGCGGCACGATCGTCAACGTCGCCTCGATGGCCGGCAAGCAGGGACGGGTTCCGTTCCTCGCCGACTACGTGGCGTCCAAGTTCGGCGTCGTCGGCCTGACCCAGGCGATGGCGTTCGAGCTCGCACCTCATGGAATCACCGTTAACTCGGTCTGTCCCGGGTACGTCGCCACGCCCATGCAGGACCGCGAACTCGGCTGGGAGGCCGGGCTGCGCGGTGTC
>JBEKHI010000103.1:0-21532 GCA_050012355.1 Streptosporangiaceae bacterium | reverse complement strand
GCCCTCCGGCCCGTCGTGACGCCCGGCCTGGCGGCGTGGCCCTAGTGACCGGTGCGTCATCCGGGATCGGGGCGGCCGTGGCTGACCGGCTAGCCGGCGACGGCTGGCGGCTGCTGATATCCGGACGCGACGTAGGCCGCCTGGATCAGGTGGCGACTCGCACCCGCGCCGTCCCGTTGCCCGCGGACCTTGCTGGCCCGGCCGGGCCAGACCAGCTGGCTCGCAGCGCGCTGGCCATCGCCGGCCGGGTTGACCTGCTGGTGGCCTGCGCGGGGGTCGGCTGGGCCGGGCCGTTCACCGTCATGCCAGCCGGGCAGGCCGAACAGCTCCTGGCAGTTGACCTGGTCTCGCCGATCCACCTGATCCGGCTGCTGCTGCCGCAGATGCTGGCCAGAGGCCGGGGACAGGTGATCCTGGTCGGGTCGGTCGCGGGCAGTGTCGGGGTCGGCCAGGAAGCGGTGTACTCGGCGGCCAAGGCGGGCATCGGCGCGTTCGCCGAAGCTCTGCGCTATGAACTGCACGACACCGGCGTGCGGATCACCCACGTGATCCTCGGCGTCGCCGACACTCCGTTCTTCACCCGCCGGGGCGCCCCGTACCTGCGGACCAGGCCCCGGCCGGTCCCGCCCGAACGGGTCGCCACCCTGGTCTGCCACGCCGCGCAGCGCGGCCGCGACGATGTTTACATACCGCGCTGGATCAGGCTGCCCGGCATGATCCGCGCCACCGCGCCCTTCCTGTACCGCCGGCTCGCCACCCACTTTGGATAACCAAAAGTCAGGAGCAGGCGATGATCAGCTACCGACAGCAGTGCCAGTTGCGTCGCATCGAGGCTGACTTGCGCGAGTCGGATCCTCATCTCGCTGGGATGCTCGGCCTGTTCGCCTGGCTGCATGCCGACCAGGCACCTCCCGCCCAGGAGCAGGACCGTTCCCGGCTATACGTCTGGCTTACGGGAGTGCTCACCGCCGCGGCCGCCGCCATCACGCGCCGCGCCCGCATTCCTGGCGCCGGACTGGAACTCTCTCGCCACAAACTGGAAGCCGGTGATCAGCAGAACCCACCAGCTACCGGCTAACTGGAACCCGGTAGTAAAGCGAGCACCCACGAGATTATGGGCGCTAACCGCGATGCGCGAGGCAATGGCGTCGGCCACGCTTTTGTTAGCGCCCTGGCCGACCGGAATACCGCCCATGGCCGACCAGGGCGATCAACGGTCTTTCCAGCCGGAGTCTGCCCGAAACGCACATAACCAGCGAGGAAAATAACGATGACAAGGACTATCTCCCGGGAAAACACACAGAACAGGGAGTACGTGCGCAGGCTGCTCGATCAAAAGCGGCCCGAATTCTCTGCCGCGCTGGGATTGGCCCTCGCGCTGGCAGAGTTGGAGGAGTGGCCGCCATCGGTCTCGCTAAACCGACGTTGCCAGGGCCCCGAGGCCCAGCCTGCCAGCGCACCTAACGACCGGCGTAGCGGCTTCGCCCGCGACTTCGCCACCGCGGACGGTGCCCGGGTCATGGTGGCGGCACTCACCCGCCAGCAGTTCGCTGATCTCGCCCGTGCGACCAGGCTGGCCAGAACCTTCGCTTTCCTGGAACGCCTGTTGCGGGCCGACTTCTCGACCTGTGGCGACCTGTACACCCATCGGGTCGCGATCGCCGCGCTGCTAGCACCGTGGTTTTCCGGGCACACAATGGCCGACCTGGCCGTGGCATTCACCGGAACCTCGGTGTCGTGGGCATCCACCGCCTTACCAGTCAGCCGACCGGCTTGGTCATGGCGCCGGGCGCTCCGGTGGCAGGAACCGAGTATCGAAAAGCTGGCCAGCGGCGGCGAACCGCTCGCCCGGCGGAAGCGGGTGAGCCACCGCCGGGTAGTGCCGCTCATCGGTCGGCTCGCCCAGGGTGGCGAAGAACCGCTCGAACCCGCCGCTGCACACGCCCAGCACCCGGGTGTCGTCCGCGTCGACCCGGTAGGCGTGCGTGATGCCGGCGGGAACATAGCCGAACTCCCCCGGTGCGAGTTCGCGCGTCCGGCGGGTGCCGTCGGCCTCGTCGAGGAAGACGGTGACCCCACCACGGACCACGTAGAAGATCTCATGATGAGTACCGTGCGAATGCGGCGGGATCAGGTCACCAGCGGGCGCGTCCATCGTGAACACGCCGAACTGGCCGTCAGTCTCGTCCGCGCTCAGCAGCACCGTGAAAAGGCTGTCGATCAGGACGGCACCCTCACCTTCGCCCTCGGCGAGGAAGAACGGCTCGGGGCGCCCTGGTAGCAGGCTGCCCTCGCGGCGACGCGCGAACTCGAGTGTCATTTACGGTCCTCCAGTCATGTGGCGATCTCGGCAGGCTATCAAGAATTGCTCGAACTGTCCGTAGAATCTGCTGCTATGGCAGCAGATTCTACGGACGTTTGTTCGACACGATGGGGCTCGCTAACCCTGGAGCTCAGCGGGTCATCAGCAAGCTTTCAACAGACGGTCGGCGATTCGCAAGGTAACCGCATCATCCTGGAACTATGAGGCCTGGGGCGATGGACGGTACTGCCCCGGCACGGCTGCTCGTCGTGGACGACGAGGCGACGATCTTGCAGCTGTTGTCGGGTTCGCTGCGTTTCGCCGGCTACGACGTGGTGACCGCCGCTAACGGCGCCGAGGCGGTACACGCCGCCGCGACCTCGCGGCCCGATCTGGTGCTCCTAGACGTCATGATGCCCGACGGAGACGGTTTCGAGGTGGTCCAGCGGCTGCGCGCGAGCGGTCGCGACGTCCCGGTCATCTTCCTGACCGCCCGCGACGAGCTGCCGGCCCGCATCACCGGTCTCGCACTCGGCGGGGACGACTACATCACCAAGCCGTTCAGCCTGGACGAAGTGCTGATCCGGATCAGCGCCGTGCTCCGGCGCACGCGCCGCTCGGTGGCGCCCGCCGCGGTGCTCCGGGTCGGCGACCTCCAACTCGACGAGGATCTTCACGAGGTCAGGCGGGGCGACACCCTTATCCCCCTGACGCCCACCGAATACCGGCTGCTGCGCTTCCTGATGCTCAACGCCGGGCGGGTCGTCAGCAAGGGCCAGATCCTCGATCACGTGTGGGAGTACAACCCGGCTGGCGAAGGCAACGTGGTCGAGCCGTGCATCAGCTACCTGCGGCGCAAGGTCGACCAGACCGAGCCGCGCCTCATTCACACCGTCCGCGGCGTCGGGTACGTGCTGCGGATCCCGCCGCCATGAGAAACCGCGTCGCAGGCGCGTCGCTGCGCACCAGGGTGATGGCGGTCGCGGCGTTTCTCGTCGTCCTCACCTCGCTGGTCACCGGGATTCTCGGGACCACGCTGCTGCGCAGCTACCTGCTCGGCCGATCCGACTCCCAGCTGCGGAACTTCGCCAAGGTCGCGACCCGCGTCCTGTCGCGGACCGATATCAACCGTGACCAGACCCTGCCGACGCAGTTCCTCGTCGAGATCATCGGCGCGGACGGAAAGGCACTAACGCCGAGCGGCTCCGAGGACCCGCGACTGTCCGCCGGCCAGCTCAACGACGTTGGTACCCCCTTCACGGTACAGACAGCCAGCTACTCCTGGCGGGTCATCGTCGAGCCGCTCTCCGGCGGACGGCACGCCGTCATCGCTTACAGCCTCGACGATCTCCACAGCACGGTGACCCGGCTGGAGGTGGCGGACGCCATCGCGGGCGCGATCGCGCTGGCGTTGCTGGCTGGCATCGGGGTACCGCTGGTGCGCGCCAGCCTGGTCCCGCTCAAGCGAATCGAGGAAACCGCGGAGGCGATCGCGGCCGGTGACCTCTCCCGGCGTATCGACCATCCGCCCGGTAAGACCGAAGTCGGCCGGCTAGCCCAGTCGCTGGACACCATGCTCGGCACGATCGAGGCCGCTTACCAGGCCCGCAGCGACGGCGAGGCACGAGCCTTGCTATCGGAGGAACGGATGCGGCGGTTCGTCGCCGACGCCAGCCACGAACTGCGCACGCCGCTGACATCCGTCCGCGGAGTCGCCGAATACGGCCTGCAGCAAGGCGACACGGCCACCGCGAAAGAACTCCTGCACCTCATGAGCCTGGTCCAGCAGGAATCGATACGGATGGGCCGGCTGGTGGAGGACCTCCTGCTGCTGGCCAGGTTCGACGCGGGACGTCCGCTCGACCTGCGTCCCGTCGACCTGGCGAGCATCGCCGCCGAAGCCGTCCAGCAAGCCCGCATCGTGTACCCAGGCCGGCGCATCACGCTGGCCGCCGCCGAACCAGTCATCGTCCAGGCCGACCACGAACGCGTCCGCCAGATCATCGACAACCTGCTCGGCAACGCTCTGCAGCACACCCCGGACGGATCGCCGGTGACGGTCACCGTGGCGAGCGCGGCCGCCAGCGGAAGGCTGACCGTCCGCGACCAAGGACCCGGCATGACGCCGGAGCAAGCCAGCCGCGTGTTCGAGCGGTTCTACCGGACGGACGGCGCGCGCACCCGCGCCACCGGAGGCGCCGGGCTCGGCCTGGCCATCGCGGCGTCGCTCACCGCCGCGCACGACGGGCACCTCACCGTCGACACCGCGCCTGGCGATGGGGCCGCGTTCAACGTCTGCCTGCCGCTAGCGATCATCAGCTAAGCAACCTGCTAGCCGGCCGCAACGAGATCGCAAGGCCCACTTCCTTCACTCACTTGTAGCAAGTCCGCCAGTAGTGAGTGAAGGAGAAACTACTTGATCCGCCTATCCCGCAGATCCGCCGCCATCGGCGCCGTCGCGCTGACCACCGTGCTGGCAGTGGCCGGCTGCGGTTCCTCTTCAACTTCAACCGGGTCGTCATCAGGATCCAGTTCGTCGAAGAGTTCGTTCGAGAAGTGCCTTGAGCAGCACGGGGTCACTCCCCCGTCCGGCGGCAACTTCCCGCGCGGCGGCTCGACCGCGAGCCCGCGTCCGCGGCCGACCGGATCCCGGTCATCGTCGTTCCAGCAAGCGATACAGGCCTGCCGCGGCTAAGCAATCGAAAAGGAATCCAACGATGTTCGTTACATATTTGCTGCGCGAGTTGCGGCGGCGGATCCGCAACGGCAAGCTCACCGTCCAGCACAACATCACTATGACCATAACGACGCATGGCGCGTCAGCCGCGGAACCGCTTGATCACTCATCGGGGGGCTAGGACCCACGCCGGGTCCGAACGTCCCAGCTGGTGGCTCACGGCGGCACCGGTGACCACGGTGACCAGGGCGATGAGCAGCGGGATATAGGCCTGGGCGTGCAGGATGAGCGCGGCACCGAGGAGTGCGCCGATGAGCATGGTCGCCACCGGGACCAGGCGACGGCCGACCTTGGACCCGGCGCCGCCGGCCAGAACACTGTCCGAGGCGATGCCAGTGATGGTGAGGGTGAGCACCGTGGTGGTGAGATCGGGTACCGCGATGGCTCGGGCAGCGGCGTTCTGGATACCCATACAGATACCAAGCGCGACGATGAGAGCGTACCGGTAGCCGGCCGCCGGCGCGTTGCCGCCCGCGACGTCGAGGATGACGGCGACCGCGATGAAGGCGGCCTGGACCGCCGCGGCGGAACTGTGCAGCCGGCCGCGATGGGCACGGTGCCGGGCGCTGAGCCGACCGCCGACGACGGCTCCGGCCGCGAACGCGGCCACTGCGGTGAGCGACGCGGTGATGGAGAATCCGTGCGCGCCGGCCAGCGCGAAGCCGAGAAACACGATGTTCCCGGTCATGTTGGCGACAAAGACGTGCCCGAGAACCAGGTAGCTGAACGCGTCGACCAAGCCGGTGACCAGCGTCATGCTGATCAGCAGCGGCGGCAGCGGGCCGTGCTTGCCGCCCCGGCCGGGCATAACCGTGTCACGGATATCGGTAAGGAATGTCGTCATCATGAATCCAGGATCGATCTACCTATCCATCTTGTCCAACGATTGATTTTGCTACGTTCAATCTCTTTCATTGATGGATGCTGCCTTGGTGAGTTCGGCGAGCAGCGCGGTGGCGGCGGCGGCGGGGTGCCGGGCGGCGCTGATGATGGCGGACAGGTTCCAGCGCAGCCGCGGATCGTCGGCCGGGATGAGCCGCAGGTCCTGGTGCCCGTCCCCGACCGCGGAGGCGGGCAGCAACGTGGTGCCAAACCCTTCCCGCACGACCTGGAGCATGAGGGCGTAGTCGGCGATCTCGATCGCCGACGGGTCGGGGCCGAGGACCCGGTCGACGGCGGCGCGGACGCCCCAACCGGGCGGGAACCGCAGAATCGTCTCGTCCGCCAGGTCCGCCACCGTCACCCGGGTCCGGCCGCTGAGCGGGTGATCGGCCGGGCACACGAAGACCAGCGGTTCGCTGGTCAGCGGCCGGACGATGACACCACGCGGTGCGTGGCCCGGCTCGGGATCGGGCGGCCCGCCGGTTAGCGCGATGTCGATGGAGCCGTCCAGGATCCCCTCCAGGTTGCCCGCCGACCCGGTCGCCGACTGGCGTAGCTGGACGATGACCTCCGGGTACCGGCGGCGCAGGGCCGCGAGGACGGCGGCGAGGTCGAGCGGCGCCGTGTGCAGCAGGCAACCCAGGATGACCGTGCCCCGGACCTTCCCCGACACCGCCGCCACGTCGTCGCGGGCCTGCTGCACGGCCTCCAGGACTCGTTGAGCGGCGGCCTGCAGAGCGGCTCCGTGCTCGGTGACCGTGACCGGCGTGCTCGACCGGTCGAACAAGGACACGCCCAGTTCGCGTTCGAGACGCGCGATCGCACTGGACATCGCCGACTGGACGATGTGGGCCTCTCGAGCAGCGGCGGTGAAGCTGCCCGCCTGGCAGCAGGTAAGGAAGTACTCGAGGTCGCGGATCTCCACCTGGCCAGGCTAACGTCCCCGGGCTTACGGAAGCGGGAGCCGCTTCCTGGCCTCTTCGTACAGGTCGGCGGGGAGCGGTCCCTTTTCCGCGATGGCGATGTTCCCGGCCAGGTGAGCCGGGTTGGATGTCCCGACGATCGTGGTCGACAGGCCGGGGTGGCTGAGCGTGAAGCGCAGGATGAACTCCATATTGCTCATGCCCGCCTCGCTCAGCAGGCTGTCGATCCCGGAGGTCTCCCAGTTCCGCTGGCCGAGCCCGGGGTCCTGACTGAGCGGGCTGTTCTGCCAGTTCTTCTCCTCCGACGCGGCGCCGCGGGCCGCTCCGCCTCGGATGAAGGTGCCCGCGCCCGCTTCAACGGCGCTGGTGATGAGTTCCTCGTGATTGCGCTGGACCGCCGAGTACGGGATCTGGAAGACGTCGAAGACGCCCATCGCGATGTGATCGGGCAGGTTCGGCAGGATGCCCGACATGCCGATGAAGCGGATCTTGCCCTCGGCCTGAAGGTCCTTGAGTGTCTCGACCGTCTGGTTCTCCTCGAGCGTGGCCTTGCTCGGTGACATGTGCACCTGGACGAGGTCGAGACGGTCGGTGCGCAGCCGCGTCAGTGACCGCTCGACGTTGGCGCGGACATTCGCGGGACTGTAGTCGTGCGGGTACGGCGGCGGGGTGCCGTCGGCCGGGGGCTCCATCGGGCAGCCGCATTTGGAGGCCAGGAAGAACTCGTCCCTCCGGTGGCCGAGGTAGCTGCCGACCAGCTCCTCGCTGCGCCCGTAGTCGGGTGAGGTGTCGATCAGGTTGATGCCGCCATCGAGGACCGCGTTCAGCAAGCGCTCCGCGTCCTGGTCGGTGATCTCCGGGCCGCGCGGAGCACCTCTCAGCTCCATAGCGCCGTAGCTGAGAACGGTCACATCCGCGCCGGTACGCCCGAGAACTCGTGTCTTGATCGCCATATCCCTACGCTATCGGAGGACGTCCTCGATCCCGTTCGGTAACCCCTCGCCGCTAGCGCCTTGTCTGGATACTGAATAATGCGACACATGCCCCACTTCAGACAGATAGGGTGACGCGAGCCACATGCGCATCATGACCAGAACACCCCGCCGTATCGCCGCCTCCGCCGTCGTGGCCGTGCTCGCGGTATTCGCCCTCAGCGCCGGGTTCCCCGCGACCGCGCTGGCCGCCCAGTCCGCCGCCTGCCAGCCAGGCTCCGGACCAGACCTGGCCGGCAAGACGCTCACGAGCAGCGAGGTCAGCGGCTACTCCTCTCTCCGCTGCGCGAACCTCGCGGACGCTAACCTCAGCGGGCTGAGCCTGGGCCAGGTCGACTTCACCGGCGCCGACCTGCGCGGCGCGAACCTGCAGAACGCGGACCTGACGCAGGCGACGCTCGATGGAGCCGACTTCGCCGGAGCCGACCTGGCGGCAGCGACGCTGGACCAGTCATCGGCGCGGGGCACCGACTTCCGCGGCGCGAACATGTCCGGGACGAGCCTGATCCAGGTGGACCTGACCGGAGCGGACCTGGACGATGCCAGCCTCGGCGGCGCCAACTTCAACCAGGCGACGTTCGACGACACCACGTTCGCGGGCGCCAGCGGCCTGACTCCCTGGAGCCTCTATCTGCTGATAGCGGCCGCGCTGGTCTTCATCCTCTCGGCCTGGCGGGTGCTGGTCCGCGCGCGGCGTCTGGGTGCGCGGGGGCCGCAGACCGGCGTGGCGCTGGCTGGCTGCCTGCTGCTCGCGTTCGGGTTTCACCTGTTCGCCGGAGGGATCATCGACGAGTTCATCGCTCAGATGAGCGGCGCGCCAATCACGCAGGCGTGTTCGGGACCGCAGTGCGCGGTCGGCGTGAGCAGCGGCTTCATCGGCTTGTTCGGCGGCATCGTGGCGATGATGGTCGGCGCGTCGCTGCGCCGCGGGCGCGGCGGGCAACAACGGGTCAGCATCGCCTGAGAACCGGGTCTTGGGCTCAGCCGCTGGTTCCCGTGCAGGCGGGACTGGCGGTAACCAGGCTGACAGCTATCGCAACCCCCGACTGGGTCGCGTTCGCGGTCGACGAGAGGTTGTTATTGACGAACAGCGCCACCCCGTCGCCGGCTGGGATCGCCGACAGGTGGAAGACCAGATCGCGGCTGGTACCGCTGCCCCGCACCTCGGCCACCGGGCCCAACGTGGCCTTGCTGGCATCCGCTGGCTGGCACACGCTGCTCCGCGGCGGGCCGGAGAAGCTGACGTTGACCGGCAAGCCCTCGGCCCGAAGCTTTGCCTGCAGCGCGGCCTGGTCACGCAGTTCCCTGACCGTGACGAGAATCGTGCCGTTGCCGGTGTCGCTGACCGTCCAGGCCGCGAGCTGGGTGGTGGCGGGGCTGCCGGTTTGGTGGCCGGAGACCAGCCCGGCGGTGGCGAGGGATGCGACGGCCAGCACCGCGAGCCCTCCGGCTACGCCAGGGATGCGGCGGCGGGCCCGCAGCGCGCGGCCCCGGCTGATGATCTGTTCCTCCGGAATCGTCATCGGGATCTTGTCCCGCTGTTCCCGCACGGCGGTGATGATGAGGTCGTCGTGGTTCATCAGGTGTGCTCCTCTTGCAGTTTGGGGATGAGGTCGGCGCGCAGCGCGGCGAGGGCGCGACCCAGATGGGCTTGGACCGTGCCCGAGGCGATGCCGAGTGTCTCGGCGGTGCGTTCGGTGTCTAGGTCCAGGAACAGGCGCAACGCCACCACTTGGCGCTGCCGAGTCGGCAGCCGCATGAGGGCGGCCATGATCCGGGGATCGACGGCTCCTCCCGCCGTCCCGGATGCGGTTGAGTCCGCGACCAGGACCGGATCGGGAACGGCTACCTCCCGGTGGCGTCGCCGCCACTGAGAGATGCCCGCGTTCAGCGCGGTGCGGACCACCCAGGCCGCCGGTGCCGGATGCTTGCTCACCTTGCGCCAGGACGCCCACGCTCGGGCGAACGCCTCGGCGACGAGTTCCTGGGCGGTGTCCCGGTCACCCACACTGACCAAGACAGTGACCAGGCATTCGTCCTTGGACTCACGGTAGAACTCCGCGAAGTCCCGTTGACGGGTCTCCATGCCCTACCAACGCGGGAACGCCGTGAGGCGGTTACATCGGTTAGCATTTCTGGGTGCTGGGCGGCTACGAGAACGAGGATCTAGGCCCGCTGCTCGCCCGTGCCGCGGCGATGGACTGTGAAGCCGCCGAGCGGTGGGACATCGTTGCGGGGGTTCACCGGCGGACGGACCGGCCGGCTTTCGAGGCGGCCCGTGCCCTCGCTTGCTCTGCCGACCGCGCCGAGCGGGTGCTAGGGCTCGACATCCTCGGCCAGATCGGATACCCGCAGAACCGGCCATGGGCGGCGGAAACGCTGCCGGTCCTGATCGCGGCCTGCGACGACAGGCGGCCGGACGTCCTAGACAGCGCCATCACCGCTCTGGGTCATCTCGCGGATCCGCGGGGGCTAGCGGCGGTGCTGCACCATGCGGCCCACCCCGACGACGAGGTCCGCTTCGCGGTCGCGGCCGCCCTGCCCGCCCTAGCCGGTGATCCGCCCGCCGACGCCGCCGTCGCGGCGCTTATCCAGTTGTCCGCTGACCCTGATCCGGAGATCCGGGACTGGGCGACGTTTGGTCTCGGCTCCCAGCTCGAAGCCGACAGCCCGCCGTTGCGCCAGGCCCTGGCCGCCCGCCTCGACGATCCCGACGGGGACACCGCCGGAGAAGCGCTCCTGGGCCTGGCCCAGCGCCGCGATCCGCTTGCCCTCCCGATCCTGCTATCTCGGCTTGAGGACAGTCCCGGGAATCTCATCGTCGAAGCGGCGGCGGCACTGGGCTCCCCCGCGGCGCTCCCGGCGTTGCACCGACTCAAGACGGACGGCTGGCAGCAAGACGATCCGCGCCCCTCCGTTCTCGACGACGCGATCAGCGCCTGCTCCCGCTGACACGCCTCACGCATCTGGCCCGTAGCGCCCGGCAATGTCTTCGGAACCGGACCATCCGCTGTAGGTAGGCGACTGCGGCCAGCCCTCGGGCGAGTCTTGCCACTCCTCTTGCCGCCCGTACGGCAGCAGATCGATCAGCGCGAAGGTGTGGCTGAGCTGCTCGGTGCCACGGCCGTTGGTGTGCCAGGTGCGGTACACGGTGTCGCCATCACGCAGGAACACATTGACGGCGAATCCGCCGCCGAGCGGTGCGCCGACGTCGCTGCCGAATGAACTGTTCGCGGTGGAGTACCAGGGCATCTTGTTCCCGACCCGCCGCTTGTACGCCAGCGCCTCGTCGATCGGGCCCTGGGTGACGATGACGAACCGGGCGTCGTAGCTGTCCAGGAACTCCAGCCGGGTGAACTGCGAGGTGAACCCGGTGCAGCCCGGGCACTGCCACTCTTCGCCGGGGAACCACATGTGGTTGTAGACGACCAGCTGTGACTTGCCGTCGAAGACGTCGGCCAGCGGGATCGGTCCCTGGTCCCCCTCGAGGATGTAGTCGGGCATCTTAACCATCGGCAGTCGTCGGCGCTCCGCGGCGATCGCATCGAGTTCTCGGGTCGCGGCCTTCTCCCGGGCACGCAGGGCGTCCAGCTGGTGCTGCCAGGTGTCAGCGTCGACGACGGGCGGTAGTGCGGTGACCATGGGGCCTCCCTAACCGATCACGTTCATAGCCTGCAGATGTAGACGCTGTCGGCCGGCTAAGTCATCGGTGCCCCGCCGCGCTCATCTTCCAGCATCGAGCGCGCAACGCGGCTCGCACGCGATCCGGCACCCACGCCATCGGTGAAGTAGTGGCTTGTCCGGGCTCGTGACGGTGTGCCGCACTGCTCGTGCGCGGGACCAGGGCATCCCGCCAGCCGGCGCCCCCCGCCAGCCGTCGCCAACTTGCCGATCCCATGATCCGACACCAGCGGCAGATCGTCGATTCGGCGCGGCGCTAACTTCAGGCTGCTTCATGCGCAGCACCTGAACTCAGCCAGCGCGGGCCGGCGCGGCGGCGGACGCCTTCGGCGTGCACGGCGGCTTCACGGTAGCCGCGATAGCCTCCGACGTAATGGCAGTGCTCGCCGTAACCGGGCTGCGGGCACTGCGAGCGAGTTAGGCCGTTGGCTTAGCCAGGCGCCAGTGATGGATAACCGAGCTGGCCGAGCAGGCCGTTGACCTGGGCCAGCACCGCCGACGAGAGCTGTTCGAGTGGCATCGCGGCCGAAGGCGGGACATCCGCGTCGGGCACTGAGCGGTCGTCTTCGCGAGGACCAGGCGGGCTGATATAGCGGTTGGCGGTCAGCCCCAGGAAGGAGCTCAGGGCCGTCGGGATAGTCCCCATCGCGCCGGGCAGATCCTCGAACCGGACCCGCAGGCACCGGTCGGGGTGATCCGCCTCGAACGCCAGCAGCGCCTCAGTGTGGGCGATCCAGTATGCGGCCAGCGCGGCGACCGTGCTGCCTGGCTGGGCGGCGATGAAGGGCCGGTAGGCCTGCCCGGCCAGCCCCCACGGACTACGGGCGAGGGCGGCGCGAATCACCTGGCTGGCCTCGCGGTGCAGGCACACGAAGCGCGTCCCCGGGAAGAGGCCAAGGAACGCCTCGGCGGCCTCCCGCGCGGGGACGGCGCACTCACACCAGCGCTGCGCGCCTGAACTGGCCAGGATGTGCATGACCAGTGGCGCGATCGACGCCCGGATCGACTTGGCCGCCAGCGCCGATGGTCTCCCAGCCTGGGGACTGCCGTTCTCAACGCGCCGCCACACCTGCGTCGCCTGATCGCACAGCGGGAGCACGCCGGTCCCCGAGGTGCAGGCCAGCTCGCCGCTGGCCGACAGCAGCGAGAGCAGCCACGATCCTCCCGAGTCCGGGCAGGCCAGCACGATCACCGGGGCGCGCTCCGTCACGGTCGGCATCACTGGGCCGCTGCCACGGGCGATGTCTGCTGCCATGCCGCGTCCTGACGGGCCGGGCCCGTCTGCACCCAGGAGCTCAGGCCGAGCAGGTCCGCGAGCATCGCGATCCGGGCATGGGACAGCAGCGGGCCTTCCTCACTCGCCGGGCAGTAGCGCACCTCGCAGCGCCGCAGCGCCATGTGCAGGTTGAGGTGCCCTCCCACCACCGCCTGCCAGGTCTCCGGGGAGCCCAGGACACTCCAGGAGACATCGTCGGCCTGCCCGTCATCCACCGTGACAGTGCGTGTAGCGAGGTCAACAAGCCACGCCGCCTCGTCGCCGCCGGTGGTGGCGCGGGACACGAATAGGAACTTCTCCCGCGCGTGCGACTCCCACCGGCTGGCGAACCGCTCGTCGGCACCCGCCAGCCTGGACCGCAGGAACTCCAGCAGGACCCCGGACCCAGGCACGGCCTCGCCGTCGGCCGGACTGGAGGACGCCACCGTGCGCCTGATGGTCTCGGGAACGCGCGGGTCAGCTGGCCTGCCCGGGGTACCCCACCCGGCGTTCACCGGCAGGTAACCCAGCCTTGCGGCCAGCTTGTTGATCGACTCGGTGACCGGCGGCGGGATGAGTCCCGCCGGGATCGACTCCCCCCTGCCCACCGAGTCTCCGCTGATCGCCGACGTCGCCCAGATCTTGTGATCGGCTGGGCCGAACTGCTCCCGTTCCTCGCTGAAGCAGGCCTGCGCCACCCCCGGAGCCGGCCCTACCCCGATGAACGAGTACACGTCCTCCATAACGTCCTCGGGATCCTCCACCAAGTCTTCATACCGGACTCGGCAGCACCGGTCGGGATAGCGCTCCTCCACCCCCTCGATCAACATCGCGTTATCCAGCCAGTACCGCGCCAGCGCCAGCACAGAGTTCCCTGGCGACCCGACGATGTACTGGTCAAATCCGTACCCGTTCAGCCCGAACGGGCACGCGTCCAGGCCCGAACGGACCACGTCCATCGGGTGCCGGTACAGGCACACGAACCGTGCCCGCGGGAAGATCTGCACCAGCAGGTCGGCGGACTGCGCCGAGCTGAGGCTCTTGTCGCAGAATCGCCGCTTCCCTCGCCGCGCTAGATACGATCCGGTCATCTCATCGACCATCCGCCGTATTCCCGTGATCGCCGCGTCGGGCACCTGTGGCGGCGCGTCTCCCCGGTTCGCCGACAGCGGTGCTCCCTCGATCAGTGACCACACCACCGAGAGCTGCCCGCACAGTTCCGGCAGGCTCGTCTCCGGAGGGCACGCCAGCTCCGGGTGCGCGTCCAGCAGGAACCGCAGCAGCGTCGACCCCGAACGTCCCATGCACAGCACGAACACTGGATCTTGCAGCCGACCCGCCATGCTGTCTATGTCACCTCCCGATGGCCCGTCACCGTTAACCCGGCCGATGCTCACAGCACTCACGCCAAACCCCTCTCTCCCGGGCAGGCAGCCCAGGCCATGGAACGACTGACCCTGCGACGCCGACCGGGGGCCACCAAGGGCCCCCGGATCATGCGAGCGCGGTCTCAGGAATTGCGTCTGCCCTGGCCGCCGGACTCGCACATAACGATCACTCAGGACCGCTAGGCAGCCAGTGATGTCACGTCAGGTGCATTCGTGGTCGGCACCGGTCATTTTGCTGATGGTGATTTTCGAGATGGTCCAGTTCGTGATGATGCCGGTAAGACTTGAGATGTAATACCTAGTAGAGCCGCGCCCGTAGTGAACGGCAAAACCATTACCACTCGCGGTTAGATGGCCAAAAATATAACCGCTGGTGCTACCAGCGCAGAATGCCTGGATGGTTGCATCGGCGCTCGTGGTACCCGTTCCGTGGAAGCACTCGGCGGGATGGTCGTTGTTCGGGTAGTACAGGTGCAGCCACTTGCTGACGCCGTTGTTGTTGGCCCCGCATTCCTGGTTCGCGATTTCCGGATGGAGCGCGTTGGGGCCCGTGGTCGCGGCGTGCGCCGCGGGCCCGAATCCGCCCGCGAGGGCGGCCACACCGGTAAAGATTGTAGCCACCTGGAACGATCTCCTCATTTGTTCCTCCTTTGCCTCTGGCCCTTGGCTCCCGTGATCATGCTGGCAGCGGAGTGGGGCATTTGAGGGGCATCCGAGGGGCACCTGGACTCTGCACCGGGTCGCGCTCCTCGACAATGAATAGCCGCCTGAGCGCATCGCTTTGCGCAGCGGCCGGATAACAATTCGGATCTCCTCGGGGCGGAGGCTGATCCGCGAGAGATCATTGCCAGGATCTATCGCTCAGGATTGTCCCGGTTCCCGGTATCGGCGAGCTGGGCGCGAACCTGGTCCGCCTCAGGTACGCCGAGGTGGGTGTAGAGGGCAAGGGCCTCTGTCCAGTGATCGCGGGCCTGACCGGGTCTGGCCAGCCCGTGATGGGCGCGGGCGAGGCCGTCATGCGCGCGGGCCTGCTGGTATTTGTCGCCGACATCGCTGGCTATATCGCACGCCGTAGCGAGGCGGGTGCAGGCGCTGCTGAGCTGGCCAGCTGCGAGAAGCGCCTCGCCAAGGCTGTTGAGTGCGTCGGCTTCACCGGACTGGTCGCCGATCTCCTGGCACAGGGCCAGGGCCTCCTGAAGGTGGTCGCAGGCCTCCTGGTGCCGGCCTTGCCGCAGGCGAACGTCACCGGTTCTGGTGAGTGCCCCAGCTAGGTAGAAACGGTCACTGGTCTCGCGGCACAGGGCTAGTGCCTGGCCGAGGTAACTGTCCGCCTGCGGGAGATCACCTTGCCGCATGAAGACTTCCCCGAGGCCGAGCAGCGCAGGGCACTCCGCGTGCCGGTCATCAAGTTTCCGGGCAATGGCCAGGGCTTGCTGGTGGTGACGGGTTGCCTGCTGGTAGCGGCCCTGCCACACCTCAATGTTGGCGAGATTGCCCAGGCATTTCATTTCGCCTATCAGGTCACCGGCCTGGCGATAGGTATCCAGAGCCTGCGCGTTGAGGGTGCCGGCCTCCTGGTAACGGCCCTGGGCCGAGCAGATGGCGACAAGGTTGCTCAGCATGTCGGCCTCGCGGCCGCGGTCACCGATCTGCCGGAACAGCGCCAGGGCCTGCTCGAGGTGATCAGTGGCCTGCTGGTAGCGGCTCTGCTGAAAGTAGACGCCGGCGACATGGTTCAGCGTGCTTGCTTCGGCGGCGTGGTCGCCGGTGTGGCGGGCTGCCGAGCGGGCGTGGGTGTAGATGGTGATGGCTTCCTGGCAGTGGCTGCCGACGGCCAGGTAGCGGAACAAGGTGGCGGCCAGCCGAGTAGCGTGCGCGGGCCAGCCGTGCCCGGCGGCGTGTGCCGTGATGGCTACCAGGTTCGCGCGTTCGGTGTCCAGCCAGGCCTGCGCCGCGGCCGACTCGGTGACTGGCGGAGCTGGTGCGGCCACCGGGGGGATGCGGGGCCTGCGGTGGCGTTCGGCCGGGTACAGGGCATCCATCGCGGCGGCAGCGGCATGTAGGTAGTAATCGAGCAGCCGGGCCAGCGCCGCGTGCTGTCCGTCCCCGTCGTCCTGAGCAGCGGCGAGTTCGCGGGCGTAGGCGCGCAGCAGGTCGTGCATGCCGTACCGGCCTGGGCTGACCTGCTGGATGAGCTGTTTACCGACCAGCACGTCCAGCACGCCGCGGCTGTCTTCCAGCGTGGCGCTGGTGAGCGCGGCCACCGCATGCGGGCCGAAATCAGGGCCGGGGTGCAGGCCGGCCAAGCGGAACACCCGGGCCGCGAAGGCATCCAGGTGACGGTAGGACCAAGAGAACACGGCCCGGACCGCGGTGCGCGGATCGCCGCCGGCATCCAGCAGGCTCAGCCGCTGCTGCTGATCGGCCAGCTCCTCCACCAGGCGTGCCAGAGGCACGTCGCCGCGGGCGTCGGCCAGTTCGGCGGCGACGCGCAGTGCCAGCGGCAGCCGACCGCACTGCTGGGCCAGCAGCGCGGCGGCCCCGAGGTCGGCGTCCGCGCGCGCGCCGATCAGCGCCCGCAGCAGGCCAACCGCGTCCGGCAGCGGCAGCAGGTCAAGTTCGAGCCGGACGGCGCCATCACGGGCTACCAGCCCGGCAAGTGCATCCCGGCTGGTCACCACCACCGCACACGAGGGCGTGCCGGGCAGCAGCGGCCGGACCTGCCCGGCAGATCTCGCGTTATCCAGCACGATCAGCATGCGCTTCCCTGCCAGCCGGCTCCGGTAGCGGGCGGCCCGCTCGTCTTCATCCGGCGGGATGTCCTCACCGGGCGCACCGAGAGCGCGCAGGAAGCTGGCCAGCGCGCCGGCCGCGGTCACCGGCTGGTCCGGGTCATAACCGCGCAGGTTCACATACAGCTGGCCGTCCGGGTACCGCCCGGCGACCTGGTGCGCCCAGTGCACCGCCAGCGCGGTCTTCCCCACCCCTGCGGTCCCGCCGATTGCCGAGATCACCAGCGCCCCCGGTGCCTCTCCGGCGGACTGGTCCAGCAGCGCGGTCAGCTTGGCCCGCTCCGCCGCACGCCCGGTGAAATGCGCCACCGGGGCCGGCAGTTCCCTCGGGATGACCGGCTCCAGGCTGCTGCCGGCCGGCGCGTCGGCCACGGCCGTGCCCGAAACCTCGCCGGGCCGGATACCGTCCGTTGTCCCCGTCATCTCCGGCGTGTCGCCTGCCAGGATCTGCTGGTGCAGGAGCCGGAGTTCAGCACCCGGCTCGATGCCAAGCTCATCGATCAGCATGCTTCGTGCCTGCTGATAGACATGCAGCGCCTGAGCCCGCCGACCGGCACGGGCCAGCGCGACCATGAGCTGGGCGTGCAACCGCTCCTGCAACGGATACCGGGCCGTCACCTCCAGCAGCTGAGGTATCAGTTCCTGGTGCTGTCCCAGCCGGAGCCCCGCATCGACACGATCCTCCAGCACCTGCAGTCGCAGTCGCTCCAGACCGGGCACGAACTCCCCGCGCAGGACCTCGGCAGGAACATCCAGCAACGGCGCCGCCCGCCACAGCCCTAGCGCCCGCCCAGCCGCGGCAGACGCGTCCGCCCACTGGCCGGCCCGCAGCGCCACCCGAGCATCCCGGCATAGGGCCTCGAACTCCAGGACATCCAGCTCCGCCTGCTCCACCCGGATCAAATAGCCAGGGTCACGGGCTGCGATCCGCGCCGCACCGGGATCCACCGCATTGCGCAATCGCCGGACATAAGAACGCAGCGTCGCCACAGCACCAGACGGCGGCGAACCATCCCACACCATCTCGGCCAGCTCGGCAGCCGACACCGGCGTATTCGCATGCAGCAGCAGCGCCGCCAGCAGGACCCGAAGCCGCGGCCCGGCTACCGCTACCGGGCCACCCACGCTGTCAGCAACCACAAGCGGCCCTAGCAGCGAGAATCGCATCTCGGGTCTCCCATATGGGGTTCCTGCCAGCCAGCGCGCAGCCGAGCCGGTCGTCTCAAGGTTAGGCCGCGCACCCTGAAGATTCCACCCCTCCTCAGCGGCTCCTCTAACGCCCCTCTAGCGCACCTCTTGGTGTCCGTCCGGCAGGGCGGCGGTATCACTGCCGTCCCCGCACTCATCACCGCGGGCCGCCTCGCCAGCAAACAACGACTCAAAGTGCGACAATGAGCGCATGCTGGCATCGTCGGTCCTCATCCTCGCCGTACTGCTTATCGCCGGGTGGGAGATCTTCTGCCTGGCTGACCTGGTTCGGGCCGACCGAGTCCGCTTCCTGCCCAGGTGGGTATGGGCTATCGCGTGCCTGGTCCAGATCCCCTTTGGTGGCATCTTTTACCTGCTCATCGGCCGGGTCTGGACCCGGCCCACGGTCCGCTAAGCAAGTTGTGTATCGCATGATCATCGTTCAGAATGCCTGGCTTGTGGGTACTGCCTGCTCAGGAGGTAACCCATGACACAGGACGCGGAGCATGCCGCGGCACCGATAGCGGCGGAAGCAGCGGTGCACGGCGGCCCGGACGATGACTCCGCTCGTCGCTGGCTGATCCTAGGTGTTGTCTGCCTGGGACAGCTGATGGTGGTGCTGGACGCCACCGTGGTGAACATCGCGTTGCCGGTGGCCCAGCACGATCTGGCATTCTCCAACGCGGACCGGCAATGGGTGGTGACCGCCTATTCGCTGGCCTTCGGCGGTCTGCTGCTGCTTGGCGGCCGGCTCGCGGATCTGGTCGGCCGCAAACGGATGCTGATCATCGGAATGCTGGGCTTCGCCCTGGCATCGGCGCTGGGCGGCGCCGCCCAGAACCTCACCATGCTGCTTATCGGCCGCGCCATCCAGGGCTGCTTCGGCGCGATGCTCGCGCCTGCCGCGCTGTCCACGCTGACCGTGACGTTCACCAGCCCGGCCGAGCGCGGCAAGGCCTTCGGCATCTTTGGGGCCATCGCCGGGGCCGGCGGGGCTATCGGGCTGCTGCTGGGCGGCGTGCTGACGGAATATCTGTCCTGGCGCTGGTGCCTGTACGTCAACGTCGTTTTCTCCGTGATCGCGGTTACGGCCGCCGTGCGACTGTTGCGCCGTGATAAGCGTGACACCAACGTGCACCTCGATCCGCTGGGGACGGTGCTCGTCGTGGCGGGGCTAGTTTCCCTCGTCTACGGGCTGTCCGAGGCCGAGACCAAGGGCTGGGACGCGGCGCTGACCATCGGCCTGCTCGTGGCCGGGGTGGTCCTGCTGGCCGCATTCGTGCTGGCCGAACTACGGGTGCCGCATCCGCTGCTTCCGCTGCGGATTGTCCTGGACAGGTTCCGGGGCGGGGCCTACCTAGCCGTCGCGCTGTCCGCCATCGGGATGTTCGCGATCTTCCTCTTCCTGACCTATTACCTGGAGGAGATCCTGCGCTACTCGCCGGTCGTGACCGGCTTGGCGTTCCTGCCCATGATCGCCGCGCTGATCGCGTCGTCGACCTCGTCCAGCACGCTGCTCATGCCTCGACTCGGTCCGCGCATTCTCGTTCCTATCGGGTTGATCGTCGCCGCGGGCGGGCTGGTGCTCCTGGCGTCGGAGCTAAGCCCGACCACGAGCTACCCGGCCACGATCCTGCCCGCACTGGTGGTGATGGGCCTCGGGCTTGGCCTGGTGTTCAGCTCCGCGATCAACACCGCGACGTACGGTACCAACCCCGCCGATGCTGGGGTGGCATCGGCCATGGTGAACACCTGCCAGCAGATCGGCGGCTCGATAGGAACCGCGCTACTGAACACCATCGCCGCCGACGCGCTGTCCAGCTATCTGGTGGCCCACGGGACCAGTCTCAGGGCCCAGGCCGAGGGAGCGGTGCACAGCTACACGGTCGCATTCTGGGTGGCCGCCGCGATCTTCGCCGCCGCCGCGGTCATCTGCGGGCTGATCCTTAGGCCCGGCACCCTTACCAGCACTGGCGGCGAGACCCCCGCCGCCGCTGCGGCATAGCCGAGAGGAGAGAAATCGTGAGTTCTGATCAGGTCCGGCTGGTAACTGTGTCGGCTTCCTACGGCGCTGGCGGCGCCGTCGTCGCTCCCGCGCTCGCGCAGCGACTTGGCGTCCCGTTCCTGCACCGGGCCACCACCAGCGCTGGTGGCCTCGCGGGGCCCGAGCCGTGCACCGAGCGGCTGGCACGCGACGAGGCTGACCTCATGCCGGTCCACCGGCTGCTCGCTTCGTTCATTCAGGCGATGCCCGCCGGCCCCACCCAGACGCCGCCGCCGGCCCGCCACCACGACGACACCCTGCGCCGCCACTGCGAGGAAGGGATCCGCCGCGTGGCGGACGACGGCGCGGGCGTGATCCTCGGGCGTGGCGCGGCGGTGGCACTCGGCAAGGACGTCGGGTTCCATGTCCGGCTGGATGGACCGCCCGACCTCCGCGTCATCCAGGGCGCCGCGATCGAGCACGTCAGTGAGGACCAGGCCGGCCGCCACCTGCAGACCGCCGACCGGGCTCGCACCGCCTACGTCCGTCGCCTGTATCGCGCCGACCCCACCGACCCGCGCTACTACCACCTGGTCATCGACTCCACCGCGATCCCGCTCGCCACCGTCACCGACATCATCCTCCAAGCGCTGTCGGCCTTCCCCGCTCGGCTCACCGTGGCGGAAAACACCGCGGTGACCCAGCCGTAAGCCCCGCGCCGCTCTCGCTCTCACCGAGCCACCGGGCGGACGTACGTCTGCCCCTGTATGGCACCGGCACGCACACATATCCGACAAATTATGTGAAATAGATTTCGAAATTCTCGAATTTACCTTAGACTTTCCTTGTATTAGCTATTCGAACAAGTATATGATTCAGGTAGTTCAAGGGAAATGAGGTGAGAAGAAATGAACTACATCGAAGATCTGGATTACGAGCCGATGGTATCTCCGGAGGAGTTCTGGGACGCGGTGCGGGAGGAGGGATGGCAGGCCGCCGAGCCCGCGGAACGGCAGTTCGCGCACGGCGGGACGTGGGATGTCGAGCCGGCCGGGCCGGTGCTGGGGCTGGCGGTGATCCGGACCGCGGAGGGTGACGTATCCGGGCTGTCAGACAATGAACTGCTCGGCGCGATCGCGGCCATCGACCGGGTCGCCGGGCAGGCCGCCTGGGCGGCGAACACCCTCGCCGCCGAGTACGCGAAACGGAACCTGGAGTGGGACCCCAAGCTCGGGCAGGAGGTACTCGGGGAGTTCGGGGCCGACGATTACGCCCATGAGATCCACCTGTCAGCCATGACGGCGAAGGGGAACCTGAACCGTTCGGTCACCCTGGACCGGTTGCCGCACTGCATGCGACTGGCCCACGACGGCGCACTGACCGACTACCGCCAGCGCATCATCGCCGA